>JAQYVF010000054.1 GCA_030145625.1 Desulfocapsa sp. | reverse complement strand
TGATCGGTTACAGATTGAGCAAAAGGTTCTTACCTCGGAATTTGTCGAACATCTTCAAGCGCATTCCTGGCCTGGAAATGTTCGTGAACTCCAGCAACTCCTGGAAGAAGTGTGTTCCAGAGCCTATCGGCACCACACCCTCTTTTCCTATCATCTCCCCGAGCACATTCGTATCGACCAGGCACAACGGGAGCTGCAGAACAGATCAGAAGAGGGGGGGGCGAAAACAAAAACTCCAGCCAAGGCACTGAGCAGACCTTTGCCTTGGAAAGAGTATAAAGCAATGATGGAAGTAGAATACCTCACCCATCTCATGACCTATACGCAGGAAAACATACAGGAAGCGTGTGAACTTTCCGGTATTTCACGAGCAAGGGTATATCAGTTGCTGAAAAAGATAGAGTATAAATCCATATATAAAAGCACCTCGGATCGCCTGAAGAAGTAATAAAAAAAATTGTATTCACCGTTGTCTTCTGGATGCTCTTCATCACCTTGTAGGAGCGGATTTATCCGCGAAATCGGAGTTGGCTCGGGATCAGAATTTCTATTTTAAGTATGTGTGTGGCCGTACGCGGTTGAAACCGCTCCTACTTGGTTCCTCATACTTTGTTGTCACCGTTGTCTTCTGGATGATCTTCATCACCTTGTAGGAGCGGATTTATCCGCGAAATCGGAGTTGGCCCGGGATCAGAATTTTTATTTCAAGTATGTGGGTGGCCGTTCGCGGTTGAAACCGCTCCAACTTTGTTCTTAACGTCGTCATGCAGATGAGCATTCTTGCTTTTTCTCTCCTCTCCAGTTGATAACCGGATAACTGTGATACAACCGGTAGATCAATTTCGTGCATTGGTAAAGCGCACGAAAAAGAACAATCTGAAGGTTCCTTTTGTCTAATTAATTAGACAGTATAAAAAAGCAGATTCTTCTTTTTTTCCCCATAAGATTTTTCCTCTGTTTTGATTCTCATCTGCAAAAAAAAGATTTTCTCATTTTATATTCAATGGATATGCGTTTCTGGCTGGTGTTTTGTATTCACAATGTCAGCCAAGTGTACTTTTTTTCAGTCTGAAAAATTAGACTCGATGTGGGTGCAATGGTCATCTCTCTTCTCTGTTCCTCTGCAAATCCTCACTGGAAAAATAGCAACATGCTGAAACTATGAACAAAATAATGGATTTAAAAAAACTGGAACACATACTGCACAGTGGCAGTTAACTGTTTGGTGATTTGAATATTTATTTCAACCCAGGAAAAAGGGAAAGAGAGAGGGAATGAACATTTTTTTCTACGCTGCCCAAAAATCCATCCAGGCCTCAGCGGCTTTTGCGTGGCTTTGTTCGTTAGAGCCTCCATTACATATCCAGGAACTGTCCAGTGGTTTGGGGTTTAGTTCCCATGAGTCACTGCAACTGCGCAGCGGTGATCTCATCATTCTTTTTGCCCGTGATAAAAAAGAATTGGAGGCTCTGACGTGTTTGGCCGGTGAGTGTCGTAACTTTAAGATATTTTTTATTCTTCAGGAGTATGACCAGGAACTCTTAAAAGTCGGGCAATTGCTTAATCCAAGATATTACACATTTGCCAGTCAAAACTATATTCATGCCGAGGAAACCATTCGAAAGATTATAGAGATAAATAAATAAAAAAAATAGTTGCGAGTTTGTTTGCGGCTAAAATGGCCTGTGGTTTCTCATAGTTTTTCGAGAAATTGTAGGACGCACATTTACCACGGGAGAAAAAATGAAAAAGTTAAGTCTTGCAGCAAAAATTGGTGGGGGATTCGGTATTGTTATTCTGCTTCTTGTTATCGTCTCTATTGTCTCATGGCGTGGCTTAAGTGGGGTAGGTGATGGGTTGGTCAGCTATCGAGGCTTGGCTGAACAAACTAATATTGCCAGTCGCCTTCAGGTCAATATGCTGATGGTGCGATTGAACGTCGCTGCTTTTCTCAGGAATGGCAGCGATAAGAGTGTTGAGCAGTACAACGACTATCTAGAAAAAATGAATCTCTTTCTTGAGGAGGCTCATCAAGAGATTCAAGATCCAAAACGTGCAGAAGATGTCGGTGTCTTGACAGAGAATATGCACATATACCAAAAGGGGTTTGCCAGGATAGTAGAGATTCGTCATGAACGTGAGAAGATAGTGAATGAGGGGCTTCGAGGCCATGGTCCCAATATGGAGAAGTACCTGACGGAAATTATGGCATCGGCCAAGGAAGACAATAATGCGGATGTTTCCTATGAGGCGGGTATCGTCCTGCGCCATATGCTGCTGGGGCGACTTTATGGGCAAAAATTTCTCGCTACCAGCGCGCCTGCTGATTACGACTTGGTGAAATCGGAAATTGCCAATGTATTTAAAGGAGTCAGCACGCTGGATGCGCTTCTGCAGGATTCCAGTCGTCGGACGCTCAATGATAAAGTGAAAGAAGAGGCTCAAATCTATCTTGCTGCCTTTGACAAACTCGCCACAGTCAGTTACGAAAGCAATGCTATTTTAAACGATACCTTTTTAAAAGTGGGTCCCAAAGTACTGGTTGCTGCTGAAGATATCAATTCTTCTGTTAAAGAAGAGCAGGACATTTTGGGGCCAATCGTGCAGGCCAAAAGTCAGAATGCTATTCGATTTACCCTGATTATTTCCTGTATCGCCATCCTTGTAGGTATAGTCTTTGCCATCACGCTTACCCGTTCTATCACCGGACCAGTACAAAAAGTTGTTGATTTTATAAACAAGATAGCTGGTGGAGATTTTACGAACACCCTGAAGATAGACCAGAAGGATGAGATTGGGACAATGGCCAATGCTCTCAATCAGACCACCGTGGATCTCGGTGCCATGATCAAAGACATCACCAACGGTGTCAATACGCTCACATCCTCCTCCACCGAGTTGGCAGCCATATCCACCCAACTCTCGACAACTTCTGAAGATGCTGTGGGACGTGCCAATTCAGTTGCTTCGGCATCCGAGGAAATCAGCGTGAATATGAATTCCGTCTCTGCTGCCATGGAACAGTCTGCAAGTAATGTGGGTATGGTTGCTACTGCCGCTGAAGAGATGTCTGCTACAGTAAACGAGATTGCCCAGAATGCGGCAAGAGCCAAAACAATCTCTGAAGATGCAGTGGTGCAGTCACACCAGACTGCAACGAAAGTAACTGAGTTAGGTACCGCCGCTGATAAAATAGGAAAGGTAACCGAGGTTATCACCGAGATTTCTGAACAGACAAATTTACTTGCGCTTAATGCGACGATTGAGGCTGCAAGGGCAGGTGAAGCAGGGAAAGGCTTTGCTGTGGTTGCAAACGAAATCAAGGAACTGGCAAAACAGACAGCAGAAGCCACTGTAGACATTAAGGTTCAGATTGAAGGGATGCAGGGTACCACCAACGCCACCATCACAGATATCCAGGCAATTTCCGGAGTTATTAACGAAATCAATGATGTTATTACCACCATCGCAACTGCCGTTGAAGAGCAGTCGGCTGCGACTTCTGAGATATCTGAAAATGTGGCCCAGGCTTCCGCTGGCATAAGCGAGGTGAATGAGAATGTGGCCCAGAGTTCAATTGCGGTTCAGGATGTCAGTAAGGATATCAGTGAGATCAGCAATGGCTCCGGTGAAATAAGTGACAGCAGTCAGAATGTAAACCAAAGTGCCAATGAGCTGTCGCGCTTGGCAGAGCAGCTGAATGGGTTAGTCGGCAGGTTCCAGGTTGCTTAAGGTTGTTATTTCAATTCACTGAGTAGCCTGGATAGTGATCTGTTTAAGCTCTAAAACCTGCTGCAGCAGAAGATGTCGCGCTTTTCTGCTGCAGCAGCAAATGAGGACACAATGAACAACCAGATAAATGACAAAAGAGAACAAGCAGAGCAGACGAATACGGATACCTCGATCCGGGTTCAGGTCAGTCTCCTCGATTCGTTGATGACCCTTGCCGGTGAGCTGGTATTAAGCCGGAATCAGCTCCTGCAAACGATCGGTTCTGAAGATTACCATAATGTTGATGCAGTCGGACAGCGTATCGATATGATTACCTCGGAACTGCAGGAGGCTATCATGCTCACCCGCATGCAGCCCATCGGAAATGTGTTCAGTAAATTTCCTAGTGTGGTCAGGGACCTGGCAAAGAAGCTGGGCAAGAATGTTGAGCTGGAAATTATCGGCAAAGATGTTGAGCTGGATAAAACCATTATTGAGGCTATCAGCGATCCTTTGACCCACTTGATCCGAAACTCGGTTGATCATGGTATCGAAATGCCCTCAGACCGGCAAGAAATAGGTAAGCCTGAATCGGGCCGGGTGGTCTTGAGAGCATTTCATGAGGCGGGCCAGGTCGTTATTGAGATCAGCGATGATGGGAAAGGGCTTGATGGAGACTCCCTGGCGGCCGCTGCCATTGGCAAAGGATTGCTTAGTGTTGAGCAAGTCCAGGTGATGTCGGAGAAGGAGAAAGTCAACCTGATCTTTTTGCCCGGTTTTTCAACTGCCCAGGAGGTGAGCGATGTCTCCGGCCGAGGTGTGGGCATGGATGTGGTAAAGACTAATCTTGATACTCTCGGCGGGAGTATTGATATTGTATCTGAGATCAACTGCAGGACAACCATCTCCATCAAACTCCCGTTGACCCTGGCTATTATTCCCTGCCAGATAATTATGACCGGTGATGAGCGATATGCCATTCCCCAGGTAAACCTGGAGGAGTTGCTGCGAATACCTGCACACCAGGTAAAAGAGCGTATAGAGTGTGTGGGGAATGCCGAGGTCGTACGATTACGCGGTAACCTGCTGCCATTAATACGGCTCGCAGATGTGATCTGTATTGAACGAACGTATTTTGATCCCGTTGATTGCGAGAAAAAAGTGGATCGGCGGGAACGAATATCAGACAGACGCGGTCGAGTTTCGCAGGTGTCTGGTTCCGATGACCAAGGTCTTCAACAGGCAAAGACCACGGGGGCGAAGCAATCGCAACCACGCTTGATTGATGACCGTCGTCATTCACCGAGGAGCGCCTTGAACATCGTGGTGGTGTCAACGGGATCAATGCGATATGGACTCATTGTAGATCAGCTTCTGGACTCTGAAGAGATTGTCATCAAGCCTCTGGGGATCCATCTTCAGGGTTGTAAAGGGTATGCCGGGGCAACCACCATGGGTGACGGCAGAATTGCCTTGATACTTGATGTCAGTAACCTGGCGCGCATGGCAGAACTGATGCCGCTGGATGATACTCATCGGGCCGCCGAAGTTGCAGCGACTACGGAAGAGACTCTACGGATGAACAATGAGCGTCAGTCATTGCTCGTTTTTCGATCTTCAGAAGAGGAGCAGTTTGGAGTGAATCTTGACCTTGTTGATCGTATCGAGAAGATCAATCAATCAAAGATTGAAGAGCTTGGTGGAAAACGGGTTATGCAGTATCGGGGCGGCAGTCTGCCCCTTATCTGTGTAGATGATGTGGCCACGGTGCAGTCGCTTGCCGACAGAGAGGATCTGCTTGTCATTGTTTTTAACTATGGCTCTAAAACGGTTGGGTTGTTGGCCATTGGCCCGATTGATGCACTGGAAGTGAATGTTGATATTGATAACGTGACCTTGAAACAGAATGGGATACAGGGTTCTGCGATTATTAACGGTTATACGACGATGCTGGTGGATGTTCCGGAACTTATCGACACTATTTATCCTGAGTGGGTCGATGACAGTCTCGAGTTTTTGTCGGAAGAGCAGGGAACATCGTTTACTCCTTCTTCTGATGCTCATTAGGAACCGGGGAGTATTTCGTTTGGGTGAATAACCATGTTTGAAAAGAGGACTGGAAAAATCGGTGGAGATATGGACAAGACAAAGACAGAAACACAGACAAAGACAGAGATAAAGACAGAGGCAGAAATGAATGTCGTGGAACTGGCGACATTTTATGTCGGGGATGCGCTGTGTGGCATGAATATCCTGCAGATTCAGGAAATCAACAAGCTCATGATGATGACCAAGGTGCCACAGGCCCCGGATTTTGTGCTGGGAATTCTGAATCTGCGCGGTCAGATCGTGACTGTCATCGACCTGGGTAAAAAACTCGGTATGGGCGAAACAGATATGTCTCTTGAATTACGCAATGTCATCGTCAATTCGACGGGCAGTTCTGTCGGTCTGCTGGTGAAAAAGATTGGTGACGTGGTGGCGGTCAATCTGACCAATAAAGAGCAGCCACCAGCGAATATGAGTGGGATTCAGGGGAAATTCTTTACCGGAGTTTACAAGAAAGAAAACGGTCTGATCGGGATCCTCGATATTAACAAGGTGCTGAGTATGGAGGAGTAACAGGGGATGTCTGTTCAGTGTGCTTGCGGGTTTCGCAGTAGATTCTGATGAGCAATGCAGGTTGAGAAGGTGGTCGTTGGAAGTGATGGTGGGAGTATAAACAGGGGTGTTCTTACTGTTTATACTCCCTTTTTATTAAGGACTGTATTTGTCGCAGGTTAGCTGATTACCACCCTAGTGACTGAGTAAAAAGAATACCGAGGGGAGTGTTCCTCTGCTGGCATCAGTGCTGTCCGGTATTCCGTTATCGTTTGTGTCGGTATCAAAAACGTTGGGGTCTGAGCCAAACTTGTACTCTTGCACGTTTGTAAAACCGTCACCGTCATTGTCCTGGTTCGCATCGGAAGCATCATAGGGGTTCAGGTTGTTAGCGATCTCCCAAGTATCGGGGATGGTGTCGTTGTCATCATCAAGATCGCAGAGATTACCGGTATTATCGTTATCAAAATCTGCCTGATTTGTATTTGCGGTGAAGGGGCAGTTATCTGAAGTATCCGGTACGGTGTCATTGTCATCGTCTAAGTCACAGACGTCACCCTGACTGTCTCCATCGTTATTTGCCTGATCAGTATTAGGGGTTTCCGGGCAGTTGTCATCCTGATCCATGATGCCATCATCGTCTTTGTCGTTATCAACCTCCAAAGTGGCGGTGGCAGGGCTGGCAACACTTTCTCCCTGAATGGTGAGAAAACTGGTGGTGTTCAAGAAAAAACCATGGGGAGCACTCATTGGTACCTGGAGGGTGACACTGAAGGTACACGATTGTCCCGCTCCTAAAGTTCCGCCGGACATGCTGATGATGTCTGTTCCAACGAGGAGTGATCCGGATCCGCAGATATTGCTGACAGGAAGCCCGCTTGCAACGAGTCCTGGAAACATATTGTCGAGATTGTCGGAGAATTGCAGGTCATTTATTGTGCTGACCGAGTTGTTGTTCTGGAGCGTAAAACTCAAGTTTACTGTCTCACCAGCCCTAGTCTTTCCGCTGAAAGACTTGTTGAAGGTGAGGAAACCGATCTCCAGGTCATCGCTTGCCGGATCACCCGTTGCCGCAAGGCCGTTAAGAGTGCCTGTGACCAGGCTGGTGGTGTTTGTGACCATGGTTCCGGAAGGAAGATCAACAGGTATCTGGAGTTCGACACTGAATGTGCAGGATGTGCCGGGGTCCAGTGTGCCGCCGGTAAAGGTCAGCAGGCCGCTACCGTCCAACGTTCCTCCACAGGCAGCTGCCGGCAGGCCTGTAGCTACCAGACCTGTGAGGCTTGCTTCCAGGTTGTCGGTAAAGGCTAAATTTGTTGCTGCGTGGGTAGCATGTTGATTGGTGAGGACAAACTCAAGGTTAACTGCCCCGCCCGGCGGTACAGGGTCATTGGTGAATGACTTTGTCAAGTGCAGCAGATTTGCGTCAACCAGCAGGCTCGCTGTTGCCGGGGGGCCGACAAAATTGCTTTTGTCAATGGTCGCCAGGATTGCACTTGTCGTATTGTTATAGGTATTAGAAGCTGTACTGGCAGGTACCAGAAGGGTTGCACTGAAGGTACAGGAAGTCTGGGGGGCAAGGTTGCCGCCACTAAATGTCAAAAGAGACTTAGAGCTGCTAAAGCCAGACCCTGTTCCACAGATATCGGTCTTGGGAAGATCAGTTGCCGTTAGGCCCGAGAGAACAGTATTGAGGTTATCAGTAAATGTAATATCTGCCATATTTGCTGTGGGGCTGATATTGTTTATTGTGAATTCAAGGGTTACTGTTTCTCCCGGCATAACAGGATCATCGGTAAAGGCCTTGGAAAACGACAAGGGACTGATCAGCAAGTTATCTTGAGCGGGATTTCCTGTAACTGCTGTTTCATTTACCGTAGCTGTCACATTGCTGGTTGTATTTGTATAGGAACCGAAAGCATTTTCCGGCGGCATTTGCAGGGTTACATTGAAAACACAGGAGCCGCCCGGAGCAAGAGTGCCTGCTGTAAAACTCAGGTTGCTGGTCCCGTTGAGTTGGGAGCCAATTCCGCAAATATCATTTTTGGGTAATCCCAGGGCAGTGACACCGGTGAGCATGGCAGAAAGATCATCGCTAAAGGTTATCCCGGTTGCATCACCTGCCGCAAATTCATCGTGGGCCAGGGTGAACTCAAGGGTTACCGTACTGCCTGGCAGGACAGGATCGTCAGTGAAGGCTTTTGTCAGGGTTGGTGCACCAATTATGGTCAAGGTGTCGGATGCGGTTCGGCCGGTCTGTGTCCCCTCATTTATTGTAGCCGAAATAGGTTCGGTGGTATTCAGATACGTGCCTGAAGACATATCGAAAGGTACTGTTATGTCGACTGAAAAAGTACAGCTGCCACCACCGATCAGGGTGCCTCCGGTCATGGATAACCCCTGCCGTTCCGTTCCCAGACTGACAAGAGATATTGTGGTCTCATTACCACAGAAACTGCCGTTGTCTGGCAGTGTTGCTGAGATCGGAAAGGGCAGGAATGTGGTGAGCTCGTCAATGAAGGCAATGTTTGTGGCTGTTGAGTTTGTGCTCGTGTTGGTTATGGTGAATTCAAGAGTGGTTGTACCACCTGCTCCCACCGGATCTGTCAAAAAAGTCTTTGTAAGAACCGGTGCCTCGTTTATGAAAAGGGTGTCGCTGGCAGATGCAAAACCGTTTGCGCTGCCATCAGCAGAGACAGGACTGGTTGTATTTGAATAGCTGCCGGCAGCAGCATCTGCAGGTACTTGAAGAGTTACACTGAAAGTACAGGTTTCACCCGGGCCAAGATTGTCAGCCGTGAATATCAAGTCGTCGGTACCCGATATCTGGGAACCTGTACCGCATATATCATTTTTCGGCAAACCTGTTGCAATAAGACCGGGCAGAGTTTCAACGAGATTGTCGCTGAATGAGATGTTCGTGGCAGGTAAGGTTCGGTCAAAGTTGGTAAGTGTGAACTCGATATCTACAGTATCGCCAGGGGCGACCGGATCATTTGTAAAGGTTTTATCCAGGTGAAGGGTGGCGGCGGCGACATCCAATACAGCACCGGCTTTACCACTGCTTAGTGTGTTGTCAAGTGATTGAATAAATGTCAATTCCCCACTGGTGTTGCCTAGTGAGCCTGTGGCGGTGGCAGTCACATCGACACTGACTGTGCAGCTGGAGTATCCAGCAACAGCAGCGGAATTCGGAAAAACGCCTGAAGCTAGAGAAATAATACTGGTTCCAGGTGTCGCTGTTATAATTCCACCAAGATTAGGGATGGAAGGATAAATTTCAGCATTACAGTTGGTTGATGCATTGGCGGGGTCGGCAACTACTATGCCTGTCGGGAGATTGTCTGTGAATTCCAGATCGTAGGCCAGGCTCAGGTAAGTGGTATTGTTGATGGTAAAGGTGAGGGTTGATCTACCGCCAAGTGCAATAGAAGATGGTGAAAAACTTTTGCTAAAACCAGGGCGGTCGAATGCAACAGTCAAGTTTCCTGTTGCAGTGCCGCTGTTGCCTGCACTTGAGGTAAGATCACCTGTGGTATTTTCATAGACACCAGAAACGATTGCGGTAACGTCAACTACAATAGTGCATGAACTTGCTGCACCAAGTTTGCCATCAGTGAGTGTGACGGTATTGACACCATCAAAAGAAGACAGAGTAACATCACCACAGGTAGAGGTATCCTGGGCAGGTGTTGCTATGGTCAGACCGTTAGGCAGCTCATTGCTAAATGCCAGGTCAGTTATTGGTTCCGCATCGGAATTGACAATGTCATACTGAAGCGTGGCAATGCTTCCAGGTCCGATGGTTGGAGGGGAGAAGCTCAGGTTGAAGCTGGGCTGACTGTATGCCAGGGCCGGTATGGAGCATACAAGGAAAAACAGGAAAAAACGAACAAAGAGCCCTTTTGTTGGACCTACTCTCTGAGATAACATAAGCAAGTTACTCCTCTTTTGCTGAACTGTATTGAGATGGGAAAGTAGATGGTAATTGGAATTTTTATAATATTTTCAGTATAGCAAATGAATTTGTTTTCCCAAAATTATTTCATCGTTTTTCTGGTTTTTGTTGGGTTTTTTCATTCCTCATTGCAGAAGCCTTATTCGCTTCAGTTGTTTTTTTCGGAACGACTTATTTGGTGTTTTCACGTTCAGACTGGAGTCGGCATATAAGATATGCTGGCTAGCTGTCTTTCCCGCTATGCAATATCCAGTTAACTAGGAGCTTGTCATCCTGTAATGGTTCTTGTTTCGATAGGTATTTCCTATTTTACAAATACATAATAACTATTTATCGTGTGGCTGTACATTCAAACAGGAGTCCGCTCTGTTTGAATGTACAGCCAGCTGATCGCGTTAAACGATTCATGATTTCAAAAATGGTTGAGATTGTGGTTAATGAGGAAAATATAGGAAAGAGGCTTGAGCTAATGAAAAGACAAAAGAATGTAAGAAAATGGAGATGCAGCCTATTAATCGGAATGCTCTGTATGGTTTCGGCAGGAAATAGCTATGGGGGGGAACTGGATGAAAATCCCGACTTTCTGCCAATGTATCGCCTGAATTTTGCCCCGTTTCATGAATCCCGGACCCCTGAACTCAATATAGTCTATCTTCCTGACGTACTTACCAGCTCAAAAGAAAATGCCACTTTTGCCTGTTCCCATGGTTTTGCCTGGGAATCAGATACACGCATTCCGCTTATCCTCTATGGCAAAGGGATAAAGAGAGGATTTGTCTCTGATGGACAGGCATCCAACGAGGATATTGTCCCTACCTTGGCAAAGATACTTGATACTGATATTCCGGATGAATCAAATGGTACTGTTTTGTCAGATGCCCTGAATGGTTCATTGGCTCGGCCAACACGATTGAATAATAACTGTTCTCCTGTCCGGCCCAGAGTCGCACTGGTCTTCACCCTGGATCAGGCCCGGGCCGACTATTTCAGCAATCCACAAATGAGTGCTGCCTGGCAGTTCACCAGCAAGGAGTTGCTGGAAAAGGGAACCTATTATTCGCAAGCCAGATTGAGTTATGCCGGTTCACGGACTGCGGTATCACATACGGTAGTTGGCACCGGTACAACACCGGGCGTGCACGGCATAGTAGGGAATAACATAAAACTGGGTGATTCCTTTCCCCTGGCTTTTAATGATGATCCCCGACACAGCATGAATATGTTTAATTTGACGGCACCAAGTTATGCAGATGTTATGGATCTGGAACAGGAGAATAAACCGATCATTCTCTCAATGAGTCCTTATGGCAGGGCCGCATTGGGTATGGGTGGGCATGGTGCCGCATTTTCTAATGAAAGTGATAATGACATCGTAGTTCAATTGCTTATGGATACCGGCCTGCCATATACCAATGATGAATATTTCCACCTTCCGGAGACATTACAGTATGCCAACGATACGGCTATTCGCATTGATCAGTGGTTGCTGGACAACTATGGCATCGACATCCACAATGACAAGTGGACAGAAGGCATGATCGTAACAGACAACTCTCCCTATGCAGTCCCCAATGATAATGTAATAACGGGACCGCAGGGATCGTTTCCGGACGGCACAACTTTTTCCTTCAGCCATCACTCTGTAACGCCAGAGAAAACCGTACCCACCTCAGCGTATCAATTGTGGGATGAAACCGTAGCCTTTCCCAGCAATTCATATTTTAGCGAAACGATGAATACCCCTTTCTATCAGCTATGGGCTGTCGACATGCTGCTTAAAACCATGGAAAGCGAAGGGGTTGGCATGGACAAAATAGCGGATCTTATCTTTTATAACTTTAAGTGCCTGGATAAGGTCGGGCATAAATATGGGGTTAACTCTCCGGAAATATATACATACATGTATTATACGGATTACTGTCTCATGAAGATTAAGTATTGGCTCGATAAAAATGTCGGAAGGAATAACTACTTGATGGTGGTTACTTCAGATCATGGAGCGCATAATGCCTATGAAGGCCGTATTCTCTATCGCAATGATCTCTTTGAGGCAATTGAAAATGCCTTCGGTGAGAATGTCGTTTTGAATGATCCCAATGAAGGGCAACCCTTTGATGATATGATTTATCTTGACCAGGAAATGCTCAATGAGCGTGGGGCGACCCAGGCGGACGTTGCCCGGTTTGTAGAAGAGACTTTTCCTGAATACGTCTATAAAGTTTACACCAAAGATGAAATTTTTTCTGAATAGGAAGGGTGTGGTTTTGGTTCGACTGTATTCAGAATAGAGAAGAGTTGTCTTTTTTGTAGGAGCGGATTCATCCGCGAACGGGCCTGGCATGCTCCCCTGTGCTGGTTCAATCGTGTAGGTTGGATCATGGGAGAAGGCCTGGCCCCGTTCAATCCGCTCCTGTATGGAGAGTGAACCACTCGTTGTTAACTCATCGCCAATAGTGCAGGTCGTTGCCCTGAAAAACGATTGTCTTATAAACTTCCTTTGGATTGAGTAGGAAAAAGAATAAAAGGGGGGGGCTCTTCGCTCTCCTGAAAGCACAATTCGTAGGTTGGGTTAAATGAGCAGCTTCCACCTTATTCTGTTGGGTTCGCTTATTCTCTGCAAACTCAATGGGCTGTGACTTTTCTGCGTCGGCGAACCCAACAAACGTGAAGCATATAATCCGCTAAACCCAATCTACACAGTGCTCAAGGAGAGGGACGTGGACAGCCCCTAAGAATAATTTGTCGCGCAGTATTATTGAGTTAGTATTCTTAATGAGAGAATCCTGAGTTTGTGGTACATATTTTATTATGAGTGTTTTTAGGGGGGAGGGAGAAGGGTCGTCAATTTTATAGCAAGGGAGGTCCTTGTATGAAAGTCTCGATTTTTGTGTCGGTTCTGGGGGTGATTCTCCTGCATTCCATCGCGACGGCAGCCAGTTATCCTGTTTTGTATGTGGATTCAAACGGCGGTACTGACTGGCCATGCGGTAACGACTCCGCTAATCCTTGCAAAAGTATAGCGACTGCTGTGGCCCCATGCCAATGATTATGCGACCACAACCATCAAAGTTGCACAGGGGGATTATGCGGAGTTTATCTACATTACTGGAACCTTACCGCTATCCCTTGCCATTGAAGGAGGATGGAACAGTGATTTTACCGTGCAAAGCCACGATCCTTCCCTGACTCGAGTGACCTCTTCCGGCAATAATTCTGTAATTGACATCAGTCTCGGTGCCTTGCAGTCTGTTGATCTTCGGCTGGCTTATTTGACCTTCCATGCAGTAACAGATCTGCATAGAATGGGTCTTTCAGTATCGTCTTCTCATAGCGCAATTGATTTTACTATTGAGCATTGTCAGATTCTTTCTTACAGGGGGAAGGCTATTAACCTGTATGCCACGGCTAATTCCAACCTAACCTTTACCCTGCATGATACAACCATCCAGGGAAGTTATCAGTGGCCGACGAGTGAATCTTGGCCGGGTGCCGGAGTTTCTGCTACTTCGTACGATGGTTCCCAGTTAGATGTTACCATGACCAATAATAATATTATTGACAATCAGGCACTCACGGGTGGCGGCTTATATTTTTATGTTAGTGATGCCACCCTGAATGGTACCCTGAAAAACAACATTTTGGCCGGGAATGAGTCGAATGGAGGAGGGGCAATTCAGGCTGTTGCCGGTGGGACAGGCACCATGGAGTTGATCCTGACCAATAACACTATTAGCAATAATATTGCACCAACCAAGGGAGTTGGCATCTCACTTTACTCTGCTCAAACTGCTGCAATAACTGCTTTCTTGAAAAATACCATTGTCTGGGAGAACGGTACTGATATCTCCATGGAGGAAATGGAGTCATCCACGATTTCTCTGATGGCAGATTATTCAATTGTTGGAGAGGTGAATAATGTAGCGGGAGGTACTTACACAGACAAGAGCAGTAATATTCATGTTGATCCACTCTTAACCACAAATTACCATCTTTCCTCGGGCTCCCCGGCAAAGGATACAGGAGTTTGTGGTTTAGTAGGCATCATATTGCCGATCTATTCGCGTATTGCTCCCTACGATGATATTGATGGGGACGCGCGGCCTGGAGACGGTATAAAATTTGGCTGCGATATCGGTGCTGATGAATACAGGTTTTCGTGGACCCTTTTCAATCCGGCCTTCATAAGACAATAACGCGTCCTGATTGACGGATTCCTCTTCCTGTATTATTCTATCATCATGTGTTACTGAAACTGAATAAGGAGGACTTCCATGAATATTGCAGGTAGCACCAGTAGTCCCTTGACCATGGATCTTTCAATTCTTAAATCCGCTAACAAACAACCTGAATTGGCTCTGCAACTCCTGCAGAAATCCCTTGAGGGAATTACGCCTGCAAGTGGTCAAGCCTCCCCCCAGACAGTCTCCCCAATTCCTTCGCAGGCAAGCTCTCGTATTGACATACGAGTCTGATCGGCGATGACCAGAGTGAAATAAGCCGGAATCATACTGAAATACTTCAGGCCACCTTGCAAAATTGCCTTTCGCCCAAACTTTTCGTTATGAGGCAAATTTTATCCTCGGAATATCAAACATATGTCTTCGGTAAAATTTACCTCATGCCTCGATTTTGAACGAAAAATCTAATTTTTCAAGGTACCCTTCAGAGTAACCCTTTCTTCGTGTGGACAATCTGGTTCGCATAGCCACAGGTTATTATTATCTGCATCTGATCAAAGAAAAAATTTGATGAGACGAACAATGTCCGGTAAGCTCACTAACAAACAGTTGCATTGAATGGCTTTCCCCAATTTTCTTTCCTTTGATAATGACTTGACCCATGAAAAATCTACGACAATTTCCACTTATGCTGCTGGTGTTTGCGATATCTTTGATGTCTTTACAGGTAGTCTCCTCCATAGCTGCTGAAAAAACATATGTTCTCAGCTATAGCCCCGGTACTCTTTTTCATCAATTGGTTAGAGATCGCACCAAAGTTGTTTATGAACGGGCAGGGATACAGGCAGATTTTATCCCTTTGCCCCATAACCGATCATTGCTCAGCGCTAATAACGGAACCGTTGATGGTGACGTCGGACGGGTTGCATCCGTTGAAGAGAAATATCCTGATTTGCGACGTGTTAATGTTAAATTGATGGATTTGAATGGTGCGGTTTATACTATTCGTAAAGACATCGAGTCCTATAGTGATGACCTGCTAACAAAGTATAGAGTGGGAGCTGTCCTCGGTGTTCGCTGGACCGAGAAGAAAATGAAGGGTCTCAATGTCACGACAGTCCGTGACTACCCAGCGCTTTTCGAAATGCTTCTTCAGGGCCGAGTTGATATTGCATTAGCCACTGAAGCCAGTACCGATGAGGTGATGCGAGCTTTAGGCGACAGGGCAGCAAACATTCGTAAGCTTCAGCCTTTTGTCTTTACTGCACCCATTTATCATTATGTGAACAAAAAGAATGAAAGGATTATTCCCCGTCTTGAAGCAGCATTAAAAGAGTTGGTGGAGGAGGGGTATTGGGAATCATCAGAAGAGAAAACCTATATTTTTTATTCTGGAACTCAAGCTCCTACCAGAAAAATAGTTGAGATGCGGCTGCAAGAGGCCTTTCGCAGGATTGGCAAAAAAATCAGTGTGCACTTTACAGGATCTGCACAGCGAGCTTTGCTGATGGCCAATGAGACTGGGGATGGCGATGCCTTGAGGGTTGCTGATATTAAAAAAAGAGTTCCAGATCTTACTGGCAATTTGCTTCAAATCCCAGAATCTATCATAACCATACAATTGTATGTCTACACGAAGGATAAGGATTTCTCGGTGGATGGCTGGGATTCGTTACAGGGGTATCGTAACGGCTTCAGAGTGGGAGTAAAGATCTTAGAAAAAAATATTCCCGGTAGCAGAACTCTTTTGCCGGATTCGGAACGCTTATTCCAGATGCTTGATCAGGGAAGGCTTGATACGGTCTCAGAGCACGGTGTTGTGGCAGATTATCTTATAAAAAAATTACACCTCACCAATATTAGCAAATTGTCACCACCCCTGGTTACTGTTCCTGGCTATAGCTTTATTCACAAAAAACATCAGGCCTTACTCCCTGCAATCACCAAAAGTCTGGTGGAGATGAAGGCTGATGGCAGTTTCGATAAAATAGGAAATGATGTCTTGAAACAACTGATGGCGCCATAAAGATAAAGGATTTTTAATGCAGCATAGTCTTGGTAAAACTCTGAATATACGGATTGGGCTGGTGATTCTTTGTGTCAATATTGTCATCAGTATCATCTTTTTTGCCTTTTCAGTTCGTTTGGCAGAAAATGACTTCAATAACAATATAGAATTGCAGACTAAACATCTTTCAGACGCCTTCACCCAGCAACTTTGGCTTTTTGACCTCAACGCGACACAAAAACTCAGTGTCCTTGCCTTAGATGCATCTGATATCATGGGGCTGCGTTTGCTGGATCACAATAAGAAAATCATTATTGATGAAGGCTCTTTTCAGGGTAAGTCAGTGGTTCATATTAGCAATGAGCTTCGATATGGAGGGCAAACGCTGGTTGGTTTTATTGAAATTGCCTTTGTTAACATTGAATGGATAAAGCAGAAAAATGTAATTTTTTTCACAGTGTTATGTATGGTTGGGACTACTCTTGTCACAACCTTTTTGTTTATTACCTTTCTACTTGGTCGTCATCTCGTACAGCCGCTGAAAAATTTGCAGCAGGATATGGTTTCGTTGGCTGACGGCAAGTTCAGGCAATCAAATCTACGTGGGCAAAAGAGAGAAATTCAAAATATTATTGATGTCTTTAATAAAATGGCCTCTGCTTTAGCTCAGCGGGAAAAAGATCAGCTTAAAACTGAACAAAAGTTAAGAGAAAGTCAGGAACGATATATATCGCTTTTTAATGGTTCGAAGGATTCCATTTTTACAACGACCAAAGAAGGCGTCTTTGTTGATATCAATCCTGCCATGCTCACCCTTTTGGGATACACGGAAAAGGAAGTTGAAAAGATCATTGCCTCCGAAATTTATGAGAGCAGGGATGACCGTGTATCGTTTTTGAAAACACTTGAGAGTGAAGGCTCAGTTGATGACTACAAAGTCAATTTGCTTACAAAAGATGGTAAAATTAAAAATTGTCTTTTGTCGGCCTCGTTGTGGAAAGGTGCTGCCGGTGAACTGCTTGGTTATCAAGGAATTGTTCGGGATATAACAGAACAGAAACGGCTGGAGGGGCAAGTCTATCAGGCTCAAAAAATGGAAGCAATCGGTACTCTAGCCGGTGGTATTGCCCATGATTTTAATAATATCCTAAGCATCATTCTGGGATACACTGATTTGGCCAGAGAAGATGCCCCCCCAGACTCCAAATTTGCCAGTGATCTGGATAAGGTCCTTGAAGCCGGTAAGCGTGCCAAAGATCTTGTTCAGCAGATTCTTGCCTTTAGCCGGCAGGCAGAAATTGAACGTATTCCCATTCAACTTCAATCGCTTATCAAAGAAGCATTGAAAATGCTGCGATCTTCCATACCGACAACCATCGAGATTCGTGAAAATATTGACTCAAAATCTGGTGTTGTCCTTGCTGACCCAACCCAGATTAACCAGATATTGATGAACCTCTGTACCAATGCCAACCATGCTATGGAAGAGAGTGGTGGCATTTTGACAATTGCTCTAAATAGCATTCATGTTGATAAGAGTGACCGCCTCTTGTCATTGAATATTGAACCTGGTGAATATGTTCTATTGACTGTTGCTGACACTGGTTCCGGTATCGGTCCTGATGTACTCGATAAAATTTTTGATCCCTATTTTACAACCAAGGAAGTTGGTAAGGGGACGGGCCTGGGGCTGGCAATCATTCACGGGATTATTGTCGATTACGGCGGAGCCATTACCGTTGAAAGTGAAGTGGGTAAGGGGACGACTTTCCGTGTCTATTTTCCTGTGGTTGAACAGGAAGAATTGACGATTATTAAAGGAGTCGGAAAAATTCCCATGGGAAATGAACGGATACTTTTCGTAGATGATGAGGAACTGTTGATTGAGATGGGCCAGGACATGCTGGAACGACTTGGTTATAGTGTAACTGTCCGGAGTAACAGTCTTGATGCCTTAGCGACCTTTCAGAATGATCCAGCCGCATTTGACGTTATTATAACCGATCAAACCATGCCGGGCATGACTGGTGCCGATCTTGCCAGGCGTATGCTGCAGATACGACCGGATATCCCTATTATTCTCTGCACCGGTTACAGTAATCTTATTGATGAGAAAACGGCAAAATCACTGGGCGTCAAAGAATTTACCTTAAAGCCTCTGACCAAAGGTACAATTGCCAAGTTGCTGCGTAAGGTCTTGGATGAATTATAGTGGGTGATATATTGAGGAGATGGGGATACAGAAATCTTTTCTGATCCCCGGATGGTTTACCTGGAAAGCGATTGCTTATTGTTTAGTTGTCGTAGCAAAGTCATTATTTTTCAAGGTACCCTTTAGCCAATCCGGGGGCACGATTTGACCTCTGCTGACATCTCGCATCCGTAATCCTTTGACTGTTTCACAGAGTGTTCCCGCTGCATCGAAGATAGACAGATCAAAAACGAGTTCGTCTCTGCTGTGTGAGACAGGAACGATTTTGGTCTTGTATTGTTTCCCTGCCCTTGTCGGATTGTGGATTGTTCGTTTGCTAAAACCGACTGGAAACGGAACAAAATCGACGACACACTGGCCAAAGACACAGGCAGCATGCATGGCCCCGTCAAGGGGGAAGGGAGAACCGAGTGTCTTCTCAATCTGTTTTTCTTCAGCCAGGAGCGGTGCTTGCAGGTATCCCCACGCTCCCTTGTCCGAGAGATGGAGGCGGCCGGTCAGGGTGTGGTAGGCTGGGCCAAAGGGGACCAGTTCCTGGTAGATTCGTTCTGCTGCTATGGAATTGCTTGGTGGCGAGGAGGGAAATTGGTCAGTGGCCGTCCTACCTGTCGTTTCCTGTAGACGAGTCAGAAAGCTTACCTGTGCATGTTCTTTGATCCTGGTGATCTTTTTAAAGTGTATGCGGCTGAGTAGTCTGATACAGATCTCACCTTTGTCTCCCTCGTTATAGTCTATCAAGGCTGACAACTCCGTTGTTTCCTCCGGAATCTCAAGAAATTTCAAAAAGCTGGCATTGCTTAACATCCTGGGATGGATGTCAGGCCGTATTACTTGAACAGCGGAAGCCAGGATCTCCATTATTTCCACTGCCGGAAGAATTACTTTTCCATTAAAACAGTGATCTCTGAACCAGGGCTTGACTGGGATCGTAACAGGCTTTCGGCTGGACATCATTGGCGGGGAAATTGATCCCAGAGCTTGATGGTCTTATCATCGATCTCCACAGGGATGGAGTCTCTGTTGACGGCACAGTGTTTGGTGTATCCGGTGCATACTATTTCTCCATCGTCTGCCCTGGTGATGCAATAATCAAACTGCAATTTCACAAGTTCCAGCTTTGCCGGGCGGGTGTGGATGATCATCAGGTCATCATAGAAGAGGGGAGTGTAATAGTTGAGTTCGGTTTTGATGATGGGATAGAGGTAACCGCTTTCTTCTATTTTTTTGTAGGGATAGTTGGCCTCACGCATGAGGGATGCCCTGCCGAACTCAAAGTATTTGAGGTAATTGGCGTGATAGACAACCTGGGAACGATCCGTATCAACATATAAGGTGCGCATCTCGCAACGATGCCAAATCTTGCCGCTGTTGGCATCCCGGACATGGGAAGGATGGTCTGGCAACACTTCAGGGATAAACGGTTTGGGTCGCATGGCGTTCTTCTCTTATAAAAAAAGTGACTATATTCCCTTAAAGACTATACAGCAGTTGGTGCCGCCAAAGCCGAATGAGTTGGAAAGGACATGTTCATATACATGTTTGCGGGCCTCGTTGGGCACAACATCAAGATCATCAAAGGCGGGATCCGGAATGTGATTTACTGTGGGCAGAAGTATGGATTGGGACATGGCTTCTATGGACAGGGCTGCCTCAATGGCTGCTGAAGCGCCAAGGCTGTGCCCCACCTGCGATTTATTTGCAGTGATGGGAATATGTCCGATCCCTTTACCAAAGACTTCCCGCAGACAATCTGCTTCAGTTGCATCGCCGGTGGGGGTCGATGTCCCGTGCGCATTTATGCTGCCGATATCTTGTGGGTCAATCTCTGCGTCATCAATGGCGTCATGGATGGCCCGGACTATGGTTTCCCTGTTGGGCCGAGTGAAATGCTTGGCATCGGAGGTCCATCCTATCCCTGCAATCTCGGCCTTTGGCTGCAGGCCCAGTGATTTGACTTTATCCTCTGAGGCAAGCACCAGTACTCCTGCTCCCTCGGATAGGACAAATCCCTTGCGGTCGAGGCTGAATGGTCGTGAGGCCTGGGTGGGATCGTCATGGGCACGATCTTTGGGGCCCACCTTGATTGTCGCCAGCATATTGGAAAATCCCTGGATGATTTCCGGTACCAGGCAGGCCTCCACGCCTCCAGCCAGGACGAAATCGCAGTCACCGTCACGGATCATCCTGGAGCCGATACCAATGGCATGGTTGGCAGAGGCGCAGGCACCTTGGGGAGAAAAGATTGGTCCTGTAAAGCCCAGCAGCATTCCGGCCTTTCCGGCAGGGAGGTTGGCGCAGACATTGGGCAGCAGATAGGGGCTGACCTTAAACGGCCCCCGGTTGACATAATTATCCATTGCAATACGGTAGGAGTCGGTACCGTTTAATGCCGAACCTACCAGACAGGCGGTTCTGGGGCCTGTCTGCCTGTCCATTTCCAACCCTGCGTGTGCAAGTGCCTCTTTACAGGCCTCCATGGTCAGGAAGACATAGGCTGCATCCCAGATGGAGACCTCTTTGCGGGTAACATAGGAAAACTGTGTTGGATCCCAGTCCGGAATTTCTCCCACCACATTACTGCGGCTGTCTGTTTCGCATCTGGTAACCTTGTGAAACCCGGCCTTTCCGGCAACGGCTGCCTGCCAGGTTTTGTCAAAGGTGCTGCCAAGCGGCGTTGCGGCACTGTAACCGATGACAAAGACCCTTCTGTTGAGTGGTGCTTTCATAAGCTTACTGGTGTGGCTTTCAATTTACCCTTCTAAATACGGCGCAGCTGTTACAGCCGCCAAAGCCGAAAGAGTTTTTCAGGACATACTCCTGGGGGAGATGTCTTTTGGTGTTTGCCACACAGTCTATATCGATTTCCGGGTCAGGGTGGTAGTTGATGGTGGGGAGGAGAAGATCTTCCTGCATTCCATGGATGGCAAAGATGGACTCAATGACACTTGATGCACCCATGGCATGGCCGATAAGTGATTTGTTGGCAGAAACGGGTGGCATATTGCTGCCAAAGAGTGCTTGCAGCGCGTCATATTCAACCTTGTCACCGACCCGGGTGGACGCGGCATGGCCGTTGACTGCAGCGATATCTGCGGAAGAAATACCAGCATCCTGGATGGCATCCTGCATGCACTTCTTGATGGTTTTGAAATAGGGGGCCACAAAATGGTGGGCATCCGAGGTCATCCCCCAGCCGGCCAGTTCAGTGGTGAAGGGGAGGCCATGGCTTCGCGCAAATTCGGGGCTGGCAAGGATTACAGCACCAGCCCCTTCAGAGAGCACAAAACCTCGCCGGTTCAGGGAAAAGGGGCGACTGGCCGATTGCGGCGGTTCTTCTTCCTGCCCTTCCTTTGGGTTATAGACACCGTTCATGGTATAAAAACCGGCGACAATGGGTTCGACCAGAGCAAAATCAACTGCGCCGCAGATGACCACATCGGCTCTGTCCTGGGCCAGGAACATGGCGCCGGTAATCATGGAAGTGAGACCGGTGGCACAGGCAGTGATGGGCGAAACAATGGGTCCCTGTGCTCCTGTCTGGATGGCAATCTTGCCGCCGACCATGTTGATGCAGGAGTTGGGGTTTGCGTAAGGGGGAGGGAGTTTGTTTTCTGCCTGCAGACGACGGTCGGCACTCAGTACTGCATCCAGGCCGCCAATGGCCGAACTGTATGTGACAGCAACTCTGGGAGCGAGTTCAGGGCTTATCTCCAGCCCGCTCCTTTCCAGGGCCCGGGCAACAGAGAGCATACCGTACTTGAACACCGGAGAACTCCAGCTGGCCTGATGCCTGGCAGTGAGAAAGGGATAGGGCAGATCGTCAATATCTGCCAGCTGACCGGCTATGCGGACAGGGAAGTCCGGGGTGAGGGGAAAACGGGTCAGCGGACCAATACCGCTTTCTCCCTGCAGGGCTCGCTGCCATTGATCCTTCAGGTCGGTTCCCAGCGCAGAGATGGCATCGTAGCCGATGATGACCGGTTTGCTGCTTGCCATGAAATTCTACCAGGGGATAAACTGATAGAGTTTAGCAAACATCTCATACACCTCTATCCAGTTCTGCAAATCCTCTGTGGTTTTAATATGGGCCCGTTTATTGACCATGACCCAGCTCATATGGGCAGCACCATCCTTACAGGTTGAACAGTCACGGGTTTCAGAGGTGCAGCAGCGATGCATGGTTTCCAGGTCCGAGGCCCAGCGGATAAAATTGGTGAGACGCTTGGGGCGGGGATCACGTTTGTCTATGGGGTCTGTTACTGAGGGACACTCCATCCAGCCGAATTTTCTGTCCAGCATCTGTCCCGTGGTAATAACCTTGTGATAATACTTCGAGGAGATAACCGTTTCCGGATAGGCATCAAGCATTGCATCCATTTCAGCCCGCACGTCGACCAGTTCTTCGGGCTTCCAGGAGAACCCGTCAATGCCCTCGTCGTTGGAGAGCAGCTGCATATGCACCTTCAGGTCGATGTCTTTGATCTTCTGTATTATTTTTCCTGTTTTGCCCAGTTGCTTCGGGGTGATGGTATAGAGGTAATAGGCATGGGGATCACCAGCATAATTGGCACTGGTAATCTTAAAGGTGTCTTTTCCGCGCAGGGCCTTTTCATCCGCTTCATCTCCCCACAAGGAGAGACCTACCATCATGTCGGGAAAACGGTCCCTGGGAACCTTGATCAGGCCGTTGGTGGCACAAAATGTTGGTAAACGTTTGTAAAAGGCCTCGATTCGGTCCAGGCATAAGGTGGGCTCGCCGCCAATAAGGATGGCAAGATTTACCCCGCGATCCATCTCTTTTTCAACAAAGGTGTGCCATTTGGAGACGTCATTTTCTTCAGAGGCCCGTTCATGCTCGCCTGAAGAAAAGAAGAAGCATCCCTTGCAGCGCAGGTTGCAGCGGTCTGTCACGTCATAAATGGAACTGCGGATATTGAGCTTGGATATCTTTTTGTAGCGCTCATACCAATGGTCATCGAGCAGGGAGCTGACTGTTTTCATGGCAGGTAAGGTCGGGTAAAGTTTTCAAGGTACACTCAAGGTAACGTTTGCAGTAAAGATGAGGAAGCATGATAACTGTTTTCCAACTCTCCACTCTCAACTCTCCACTCTCAACTTTCAACTAAGCTTGGAGGTTCAATCATTTTGTTGCAGAGTATCTCACTCTTTTCATATCCTCTGACCCAGACCGCGAGATAGGTGTCCACGTAATCCAGCCAGGCGGAAAAGGTTGTCGGGTCGGTGGCGTGGCGGTACATCCTAGCTGTGACCACGGCACTGCCGGCAGCATAATGACGGCAGTCGTCGCAGTCTGTATCCGGGACACAGCAGGCAGCTGCGCGATCCCACTGCAGGTCGGTGCGGTACTGGCGAAAGGATCTGCCCAGTCCGATATCTGTGGATGGGTTCATCCGAGGATAGGAGCAGGAAAAGAGATCGTGCAAGCTCTGTGCATGGGTGTGGGCGACTATATTATAAGGGGAAAAGAGGACTGTCTGTGGAAATTCTGAAAGCAGCTCACTCATGGTGGTACGGGTATGGGCCAGGGTCTCGGGCGTATGCCGCAGATGGCCGTTGTATCCCACAGGCGATGAAAACATATTGAAGGTAATCTGCTGGCCGTTGGCCGCAAGGATCTTGGTCACTTCCCGGGCCTGGTCGATGTTGACCGGGGTAAAGGTATAGACCCAGACTGCTCTCGAATCATCCTGGTAATTGGCTATTTGCCTGGCGAGCATATCCTTGGCCTTTCTGATTTCAAGGCTGGTCTGATCATTTCCCCAGACAGAGATATGAATGCGGTAATCGATCTCTTTGGGCAATACATTTAAGCCATTGCTGGCAATGCAGCCCAGAGGGATGACATCATAGCAGGTTTGGCACAACTGGGGGACAAGGGAGGGCTCGGCACCGGCAAGGACGACAAAGGTGATTCCCCGTTCCTTTTCAGCTTCCATGAGATGCTTCCAGTCTGCAACATTTACGTTTTCTTTGGCAAACTGTTTTTCACCGTTAAAATAATAACAGCCTTCACAACGGATATTGCAGCGATTGCTCATGTCATAGGTGGATTCGCGCAGGAAAAAATATTTGCGTACTTTTTCCCAACAGGCAGCAATGGCCGGATCGGCTATGATCTCTGAAAACTTGTATTCTCTATTTTCTGCGCCTTGATACATTACTCAGTCGCCACTGGTTAACTTGTTGTTGATATATTCAGCAATGATGCGAATGGTTGTCAACTTTGGGTAGTCATCTTCGTCTATTCTGATTCCGTATTCGTCACGCAGGACGAGAGCAATGGTTGCCAGGTCCATGGAATCAACACCGACCTCGTCAACCAGATCCAGATCGGCATCAAAGGTATCCGGGGTCACATCTTCGAGTTTGAGTTCGTTAATGATAATTTCAGCAATACGGGTAATGGTCTGATTAATATCTGTGTTCATGAATGGTTATTTAATTCTCCTGTTATAATAATTCGCCGAGTGCATCACTGATTTTGTTGAACCAATGTATTATAGGGGGGGGCCAGTGTCAGTGTGCCGGAACAAACCTTTTCCTGATTACTGGTAATACGGAAAGAATAGCTGTTCTCTTGCTTGCCACTATTCGCATGGATATCAAGCACTACTCCCGGCCGGATAAGTTTTTTAAATTTAATTCTCGTTAAACCGATCAAGTGTAGATCCTTTTCCAGGGCTCTGCCAATGATATCCGTCACCATTTTCAGCTGGGCTATACCTGGTAAAATTGGATCACCCGGAAAGTGCCCCGAAAACCAGGGAGACTGTGAATCTGTTGTCACTTGAGCGACAATGGCATCATCAATCTGTTTTACTGTAATGCATGAGTACCACATGGAGAAATCTCTTGCTTGTACCAGGAATATTTTTTTTTTTCAATTGCTCTGCCACTCTTTCTGCAAAATATGGGCAAGGAAGCAGAGAAAGGGGTTTCTGATTCCTACTGTAATTCCGATTGGGTCTGTTACTTTTTGTGTATGATACCTCAAAAGAAAAACAGTTACCGAATCAAATATTCCCAGAGAGGTCCTGTGTAACCACGTTGATGCATCTTGGTGACCGTGGTAGCCGCCGCCGTGCCCCCTGAGCCCACAATCCAGTTTATACGTTTTCCGGCTTTTTGCAGAATACTATTTTCAATTGCCTGATGATTGATACCATCACATGCATAGAAAACAGGTTGTAATAAATCGGTATCCGCTGTGATTTTGTTTTCGGCAATGGCCATATCATAGAGAACGGTGTGCGGATAGATCCTGATGCCGGTGAAAAAGAAGTGGACGGTTTTCTTAAGAGAATCGATGTTTGTCAGCGTTTCGTTCACTGTATCTTCCGACTCGCCGGGGCCGCCCATGAGAAAATAGTGCGCCACGTGCAGCCCGGCATCCAGGGCTTGATTGTGCGCAGTCAGGATATCTTCTGGTCGAAAGGGTTTGCGGTAGTTCTGCAGCATGGTAACAGAGAGCGATTCGGTTCCGAATTCTACATGCTTGAGCCCGGCATCGTGCATGGTCTTAAAATAGTCATCCGGCAGTTTGATCGGAGCAAAAAAGCCACCCCAGGGAATGGAAACACCGTGTTTTTGAAAGGCTTTCGCCACTGCCAGACTGTGAGCAATGTCTGAGTTGAAGGCGGAATCGGTGATGAAAAAGTATTTTGCTCCGGCCTGTTGCAGGTTGAGCGCTGTGCGGGCAACTTCATCGGGTGGGACCAGCCGATGTTTTTTCCCTTCAATGTGGGGGTACGGGCAGTAGATACAGCGAAATGAGCAGCCCCGTTTGCTTTGCAGATTCAGCATGCCGCCGTGGTCCAGGTAAAACTGGTAATGGGAGGCGGTCCGGGTGAATTGTCTCTGCTGCTTCCCGGTCCAGGGGGCAGTTGCCTGAGCAGGGGCCGAATGACTCAGTAATCCCGGGATGTCAGAGAGTGAGTGTTCGTTTTCCAGGGCATCAACGAGCAGACCAAATCGCTCCCCTTCGCCGATGATGCCGTAATCAAGGTCAAGAACAGTGAAGATTTCGTGGGGCAGAATGGTGAACCCTGCGCCGCCACAGACCAGGACTGCCTGGCTTCTGGCCCGAAGCCAGGCGACCAGTTCTTTATATTCTTCGATGAAAAAGAGCGGATCCCCGATTTCGGTGTTGTCCACATTCCTCAAGGAGAGGCCAATAATGTCTGGGGAAAAGTCAAGAAGCAGTGAAGCAAGAGCATCTCGATCAAGGATGTTGAGATCGGCAATCTTCACCTGATGAGTCGCTGAGAGAGAGCCTGCAACATAGTCAAGGCCTATGGGATACACAGGGTAGGGAATCGTGAGGGTGTTGGGGGAGATGAGGAGAACTTTCATTGAAGCCCAAACTCCATGGCCGTAACGGTTGTGCCCAGACCCAGAACAAGGATTTTTTTGTCAACAAGTGAACTCACTCCGTTGTCTTGAGAGGCAACGATGGGCGGAAACAGCCCTGTCTCCAGAAAATGGACAGCCATGACAGCCGCAACCGCTGATGCTGAGGCAAATTCCCCGGTGAGTTCCCGGTAACGAAGAACAGGAATAGAACCCGTTGTTCTGGCGAGAAATTTGTTCAGTTGCTGTTCTCCCATTTTCATGGAAGCAGCGGGGATTCCGATAAGCGTCAGGCCGATCTCGCGTTGTAGCCTGTCTGTACCTCCCAAGGCCTCAACCAGGGCGTCTATGGCTCCTGAAGCAGCGCCAGAGTGATAAAATGGTATCTGTAGCCCCACCTTTCCAGGTATAGCTTTTCTGCACAGGCAAAAGCCGCCGCCGCCGTCAGAGAGGGGGGCTCCTGCTCGGATGGATGGATCGAAGAGTGGTGAAAACTGTGCATGGCCCTCATCGGCACTGAGGACAAAGGCAGGAGCTGAGGTGTCATCGATCATTGTGTCTGCAGCCAGCACTGCCTGCTCAAAGGAGTAATCTCCGCCGCTGGCTGTGATGTTTGCACCGGTGGCTCCAAACATGATCGCCACTTGACCGGCAGCACTGTTGTGAACCGATCCGACAAAATCGATGGGGCTTGGAAATTGTTCCTCTGTGTCTCGCAACTTTTTAAGGAAGTCATAGGTCTCGGAAAGTGCTCCCCATCCAGTACCCATGAAGACACTCTCCGGGGGATGCTCCAGTCCTGAATTCTCATAGGCCGCCGCAGCCAGGGACAAGGTCAGGCGGGAAAGACGTTTCAATCTGCGTATTTTTCTGGTGGAAAGATTTTTTGAGATAGCATCCAGGTCAAGCATTCCACCCATGGGTTTTCCCAAGATGAGGCTCCCCATGCTCTCCTCTGTGTTGCCGGCGCCGGTAATACAGGAACTGCCGAGGATAGTGAGAGGAGTACTTTGCAGGATGGGTTGCTTTGCGGCAAAGGAGTCGGAGCGGCCAATAACCAGGCAACCATTGTTGCCGCCAAAACCAAATGAGTTGGAGAGGGCGGCCGATGATGAATGAGTGACAGGCTGGACAAGGGGAGAGAGGTGAAGCTCAGGATCAGCTTTGCTATAACCTGTGTTGGCTGGCAGGAATCCTTTTTTGATTGCAATTGCTGCTACCACTGCCTCAATGGCCCCGGATGCGGCCAGTCCGTGACCGGTTGCTCCCTTAATTGAAGAAAGTGAAGGGGGCGCGGGAAAGAGATCTCTGACTGCCTTGGATTCTGCCCGGTCATTATCCGGAGTTCCGGTGCCGTGCAGGCTGATATAGTCGATATCGTCTATTGTCAGACAAGCATTGTCTAACGCAGTCTGCATTGCCCTGTAGGCCCCCTTACCTTCGGGATGAGGAGCTGCAGCATGGTAGGCATCGCAGGAAAGACCTGCCCCCAAGAGTTGGCCAAGTGGTTTTTTAGGCTTTGTGGTGGTCAGAAGCAACAGAGCTGCACCTTCACCCACCGACATCCCTTGTCTATTTTTGTCAAAGGGGCGGCTGCCCTTCGGATCAACGAGCTGCAGGGAGTGGAATCCGAAATAGGTCAAGTGGCAGAGTGAATCTGCCCCCCCCGCCAGAATCCATTCGGCCTTGCCTGCTTGCAGCATTTTCAGGGCCAGGCTGATGGCCACTGCCCCGGAGGAGCAGGCCGTGGAAATGGTGAGGGCTTTTCCGGTACAGTGAAGCTGTTCGGCAATTGTCTCGGCCACGGTGGACAGACCGTGGTACTTATATTTTTCTGGGTTCTGCTCTTCCTCTGCAAGCAGCTGTTCCGTGTTCAGAATTCCGCCGGTGGTGGTACCCAGAATTACTGCATCCGGTGCTTGTTTGTTGTCTCCCATGGCCTGCAGGGCCGCAGCGATGGCCAGGGTGTGGGTGCGGGGGAAAGCGGAATCGGGCAGGTCCCGGACCTGGGCTGCGGGCAGTGGCGGAGGGTGTTGAATGGAGAAAACAGTAAGCGGAGCAATTCCTGATCTGTTTTCCCGCAGCGCTTGTTCCGTGGCTTCGAGTCCAGTGCCAAGCGGGCTGAGGATTCCAGCCCCTGCTATATAGACGTTTTTTCTAGTCAAGAAGAGAGCTTGGGGGAATTGGTGCGAATGTAGTCGGCAAGTGCGGCAAGGGTGGAAAAGACCTTCTCGCCGATTTCCTTATTGTTAATGACAACGCCATACTCTTTTTCAACCATGACCACCATCTCCAGAACATCAATGGAGTCAATGCCAAGTTCACCACCCACCAGTTGCTCATTTTCGTCGATTTCTTCTGGGGTGACATCGGTCAGGTTGAGGATTTCAATAAGCCTGGTTTTCAGTTCTTCTGTTAATTTATCCATAGTGATTGTATTTGATCGTATCAAGTGCCAGCTTGGGTTTGCTGGGGCAGTGAATAGTCGTATAGGGGATTGAGGTAATGAACGAACTCTGTTCGTCTTTGTCTGATTATGATTAAGTATTGTTACGATCATACTATAACGGCCATAATTATTTGTCATCTGATTTGGCAGATATTGTAAATATTTTCAAGTCGGGAGCAGCAGGATTCATGCAAAAAGAAACTCGTAAAAGGACAACCAAACTCCAAAATCGACAACTTTTTTTGGGATATTTGTTTGCCCTTGGTGCCACGGCTATTTGGTCTGGGAATTTTATTATTGCCCGCAGCCTTCATGAAAGTATTTCACCAATCACTCTTGCTTTCTGGCGATGGATTGTTGCTGTATCTGTTTTTCTTCCTTTTGCATTGAAGCCACTGATGAGTGAATGGAGTATCCTCAGAGAGAATTTATCATACTTGTCAATTGTCTCTGTGTTGGGCATCACCATATTTAACACGCTCATCTATTTTGCCGGTCATACGACAAGTGCTCTCAATCTTTCCCTGATATCCATCACATTTCCTGTCTTCATTATGGTCCTTGCTCGTTTTTTTTTCCATGAAGCGATAACGGCCAGTAAAGGTATCGGCATTGTGCTTGTAATAATAGGCATTGTCTTGCTGGTCACCAAAGGAGCTCCCTCCAAACTTTTTGATTTATCTTTTGCGTTAGGTGATCTCTGGATGTTGCTGGCTGCATTCATTTTTGCTGTTTACAGTATCCTCTTGAAACGTAAACCCAAAAATCTGAGTATCTGGGCCTTTCAGTTTAGCACGTTTGCTTTGGGCCTTATTTTCCTGTTTCCATTCTACCTTTTGGAATGTGCAACAGTGCCTCCCATCGAAGTTGATACAAAGACCATTGGCTCAATTCTTTATCTGGGTGTTTTTGCATCCCTTTCTGCTTTTGTTTTATGGAATAAGGCCATTATGATAGTTGGACCTTCAAAAGCTGGAATGATTTACTATACTTTGCCTCTTTTTAGCGGACTTTTGGCCTATCTTTTTTTACACGAGGCCATCTTTATGCTCCATTTTTACAGCGCGTTGCTTATCATCTCAGGCATCCTGATTGCTAATTATAGGTCGAGAAAAGTCAGGTAAACCAGAAAAAAAGCTATTTCAGGCAGGTTGGAGCGTTCAGGCTTTGCTGATTATATAACCCATTATCGATTGAGTACCCCTATGACAATATCAATAATTTGTACTGACAGAGATCCGAAACCCTGGCTAATCGCACTGCAGGCATGTGATCCAACTTTAGATGTTCAAGTATGGCCAAATGAAAGGCAAAAAGCTGATGTTGAGTTTGCCTTGTGCTGGAAACATCCAAAGGGAGTTTTGCAGGAGTATCCCAATTTACGATGTATTTCTTCAATGGGAGCAGGCGTAGACCATTTTTTTGGTGATGCTTTTTTTCCAAAACATCTGCCTGTGGTACGCTTGGTTGATCCCCAGTTGACTCAAGGGATGTTTGAGTACATTTGTACCGCAGTGATGTACTATTTTCGAGAATTTGATCTGTACCGGATACAACAAAGGGAGCTATGCTGGCAGCCGCGTTTACCCAGGTCAATGGAAAAAATGACTGTAGCAATGATGGGCTTGGGGAAGCTTGGAGGCTATTCAGCAGGCAGACTTGCAACCATGGGATTTAATGTCATCGGCTGGTCACGTTCTCAAAAATGCATTCCCGGAGTAAAGGCCTACGCAGGTGAGGAACAACTGGATGAGTTTCTTGCTCAAGCCGAAATATTGATCTGCCTATTGCCCCTCACGGAGAAGACACGTGGGGCACTTAATCTGCAATTGTTCTCTAAATTGCCTAACGGTTCTATTCTTATCAATGTTGCAAGAGGTGAAAACCTTGTGGAGGAAGATTTGATAACTGCCTTGGAGGAAGGTCTGTTGCGAGGTGCGTGCCTTGATGTCTTTAAGGAGGAACCGCTACCTGAAGACCATCTGTTTTGGAGCCATGAAAAAATACTGCTAACACCCCATTGTTCAAGTGTTACAGATCCTGAATCAGTGGCTCCGCAAATTGTACAAAACTATCGATTTATGCAAAGAGGTGTGGAGCTGTTGAATCAAGTGGACATGTCACGTGGGTATTAGAGGGCGGATGGAAAGGCATTGATATGGGGCAAAACACTCTTCAGTTGCAAGAGGTGTCCGTCAGGCCTGATGTGAGAGAATGCAATATGATTCTGTACAGGGGTTTTCATAACTTGAGCAGGCTGGTGTCTCTCCTCTCCCGAGGTTGTTTCAAGTAAGTTTTGGTTGCTGCAGCAATACTGAGACGATGAAAGTCCAGTTATTCGTTTATGCGCTCTCATTGTTGCATAAAAAACTTGTGAAAATATACAGGTTCGGGAAAATAAGTT
>JAQYVF010000170.1 GCA_030145625.1 Desulfocapsa sp. | reverse complement strand
TCATGTATTCCTACCAGTGTACAGAGTGTCGACGTTGCTCGGTCTTCTGTCCCTATGGTATTGATACTGCAGAAGTAACCATGATGATGCGTGAACTTCTGCATCTGCTTGGCATTGGTATTAACTGGATCCTTGAGCCGGCATCTAACTCCAACCGTACCGGTAACCATATGGGTCTACAGCCCCATACCTTCAAGGACAACGTTGATTTTCTTGCAGAAGACGTGGAAACTCTTACCGGCACCAAAATCAATCACAGCTTTAACCGTAAGGGCGCCGAGGTGCTCTTTATCACCCCGTCAGCTGATGTTTTTGCTGAGCCCGGTCTCTATACTGCCATGGGCTACCTGGCGCTGTTCGAGCAGATTGGCCTGGATTACACCTGGTCGACCTATGCCTCTGAGGGTGGGAACTTTGGTCTCTTCACTAATAACGAGACGATGAAGAAACTGAACGCCAAGATGTATGCCGAGGCCAAGCGTCTGGGGGTTAAATACATTATCGGTGGCGAGTGTGGTCATATGTGGCGCGTAGTTCATCAATACATGGATACCATGAACGGTCCTGCTGATTTTATGGAGGTTCCCAAGTCTCCAATCACGGGAACGGTATTCAATAATGCCGCATCGTCGAAGATGATTCATATCAGTGAGTTTACTGCTGACCTGATCAAACACGGGAAGATCAAACTTGATCCGAGCCGTAATGCGAATGTTCTGCCCACCTATCATGACTCCTGTAACCCGGCAAGAGCCATGGGCCTTATGGATGAACCGCGTTATATCCTGGATCATGTGGTACCCAAGTGGGTTGAAATGCCGGAAAATACTATCCGTGAGCAGACTTTCTGCTGCGGTTCCGGAACCGGTCTCAACACCGACGAGATTATGGAACTACGGATGCGGGCTGGATTGCCGCGGGCCAATGCAGTGAAGCACGTTATCGATAAACACGATGTTAACACGCTTGCCTGTGTCTGTGCCATTGACCGGGCAACACTTTCTTCGCTGATGGATTATTGGAACCCAGGCTGCGCGGTATGCGGAGTTTCTGAGCTTGTCGGGAATGCTCTGGTGATGGATAACGAGAAACGAGCCATGGGCTATGACGCTGAAGGAAACGAGTGTGAGCTTCCTGATGGCTTAAGGACCATGGTCTAAACCGGACCGGAATGGAGGATTAATTCAATGTATAACAAAGGAACAATCATACCTGGGCTTGCTTTATTTGTCCTTTTTGTGACTTTTCCAATCTGGTTCAACGGGTTGACAACGGCAGGTGATCTGCCCAAACCCGAGTTGCCGCCAGGTGGAGAAAAACAGTGCGTAGAGTCTGCTGAGTACATGCGGGCCAATCATATGCAATTGCTCAATGAGTGGCGTGATAACGTCCTGCGTGACGGGAATCGCGAAATTCTTGAGATAGACGGCAAAAAATACCGCAAAGGCCTGCAGATGGCATGCATGGAATGTCACACAAGAAAGGAGAAGTTCTGCGATAGCTGCCATACCTATGCCGCAGTAACACCCTTTTGCTGGGACTGTCACCTGACTCCCAACGAGGCAGCATCGAAGGAGGCGACTCACTAATGAATAAGCAAAGAAGAAAATTCCTTAAAATCGCAGGGGTATCAGCACTTGCAGGAATCGGAGCACCCGCACTAATCAAGCTGAGCTCCTCAAGCGCCGTGGCCTCCTCGGGAGGGCAAGAGGCAGCTGCCGGGCATGGTGCGGCAACAGCTGCCGCTGGTCATGGAGCAGCGGTAGAGGCACCTCAAGGTGTGCGTCTTGGCATGGTGATTGATATGCGCAAGATGGCAGAGGTGCCGGAGCAGTTGGACAATGCCATTGCTGCATGTATTAGCGCCCATAATATTCCAGAGTTTCCTGATAAGAAGAATGAGATCAAATGGCTCTGGAAGGCACCCTTTGAAAATGTCTTTCTTGACCATTCCTCCTATCACTCTTCAACCAGAGTGGCCAACACCCCGTTTCCGGCCCTCTGTAACCACTGTGATGATCCGCCATGTGTTCGGGCTTGTCCCACCAAGGCAACGTTCAAGCTTGCCAAGAACGGAGTCGTGGCCATGGACTTTCATCGTTGCATAGGCTGCCGTTTCTGTATGGCTGCCTGCCCGTATGGGGCCAGGTCTTTCAACTGGCAGGATCCGAGACCGTATATCAAGAAGTATAATGCGGACTTTCCCTCACGGATGATGGGTGTTGTCGAGAAATGCAACTTTTGCGGCGAGCGGCTTGCTCTTGGGCAGGAGCCTGCCTGTGTTGAAGCCTGCAAAGGAACAGGTGCCATTACCTTTGGTGATCTGAACGATCCTCAGTCCGAGGTTCGTCAGGTACTTGATAACGAATTTACTATCCAGAGGAAGACTAATCTGGGTACTAAACCATCAGTCTTTTACATAGTGTGAGGTAGTCATGATTGAAAAAACACTCAAAGGCAAACCAGCCTATTGGATCTGGCTTGCATTTTTAGGAATGTTCATGGCTATTGGTGCTGCCTGTTATATCAGGCAGTACAATTTTGGCTTGGGCATGACAGGCATGAGCCGTGATGTCTCTTGGGGGCTCTATATTTCACAGTTCACCTTCCTGGTCGGAGTGGCCGCTGGAGGTGTGATGCTGGTACTTCCCTACTATATTCATAATTATAAGGAATTCGGACGGATTACAATCCTTGGTGAGTTCCTGGCAATTTCAGCTATCGTCATGTGCATGCTCTTTATCATGGCTGATCTTGGACAGCCCATGAGGGCATTGAATGTTATTCTGCATCCCACACCTAATTCCATGTTGTTTTATGACATGTGCGTACTTTTAGGGTATCTTTTTCTGAATATCCTCTGTGGCTGGGTTATTCTCACTGCAGAGCGCAAACAGGTTAAGCCCCCGAAGTGGATTTATTTCTTCGTTTATCTCTCTATCCCCTTCGCTGTTTCTATCCATACCGTTACCGCTATGCTGTACTGTGGTCTGCCTGGGCGTCATTTCTGGCTCTCTGCCATTATTGCTCCCCGTTTTCTGGCATCAGCTTTTGCCGCAGGACCAGCCCTTATTATCCTTTGCTGTATTATTCTGAAGCGTGTTGCAGGGTTTGATGCCGGAAAAAAGGCAATGAATAAGATTGTTACCATTATAATTTATGCTGCATTGCTGAATATGTTTTTTGTAGGCCTTGAATTTTTCGTCGGCTACTATTCCAACATTCCCGGCCATAAGTTTGCCCTGGAATATCTGTTCTTCGGTATTGAGCATCACGGCCATGTGTATAACAACCTGGTTCCATTTATGTGGGCCTTTGTGATACTTGCTTTTGGTGCCATTGGACTACTGGCCTCACCCTTGGCGAAGCTGAAGGATAACGACTTCTTTCTCGGACTCGGTTGTGCTATGTTGTTTCTCGCCTTTTGGTTGGATAAAGGAATTGGCTTTGTCCTCGGTGGCTTTGTTCCCAATCCGCTGCATGAGATCGTTGAGTATGTTCCTACTGCCAATGAGTTAGCAATTACCGCTGGTGTCTGGGCGACAGGATTTTTTGTCCTGACCCTGCTCTATAAGATAGCCATTGGTGTAGAGCATGAAATAGAATAGTATCAGTATAAAATAAAGAATTCTTTCTTGTTGTATTAAGAGCCCCCGAGACGATCGGGGGCTTTTTTTTTGTCCATTTCTGCTGTATAGTGCCATGTTAAAGTCGGCTTCCGGGAAGCTGGTTTACTAAACGAGTGAGTCTATTTGTCAGGCTTTTTCTCAATGTGTTGTAGGGGCGTGGAACATCGTGGCTGGAAAACGTGTACTTATCATATCTTACTCTTATAGTCATCAGACAAGAAACCTGCTGAAAGGTCTGGTCAAGGGATTGGAAGAAGAAGATGTGGAGCTGACTTGGGAGAGGGTGAATCCGGTACAGGGTCTTCGTTTTCCCATTGGCACTATTCCTTCCACTGTGGTCATGATGCTGAAGACCTTTCTTCGTCAGCGCTACCCCATTAAGTCCCTTAACCCGACTATTTTTCAGCAGTGGGATCTGATCATCCTTGCAGGCCCCACATGGTCCTATAATCCATCCGGGCCAATACTTTCGCTGCTGGACAGGGATGGAAAAAAACTTTTTAGCGGGCAATCCGTTTTACCGTTGATTTCCTGTCGGGGGTATTGGCGTGTCCATTTTTGGGGACTGCGTTCCCTTTTGAAAAAATGCGGAGCAAAGATCATTTGCTCTCCCATTGTTTTTTCACATCCTACTCCCGAACCATGGCGTACTATCGGTGTATTCTTAAAGCTTGCCGGCAAGGATCCGGAAGTGGGAACCACATGGTTTCGTAAGGTGTATCCGAAATATGGACACAGCCGAAAGCAGATGGAACTGGCATATATCCTTGGTAAAGAACTTGGGTATGATATTATGTCAGGCAAGAAACCGTCAGAACTTAAATTTCAGGCCCCGATCGGTACCGAAACAGATCTATGAGAGTAACTTTCCTGTATCGAGGGGCGCTTAAGAGGGGAAAGAGGCAGAGAGATAAAGCTGGTAGAGTTGAAAAATCTGTGGTCGAAAAAAAATGTAGGCAAGGGCAGCCAGAGAGAGAAAGGGACCAAAGGGAATACGGGTCTGTCCCCCCTTTTTTTGCTTGATCATGGCCAGAAGACCTATAACGGTACCGCTGAGAGAGCTTGCTAAGATTACAAAAGGCAGGGCTTGCCAGCCAAGGAAGGCGCCGATCATGGCCAATAATTTAATATCACCGCCTCCCATTCCCTCTACACGTCGCCACAGGTAGTAGAGCATGGCAATCCCGTAGAGAATACCTCCTCCTGCAAGGATACCTATGAGAGAGTCACTCCAGTGTAGTGCAGGGCTGAGCAGGGAAAAGAGCAGACCGACAATAATACCTGGTAATGAGATGATGTCCGGGATAATCTGATGTTGGACATCTATCCAGATAATGACAAGCAGGGCGGCGCAAAACAGAAAATAGCCTGCTGTGGTAATGCTCAAACCGAATTGTTGTACCAAGGCAGCAGAAAAGAGGGCCATACTGAGTTCAACCATGGGGTATTGCAGTGAGATTTTTTTTTTGCAATGCGCGCAACGACCACGTAAAAAAAGAAAGCTGAGCAGGGGGATATTTTCATACCAGCGCAGTTCGTGCAGGCAGGCGGGACAGTGAGAGGCGGGAAAGACAATGGACGCCTCCTCTCTGGGCAGGCGGAGAATAACCACATTGAGGAAACTCCCGATAATGGTCCCAAAAAGAAAGGCAGTGACTATAATAAAGCTTAAGAGGTCCATTGGCATACCACTTTTTCAATGAATGAAGATGAAAGGAGAAACCGGGCAGTATAAGTCGCCCTGCTTCTTTTTCAGGTTTTTATTGGTTTATTTAAACTCAAGATTCTTTTTACAATGTAGCCTTAACCATGTCTCAAATCCAGGAAAAAACACAGGTTATCCGTTTAGAACAGTTAACCTCCGATATTGTCCGCTTGA
>JAQYVF010000166.1 GCA_030145625.1 Desulfocapsa sp. | reverse complement strand
TGATATTCCATGGATAAAGTTTTCGTCATAACAAAGAGTTTGGGCGAAGAGGCAATTTTGCAAGATGGCCAAAAGTAAAAAAATAGTATTCTAACACCACTTAATGGAAGAAACAAAGGGAATTTTTTAGGTGTATGGGAGGGGCGGTGGATAGCGATTTTGTTTTGAGGAGAACTGTTAAGTAACTTTATGGAAAGATAGAGAATTTGTTGAGGGGATTATTCCAGGATTTTTCCTGATAAACTCTAAGCAGGGAGCAAGTTGGGATTCGTTTCCTGCTTAGCTCTACATAGTTCGTTTGTTTGTGACGTTCTACAATATACTTCTATGGATGAGAAGTTCGAAACAGACGTATGGCATTGTCTAGTATTTACTCATCTGAGGGGTCGGTAAATTTTTCCTGATATTCTTTAATTTTGGCCAATAATGAAGGGTAACTGATTTCCAGCATTCTGGCTGCCATACTCTTGTTGCCGTTACTTGCCTCCAGGGCTTGGTTGATCATTTCTTTTTCAATGATTTTCTTGGCTGCTTTCAGGGAGTAGGTTCCAAGAATTTCGTTTATTTGCTGTTTGGTTGTACGTGGATCGTGTGGGTCGGTAAGATCCTTTGCCAGAATTTGATCTGTATCAGCGAGAATGGCTGCTCGCTCAAGGCAGTTCTTCAGCTCGCGTATATTGCCTTTCCAGTCCTGACTCAGAAGCAGCGTCATTGCCTCGGGAGAGATGTTTTTAATATCCAGGCCCATTTTTTCATTGAGTCTGGAGAGAAAATGCGTGCAGAGATAGGGGATGTCATCCTTCCGCTCCCGTAATGGAGGAAGTTTCAGGGTAAGCACATTGAGGCGATAAAAAAGATCCTCGCGAAATTTTCCTGACCGTACTTCCTGTTCGAGATCTTTAGCCGTTGCCGTGATGACCCGGACGTTGATTTTCTTGGTTTTGAGACTGCCAACGGGGCGTATTTCATTTTCCTGAAGGACCCGTAACAGTTTCACCTGGAGGCCGAGAGGCAGTTCTCCTATTTCATCAAGAAAGAGGGTTCCGGAGTCTGCTTGTTCAAAGAGGCCTTTGCGGTCACGGTCTGCACCGGTGAAAGCTCCTTTTACATAGCCGAAAAATTCACTCTCCAGGAGATTTTCCGGAATGCTGCCGCAGTTTATGGCAATAAAATCTTTGTCTTTCCGAGTTGAGTTATGATGAATTCCCTTGGCAATTAATTCTTTTCCTGTGCCAGACTCTCCATTGATCAGGACTGTTGTGTCATATTTGGCGACTTTTTCAGTGAGTTGCAGCAGAGAACACATTCCCCTGGAGTGGGCAATGATTTCTTTAAAACAGCTTTCTCCCTGCAGCTCTTTTACTTTGGCCTTGAGGAGCATGTTCTCTTCACGCAAGGCCAGGTGGTCGCTGGCTTTTTCCAGGACAAGGAGGATTTCTGCAGTTTTAAAGGGTTTGGTGATGAAGTCATAGGCTCCCGCTTTCATGGCCTCAACGGCATCATCAATGGTTGCATAAGCAGACATCATAATGATAATGGGTTGAGGGGTATCAGTGCCAAGGGCCTTTAAAAACTGGAGGCCATCCATCTTGGGCATTTTTAGATCGCAAAGAATAAAGACAAATGGAGATTTTTTCTGTATGGCCAGAGCCTGTTCTCCGTTTTCTGCAATGGTAACTTGATATCCGGCGTTGCTTGTGACCACAGAAAGCATGTGACGCATATTCTCTTCGTCATCTATGATCAGGAGGCGTCTGTTATGTGTCATATCTATTTTATTAGGTAGTAGGTTGCGAGGAGATGGGTAGTTTTACAGTAAGGGTAGTTCCTTGACCCATAGTGGACAAAATATTGAGCTGACCTCCTGACTTCTCTATCAGGTTGTGCGCCACGGTAAGACCTAAACCGGTACCTTTTCCAGGCTCTTTGGTGGTAAAAAATGGGTCAAATATGGTCTCAAGATGTTCCTCACTAATCCCGGTACCATTATCCTTGAGACTGATCAGGATATACTCTTTTTCTTCATCAGTTTTCTCGTTACTGGTTGAAAAGACTATTTTGCCCTCTTTATCACCTTTTTTCTCTTCTATGGCATCGATGGAGTTGAGGATACAGTTGAGAAAGACCTGGCGCAGGCCGTCACTTTCAACAGTTACCTCTGTGTGGATTGCGGAAAAAAAAGTCTCAAAGTTGATGGCAACAGTTGTCTTTCTGATCCGAACAGTTTCGATAAGTTCCCGAAGAAGGTCGTGTATCTCAACAGGCCCTACTGTCGAAGCAGTTGGGGTGCGGGAAAGATCCAGCAGGTTTCTGATGAGAGTGTTTATACGGGTGAGTTCCTGCACAGCCTTCTTACTGAAAAGCAGTCTGTCCTCCTGGGAGAGGGAATTTCCTGCAAGAAGTTCAATGTATCCCTGAATAATACCAAGCGGATTGCCTATTTCATGGGCCAGGCCTGCTGAAAGTCTGCCGATGGATGCCAGTTTTTCGGTACGCAACATCTCTTTACGGTTTCTTTGCAGTTCGTTGTTCGCTTTTTTAAGAGACTCAACAGTTGATCGCAGCTCCTGTTTGTCGCCGTCGATCCTTGTCAATAAACGATTGAGGCTCAGGGAGAGCTGGCTGAATTCTCCAAGCCCTTCACCTGGGAAAAAGCTGGTGTCGGTCTGGTCTGATCGTGAATCTGCCAGGCGGGCCAGACGCTGGATGGGACGGATGACCAAGTTTACCAGTCGGGTAAAGCCTATGGTTGCAAAGATCAGGACATTGACTATCAGGTAACCAAAAAATATTTTTTGTACGTTGCCAATGGAGGTGGAAACTTCTTGAAGAGAGCGAACAATGCCGATTGCTCCCTGAAGTTGTTTGCCAGATTGGAAAGGCGTTGCCAGTAGTAAATGTTGTCTTGTGAAAAAGAACCCGTTCCAGGTCGTACCGGAATAAGAAGTTTCTGTTTTGCCATTCTTCGTTACATTTTGCAGAAGAGTATCCAATGATAATTTAGGGGAACAGGAACCAAGGGAATGTGTGGCGGTTGAATTTGTTTGCCGCCATTGAAGACAGGAAATGCCGTTTTGCTTGAAGAAATTCACAAAATCAGGAGGAACGGACTGACTGTTTTTCAAGCTTATATCAGATTGAAGATAGATTGAAGCCAGGTGCAGAAGCCTTTCACCTGCATAGGCTTCCTGTTTAATCGCACTGCGCTGCCAGAACATCAGCAGGACCAGACCGAACAGGAACATGCTGAGCAGGAGGAGTATGGTGAGTGTGAATCCCAATTGAACTTTTAGCGTATGCATTATTCTGATATGTTACCAGAAAAGTAGAAAAAAAATCAAGGATGGCGAAGAGCTGTTACCTTCAGCTTACGACCTTCTTTCTTTATTCTTCAACCTGCAATGATCCCTACCGGAAAAGAAATTAAGCCAGGAAGAAGTGGTGTTGAGTGACCAATCTTTTGGTGGAATGGATTCTAGGCCATTGATATGATTGCAGTCCGGTTCAATTCCTCGCTGATAGGCGCGAACCCAGAAGCAGAGGCGTTCTTCTGGGTAGACCTCGCAGAAACCGTTACTGGAGCCACCGCAGGGACCGTTGATCATTCTCTTGGGACATCCGGACTGGGGGCAGAGATAGGAGGATTCTGCCAGGGTACAGTCCCCACACATGCGACAGCGGAAAAGAATTTTTTTGATAAGGTGTTCAAAAAATGTATAGAAACGGCGCAGGGAAGGATTTCTTTCAGCTATGTTGCTTATTTTTTCCGCCAGGGAGAAAAAACACCCCTCTTTACAAAAAAATTGTTTGTGGACCAGGTCGTTAGCTGCGAACAGGATCGCCAGGTTACGTTTTCTGGGCTCTTGCGAACAATCATCGTAGAGATACCATGTGGATGGCTCGGGAAAGTGAATGTCTTCTCTAAGTTCCTGTCTTTTTCCGGTAAAGGCTTCAGCATTGTCCAGCAGAAATGAGATGGAGCCAAAATTTAAGTTGTTACCACCAAGATGAACACCTGCATAGCCCATGTCACGCAGGGCTGCTACCATTTTTGCTGCTCGCAGCAGCCTTGCCTCTTCGCCCCGGTCAGCTTCTTTGGCCTCTTCCTGAATACATTGCAGGAGCCTATCCGGCAGAATTACTCCGGGAACTCGCCTGCTGTTCATGATTTTGGCAACAGAGAGGGTGGGAACAAATACGTTGGCAATGAGGGGAATTGACAGCTTTTGATCTCGAACGAAGCGAAGCAACTCTTCATATTTTTCCATGTCAAAGCCGAGCTGGCTGATAACAAATTGTGCGCCGCATCGGATCTTGGTGAGAAGCTTTACGTATTGCCATACCTGTTCCGATTCCATGGTTTTAAAAGGAGAAACGACGCAGCCGGAAAAAAAATTCATGGATGGAAGCTCCATGATCCGGCCGGAAGCACCTTTTTTCAAGGGGGAGTGATGGCGCAGGTGTTCAATTAGAGACAGAAGTTGAGTGGAATCGAGATCGAAAACCGGCATGGCCTGTCCATGGAAACCATAACGTGGGTAGTCGCCACCAAGTACAAGGAGGTTGAGTAGATTGTGGCGATGACACTCAAAGAGCTGGCTTTCCGCCATGTTCCGATTTTTGTCTTTAAGTGAAAAATGGAGAAGGGGAGATATTCCCATGGCCTGGATATCAAGACCAAGAGAGGTAGGGGACAGGGCAGGGTGGCCACCGGGATTGTCGGTGATAGAAAGTGCCTTGATTCGGCCGTCTTTCTTTGCCTCTTCAGCCAGTTGCAGGATTCTTTCCAGGCGCTTGCCGCCAGATCCTCGACCAGGTACCAGCTCGTAGGTAATGGTAAATTCGTCGTTTTTGAGAAGAGATTCGTGGAAGCTATCAGGTATGGGCAGAGGCATGTTCTCGCTGTGTCGGAATGTTTCCTACTCTTCTGTTTCGCTATCCCTGGGTAAAGGTGGTGCTGAGCGCAGTAGAGGTGGTGATGGGTCCAGGTTTCGTAATTTTGTCAGCAGTATGGCAAGAGGGAGGTTTGGAGGTACGGCCTGTCTGTATTCCTCCAGAACATCTGCCGCCTTTGTCGCCATCTTGCGTGCTCCTCGTTCATTTTTCTGATCATGCAGTTTGATGTACATGCCTGCAGCACGGATCATGGCTTGGAGGATAAGTTTTTTTGTACCTGTTGCCTGCAACCAAACATGTTCCAATACTTCATGTACCTCAAAAAAAAGTCCTAAATCCCAGAGTACCAGAGCTTGATCCCAGGTGTCTACTAATTCTTCTTCGTTGATGATCAGCAGGGCTTGCTTGTAGCGGCTGAGTCGAATGTCTATATAGTCTTCATGGATGGAATCGTGTGGGATTTGAAGATAGTGTCTGGTAACCTTCAGAGCTGGGCTTAGATTCTTTTCTGCAAAAACCTGTAAAATGGTGCCTGAGAGTCCATTTCGGATATCTCGTGCAAGTCGATCTTCAAAGGGATTAAATTGTGTTACTACCATAATGAACCTCATTGGGCTGTATAGGTACTAAGGGACTGTAAGAAAATAATATGACTGATATTACGCTTAGATTTGAGCCAGGTTTGGAGGTGGTGATTGAGTAAAACCGCAGGCATAGCAGAGCTATGTTGAGGATTTTGCGATTGAGCCGCATTCAAACCTGGCCCGAAGATAAGATGTAAGATTGGCCATGTTATTTCATTACAGGCCCTAGGGAGAAAAATTTGTGACAAGAGTCTGGGTGGAAGCTTCAACGTTGCTGACAATCTTTGCTGTCAGATCTTTTGCCTGTTTCGAGCAGGCAGGTGGAGAGGGGGCTTCCTCTATCTTATTGGTGTTCCAGGAAGTAGTTTGA
>JAQYVF010000081.1 GCA_030145625.1 Desulfocapsa sp. | reverse complement strand
GGCCCGCTGCGTCTACTGGGGCACCAGACCAATGAAAATGGCTATATCCTCCGGGTTGTGGAATATCGTTTCGGGATTCTACGAGCCAAATAGGATGATCCCCACTTTCACGGTACACAAATGTGGGCCAATCATCTTCTGGCACTGGCACACCTTCCCATTGCCATCCAACAGTACACTCAGAGGTGGTATCAGCACAGTTTGTATGGTGGGCTATTGGATATCCTTCATGGGTGTAATCTCCAGTAAATTCAATATAAAAAAAACCCTTTAATGTACCATCCGGCAGAACCATTGTTTGTTGATGTGTGTCGATGTTTTGGAGCTGGTTAATCCCAAATGTGAAGGAATAAGGTGCCTGATGATCCGACCAGGGTGGGCCCTCAGCAAATGCCGTTGCCTGTGAGATGAAGAACACAATAATTGCCCCATAAATAATTTTGGCTTTCTTCATTTTGTCCTCCTTTTTTTTTGATTATTCTAAGCCATGACCGTACCCTACTTTTGATATCAACAATATAGTGAGTGAAATGAATTTCCATGATATCGGTGCAAAGTTGCTAGGCCATCTTTTCTTTAAAACATTTCTACTCTTCTATTTTTAACAATATGTCACAACGTGGTACCGGTCAAGGCTTTTGGCTTTTGGCTTTTTCTAAAAAAAATACAACGTCTTGGGGGGGGGTAGTTTGACAAGCGAAACCTGCCTGAAGTATACACTTGGTTGAGATGCTTCCTTGCAAAACATCATTTTGTGATAGCTTGTTGCTGGTATGAAAATGAGTCATCAAAAACTAGAGATGAACAACAGGAGGCATGTCAATCTACAGCAAACAAACATCTCGTTAGGATTGACCGGACGAAGGTCAATCGCTATACTCGCTTCTCTTTCTTCTCATTTTTCATGTTTCCCAGCATATCGTTTTCATTGCATTAGACCTGCTGGTTGACATAGGTATCTACATTTTTATCTCTGTTTTCCCGAGGGACTACCATGCGGAAAACTGCGCCTTGGGGTGTCCCCAGCTCATACAGCAAATCACCTTCATGGTCCCGCATCACTTTTCGTCCCGAGGAGAGGCTAAGTCCATGGCCCCCCTCCTTGGTTGAAAAAAATGGTTTAAAAAGTTTGGAGACATTTTCATCAGCCACGCCTGTACCATTATCCTGAACTTCAAGTGCACAATATGTTCCCGTACGTGCGGTTCGCAGTATTACCTCAGACCCTTCTGGGGAAACCTCAAGGGCATTGACAATAAGCCACTTGTAAATATTTTCCATGGATTCCGTAAAAACCATGGAAGGGCAACCTGCCTCTTCAAGATCCAAGGTCAAGGTAACACCTAAGGTATCGGCTTTATTTTTGAAATCTTTTTTTGCATTTTTGACTACCTCGTTGAGTTCCTTCGACAGGAGGGACTGTTCATCTGGGAGTTCAATATTATTGAAAGCTGTGGTCAAGCGCTTCAACCTGTCTATTTCCTGGTTGAAATCGGAGCCACCATTTTTCAATTTCAGTTCATCGGATTTTTTATATTTGAGTTCAAGACTGCTGACGATTTCACAAATTTCGAGACTCAGCGCAGAACCCAATTTGGCGAGGGAAGCTCTTCGCTCATTGTTAATCATTTTCTCCTGCTGATCATGGAGCTGGGTTGCAAGCCAGCCAATTAAGGCCCCAACACCAATATAGAGAAATACTTGCGTGTACACGGCAATCTTCATCTCTTCAGTAAGCGGCATGTTCAGCATGGCCAAGGCATATATGCCACTAATGACAGTGGCGACGACAAGCCCTGCAGACAAACGAAACCAGAACCCTGCAAGTATGATAGGAATAAAGAAAAGCTCCTGGTGCAGAAGGTGTGCTGCCATCTGATGGCTCGGACTGAACACATGGAGATAGGAAAGCAGGGCTGCAGCTATGATGATCAAAAACCATTTAAAATTCATTTTTATCTCCTCCAAGGTATTAAGCAACAAATAAGGATTCTCGTTGTGAACTATCTTTAGCAGAATATTGTTACCAACAGGGGCCCTGACTGCTGCAGAGAAATCATCTGTAAAAGGCACAACACCTGAAATCAGTGGTCTATTACCCAACGACTATGCAGTTCCTGTGCCGGAATCCCAAGACGCCGAAAAACATTACTAATAGCTTCTTATCATTATTAAAAACAGAAAAGAGAAGAAGAAACCATTTGGATGGAATAAAAAAAATTAAAGATTATTCTCTACCAAACTGAAGACTATTCTCCACTGCTCCCTCCCAGAACCTAGAATAGAGAAACAACTGCCCACCCTGATAAGTCAAAATCAGAGGTAGAAACCTCAAGTTTACGCCAAGAGGAAAGCAATTAGGGTTGGCAGGTCGAATCTCAACCGTTCTACCCCAAGAGACAAGATTTTTAAAAAGCGAGAGTTACCCTTTTTACTATCGGGGTTATATATAATTGTTACCGAAACACGAGGGCCTTTTAATGTTGCCCCTGCACCTTCTGGGACCTAAACGTCAGCAAGTATTGAGGGTTGTTACTGGCCAGACATAGAACGTCTTACCCGGTTTATGGCCAACACCGCAGGCCCCCTTGTTCAGATACAAGACCCAGGCCCAGTCGGTTTCAAAAAAGCTGGTTGTCGATGACCAATAACCATCCTGCAATTCTGTAAATGGATGTTCTGTCGGCAGGGCCGGTGAATGACGACTGCAGTCAACCAGGCTCGCCAGTTCATTTATATTTGGCAGACGCCAGTGGTGTATTCCACCCAAGCCAATTTTGTTGAGGTCTCGAACAGCGTCAAGGGCCCGCTGCCAGTTAACAGGTCCATTGCTTACGTTACACGGTCTGGCCCAGCAAAGTCCGGTCAAGCTGTCAAAGACAGCATCGGATTCTCCCGTAAACCGGGGGCGCGGCCAAACGCGTCCCATTTGAAATTCACCGTCCTGCCCTGTTCCTGAACAATCGATGGCATTACCTTGGTCATCAAAACATTGCGATTGACCCGTTGCTGGTAAAATTGAATTGCCTTTTCCCCGTACAGGCCAGAAAAGTTGATACTGGTCTTTGCGGCCGTAAAACATCCGCGCCCCTTCAAGGTGAATTGACCAGGCATAGGCAGGGTGAATAGCTGCAGTGGTCGAGGACCAGTACCAACCGAGAAAGGGATTTATGCAGGGAATGGTGGTCGGCAGAGCGGGTTTTCTGGTCTGGTAGTCTATCAGGCTGCGCAATTCATTACGGTTAGGCAGTCGCCAGTCCCCATACCCACCATAGCACTCCAGATTTAAATCAGCGATCTGCTTAAAAGCCTCCTCCCAGGTACAGGGAAATGTTCCTATGTTGGCATCTTGAGACCAAGTTAACCCGGTTAAACGGTCGAGAATCGTTTTTTCCTGGAGCTCAAATCGGTTAACCGGCCATGGTGTGCCTACCTGTAACTCACCATCATGACCACTGTCGAGACAAGAAATTTCCTGCCCCATGCTATTATAGCAACGGCTCTGTCCAGTGTGCAGTAGGTAGCGCAATTCTCTCATCTGCTGATCAAAAACGCAGCTGCAGCCCCACACCTGCATCATAGTCGGAATCGTGCGTGGCAACCAGGGAGATCTGTTTGGAAATGACCCATTCCAGACCGTACTGCCACTCTTCATCGGTGTTGACATACCATTCAAAAAAGAGCCGATCCATGAGCTGGATTTCGCTGCCAACCTGCAGACGGAGATCACCATTGTTATCGACCCGCAATTCACTCTCAAGGTACAGTGGCAGGATATAACGCATACCGATCACGCCCAGGTCTTCATCTTCATCAAAGTCTCCACCGACATAAATGGATAGGAAACGACTCAGATAACGCTGGTATGAGGGTTCGATTTCGTAGTTCTCCTGCCAGTCATTTTTCCACTCTATTGCAAGGGAATTGTGACTGTTTGACAGCATTAACTCTCCCTCGTTCATCTGGGTCAGGGCAGATGCCTCACCCCAAAAGAAAAACTTGCTGTCGCTCATTTCACCACCGTTCTTTTTCGCTACCTCAAGGGCCGGATCGATGATCGAATCCTCGTAATGCACCACCCTGGCCATGCCGGAAGCCATATGATAGAGGATGTGACAGTGGAAAAACCAGTCCTTGTCCTCATTGGCCAGAAACTCAATCACCGTTGTCTGCATAGGAGCCACATCCACAGTGTGTTTGAGTGGCGCGTGGTCGCCCTGACCATTCAACACTCTAAAAAAATGACCGTGCAGATGCATGGGGTGGTGCATCATGGTCTTGTTGATCAGTTTAAAACGCACATTTTCGCCCCGGCGAATGAGAATTTTATCTGCCTCGCTCAGGGTAATATTGTTAAAGGACCACACGTAGCGGTCCATGTTACCGGTCAACTCCAGGACCACCTCACGGGTCGTGTTGGACTTCGGTAATCCTGTCGGATTAATGGCACGTAACTGGCTGTAATCTTCCATTACCACGGCTGTATCTTGCATAGCATCATGAACGTTCATGGTGTGCATACTATGTTCGCCCTGTGCAGGCATCATCATGGTGTGTCCGCTATGTTCTGCACCTTCACCCATGTTCATGGCAGAGTGATCCATGCCTGACATTCGGAACAAGTCAGGCATGGGCGGCTCCGGAGCGGCAACTCTTTGGCCCTGACCGATGTATGCTGAAGCATAACCGGATCCATCCTGAGCAGTGGCCCTGAACTCATAGGCGCCGTTTTCCGGTACTGTGATCAGAAAATCGTAGGTTTCAGCAATTCCAATCCTTACCCGCTCAACAGGAAGCGGTTGCACATCCATGCCATCGGCACTGATCAGGGTCATGGGGCCTCCGGCAAACTGAAGGTTGAAGTAGCTGGCTGCCCCTCCGTTAATAACCCGGAGCCGTACTTTTTCTCTCGGATGAGGCTTGCTCAGTTCAACTGTCGGCTTTCCATTGATTAAAAAGGCATCGTAATAGACATCCGATATATCCATGGGCGGCATTCGCTGCCATGATTGTTTCAGTCGATCCGTAACCGCACTGGCAGCAATCACCCGGTCCCAGCTTTGAGCAGTTCCTTTTTTGATGGCATACCACTCGCTGCCACGCTTGAGAGTGCGCAAGACCTCGGCTGGTTTTTCATCGGTCCAGTCGGAGAGCATCAGCACAATATCGTGATCCACCTTCACTTCGTCTTTTTCAGGATGAATGACAATGGAGCCGTAGACTCCCTGTTGTTCCTGCAGGTTGGTGTGGGAGTGGTACCAATAGGTGCCGGAGTGTTTCAGATCAAATGTAAAGACATGATCGCCCCCCGGCAGGATAGGCATGGTGGTGACATAGGGAACTCCGTCATACTGGTTTGGCAGCAGGATACCGTGCCAGTGAATGGAGGTTTCCTCATCCAGGTTGTTATGGACCCGAATCACCGCCTTGTCCCCTATGGAAAAGCGAAGTGTGGGACCGGGAATCTGCTTGTTGACAGCCAGAGCTTTACGATCCTTGCCGGTGAAGTTAACAGTTGTTTGATCAACGGTGAGATTATACTCCACAACACTGGCAGAACAGATGGAGGCAAAGAATAAGAGCGTGACTAAAACAATGGAAATTTGACTAACTGACAACAAAAAAGGGATTGACCTGATTTTCATACTGTCCTCATCTCTGTTCTTGTTTAGTGATAATTTTTTGATCCTTGCCAATATGTTTCAAGAAATAAATGCTATTATAGCAACGGCTCTGTCCAGTGTGCTGTAGGTAACGAATATTCTCTCACCTGCAGATAAAAAAGAACCATATTAGACATCCGAGATGTCGCCTGGGAATTGCCATTTCCCAGATAGCGAAAAGTACAAAAGCGATAAAAAACAAAGCAATTCGTATTTGTATTTCTGTGGTTGTGGTCAAGGTGTTTCCTTAAGTGATACTCATTGCCCAGGGTCTTTCCGTCGCCATTCCTGAAATTGCAGCACCAGGCTGTAAATCACCGGTAGAACGAGTAAGTTCAAGATCATAACGGTCAACATCCCTCCCAACATGGGGGCGGCAATGCGGTGGGTCACATCAGAACCGGTGGTGCTACTCAACATGATCGGCACAAGCCCAGCCATGGTGGAGATTGCGGTCATGGCCACCGGCCGCACCCGCATTGAGGTAGCGAACTGGACAGCTTCTCTGATTTCGGCTGTTGATAATGCTTTCTTTGCTGCAGCCCTCCGTTTTCCGATCTCCACATCAATGAAGCTTAACACCAAGACACCGATCTCCGCTGCCATTCCTGCTAGGGCGACAAATCCTACCGCTACGGCCACAGAAATATTATAGCCATAACTGTACACCAGCCAGATACCACCAATCAATCCGAACGGGATAGACAACATCACGATCATCGGCTCAGTGATATTGCGAAAGTTTAAATAGAGGAGCAGGAAAATGATCAGTAAGGTGGCCGGTACAACCAGCTGTAAACGCCGGGCGGCCCGTTCCATATATTCAAACTGACCGGACCAGGTCATCGTATAGCCCGCCGGGATTTTGACCTGATCTGCCAGGACTTCCTTGGCCTTTGCCACAAAACCGCCAATATCAGAGGTGCTTATATCAACATATATCCAGGCATTCGGCCGGGCGTCCTCACTCTTAATGACCGGAGGTCCCCGTGTTAATTTCAGTTCAGCAACAAGTGCCATGGGAATTTGCGTCCCGGTTGGGGTTGGCACAAGAACCCTTTTCAAGGCATCCATGTTGTCACGCAACTCTCGGGGATAACGAAGGTTAACCGGATAGCGCTCCAGACCTTCGACTGTTTGGGTTATATTCATGCCGCCGATGGCACTCTGAATAACGTCCTGGATATCTCCCACAGTCAGGCCGTAACGGGCTGCCTTGTCCCGGTCGATATCAAAATCAAAATAATATCCGCCCACTGCCCGGTCGCCAAAGGCGGAGGTTGTTTCAGGCAGCGTCTTCATGGCCTGTTCAATTTCCAGAGAAACATTCTGCAGGATATTGAGATCCGGACCGGAAACTTTAATACCGACAGGAGTCTTGATACCTGTGGACAGCATGTCAATCCTTGTCTTGATAGGCATGGTCCAGGCGTTGGCCACTCCCGGGAAGTTAATGGCCTTGTCCATCTCGTCCATCAACTCTTTAGTGGTTTTCCCAGGGTCAGGCCACTTAGCTTTATCCTTTAATCGGATGGTAGTCTCAATCATTGAAAGAGGTGCGGAATCAGTTGCTGTTTCTGCCCGGCCAACCTTCCCGAACACATGATGCACCTCGGGAAAGGTCGATAGAATTTTGTCAGTCTGCTTCAATAATTCTTTTGCCTTGGTGATTGAAATACCGGGAAATGTGGTAGGCATATAAAGAATGTCTCCCTCGTCAAGGGGCGGCATAAACTCGCTCCCCAATTTTGACAGAGGATTATAGGTAACAGCAAGCAGAACCAGTGCCAGAACAACTGTTATCCCCCGCCAACGCATTGCCAACCTCAGCAGAGGGGTATGAATAAGATGCATCAGCCTGTTCACCGGATTCTTTTTTTCACCAATAATTTTACCCCGTACAAAATAACCCATTAAAACCGGCACTAAAGTAATGGCCAGAATTGCAGCCGCTGCCATAGCATACGTGGCGGTAAAGGCCAACGGGCTGAACAAACGGCCCTCCTGGGCCTGCATGGTGAAAATAGGTAAAAAAGAGACCACGATAACCAGAAGAGAAAAGAAAAGAGCCGGTCCGACTTCACGCGAAGACTCGCCGATAACCTGCCAATGTTCCCTGTCGTTTAAAGCCCTTCCTTTTTTCTCAATGGCCTGGGCAAGATGCTTATGGGCGTTTTCTACCATAACAATGGCACCGTCTACCATGGTACCAATGGTGATGGCAATTCCGCCAAGGGACATGATGTTGGCATTCAGTCCCTGCCATCTCATAACAATGAAAGCCATTAAAATACCCAAAGGCAGAGTGATAATCACTACAAAGGCAGAACGTGCGTGGAGAAGAAAAATGATGACAACAATACTGACGATAAGCAGTTCCTGCAGTAATGACTTATTGAGACTGCTGACTGCTCTTTCAATCAAGTCACCCCGATCATAGACAGATATGATCTCAACACCCTTGGGCAACCCAGCTTTCAGTTCATCCAGTTTCTTTCTGACTCCTTGTATGGTGGCTAGAGCGTTTTCTCCATAACGCATAATAACCACACCGCCGACCACTTCACCTTCTCCATTGAGGTCCACAATGCCACGTCGTAATTCAGGACCAATCTGCACATTGGCAACATCCTGCAGACGTATAGGTGTACCCTTTGCATCTACTCCAACAGGGATACCTTTCAGGTCATCAATTGAGCGGATATAGCCACGGCCGCGCACCATATATTCGGTTTCCGCCATTTCAATCAATCGGCCGCCCACATCCTTATTTGAACGCTGAATTGCACGTTTTACTTTTGCCAGACTAATTTTGTATGTCACCAGGGCATTTGGATCGACTTCAACCTGATACTGTTTGACATACCCACCCACAGAAGCCACCTCTGACACTCCAGGCACTGTTTGCAGAGGATAACGCATATACCAGTCCTGCAGTGAACGAAGCTGGGCCAGGTCATGTTTGCCGGTTTTGTCCACCAGAGCATACTCATAGATCCAGCCCACCCCGGTAGCGTCCGGTCCCAAGGTTGGGTTTACCTCTTTTGGCAGCCGTCCGCTGACGTAATTGAGCGATTCAAGCACCCGGGAACGGGCCCAATACATATCTGTTCCGTCTTCAAAAATGATATAAACAAAGGAGAGCCCGAAAAAAGAGTAACCGCGCACGACCTTTGTCTTAGGAACGGCAAGCATGGCGGTTGTTAAAGGGTAGGTGACCTGGTCTTCAACTACCTGTGGTGACTGGCCGGCATAGGGCGTGAAGATGATCACCTGTACATCAGAGAGGTCTGGAATCGCATCCAGAGGGGTGTTTTTATAGGCCCAGAGACCTGTACCCAGAATAATGACAGTGCCAATTAGGACCATGAAACGGTCCCGCAGTGCAAGAGTGATGATAGTATTAATCATTTCGCTGCCTCTCCGTTATTTTTCGGGGGCTGCAGAATCCAGGGGAGTATTCTTTTCCTTGTTCTGCTTTAAATCCTTCATCATTTTAGAGGTTGCTTCTCGTAATTTAGACTCAGAATCGATAAGGAACTGGGCCGAAGTCACAACCTCCTCACCAGCCTTAATTCCAGAAAGAACAACTATTCGTCCTTCAGACTCCAAGCCTAGCTTCACCTGTCGCGGTTCAAATTTTCCAGGACTGGTTACCACAAATGCCTGATTGATCTTTCCGGAACGGACTATGGCTTCGACAGGAATGACAACAACATTGGTCTGGGCTCCGGCATATATTTTGACATCAGCGAACATCTCCGGTTTGAGCAGCAACTCCTTGTTGTTAAAGAGCAGACGGGCTTTAATGGTTCTGGTTCTGGATTCAGCGTAGGGAAAGATGTAGGACAGACGACCTCTAAACGTTTTCCCCGGTATTGCGGTGAGACTCATCTCCACTTCATCTCCAACCTTGACCCATGGCAATTCATATTCATAAATATCGGCATAGACCCATATATTTGATAAATCGGCAATCATATAGAGCTCGGTTTTCGGGGTAACATACTGCCCCTTTCTGGCTCCTATCTTTGTGACAATCCCGGCCACTGGTGAATGGATATGAAGGGCTTTCTTGACTTTACCGGTCTTCTCCAGCTCACGAATCTGATGTGTTGGTACATCCAGCAGTTTCAAACGAGTAAGGGAGCTTTCAACCAGGTTTTCAGCACCGAGTCTTATATCCGGTATTTTGCTGTCCCGTAAGGCTTTCAGACTGTTCAGGGCCAGGAGATATTCCTGCTGGGTGGAGACAAGTTTTGGCGAGTATATATTTAATAAAATCGTATCATTTTCCACCCGTTCACCGGTCTTGTCGATAAACAACTCTTCAATCCAACCATCGGTCTTGGGGTGCAAGCGGGCCATGTACTCTTCATTATAGTCAACCCGGCCTACAGTATGAATGATACGGCTCATTGAGGTCTCTTCTGCCACGGTTGTCCGTACTCCGATGTTCTGAACCATGACAGGGTCAATGTTAACGGTTCCGACGGGTTCTGTGCTAGTCCCCTCATCCGAGAATACCGGCTCAAAGTCCATACCCATGGAATCTTTAGCAGGCGTTGGCGAGGTTATCGATGGATCCATGGGACTTCGGTAGAAGAGAATCTCGGGTGGTTTTTCCTCTTCTTGGGTTTCAGCAAAGACCGGTTCAAAGTCCATACCCATGGAATCCTTAGCAGGTATTGGGGAGGTTATCGTTGGATCCATGGGATTTCGGTAAAACAGAGGTTCCTGCAAGGCTTGTCCCAACTCTGTCATCTCCTCCATTGGAATTTGCCCTCTATGTCCGAGCCAAAAACCGATACCTAGACCAACTACCAGTATGATAATGGTAAATAGTGTCTTATTCATGAACGGCCTCCTCTCCAACTGCAGCCGCGAGTCGGGCCAGGGCCTGATTTGCTGCCGTTAAGGATTTCCAGTACTGATTTTCATAATTTAACAAGGTCATCTGGCTTCGTACCAAATTAAGAAAATCCACCTTGTTCACCTGATATCCAGAGAGCATTGAATCTACAGTTTGTCGGGCCTGAGGAATGATGCCTTCTTTAAAGAGTTGGAATTGCTCTTTTGATTGCTGGTAGTCGGCAACTGCTTGAGAGATTTGAGATTGCACTCCATTTACAGTGTCCTGCAGCGAGTAACGCTGCCCTCGTAATTCACTCCGTCGTTGGATAACAGCGTTATCCTGTTTGCGTCCGGTAAATATCGGCAGAGTCATGTTGAATTTCAGGGTGAGAAAATCAGCACGGTCTCCACCGACAGCTGCCGGATTTTCTCCCTGGCGTACCCCGTAAAAAGCTCCCAATTTGAAGTCTGGATAGTACCCTTTTTGAGCCAGATCCAAGCGGGATTTTGCTGCCTCAATCTTAAACTGCTGTCGGTTTAAAAGAGGACGACTGGTTAGAGCCTTTGCATACAGTTCTGACTCAGGGATAATGTCAAGTAATGTTATTTTAATTTGCGCTGGAAGGACAATCGCTTCACTGGCCGTCTTATTTAATAATTTGTTGAGAATGGCTGTTAGTTTACGGCGAAATCCCGTTAACTCAATCTGTTTGTCTAGCAATTTAGAAAGTTCCACCTGGGCCAGCAGCACATCCTGTTGCAACCCTTCACCAGTTTCGTATTTGGTACTGGCAATTGCAACAAACTGACGGAACAAGTTCTGGTTTTGTTTGACAATCTCTATGGCCCGATCCAGGTAATGAAGTTGCCACCAACTTGATTTTACATTTTGTGCCAGGAGTAAGCGGGCCTCATCAACATCTTCTGCGGCAGCCTTGGCCGCAAAAGTACTGGCTTCCTCCCGAAGCGCCAGCTTGCCGGGAAATGGTATTGCCTGCATAAGCCCAAACTGCATCTTGGTCATCGGCTCCTGACTAAGATTGAATGTATCCGTAGGGATATTCATGGCATTGAAGCTGAGCATTGGATCAGGGAGGGCCCCTTGCTGGGCGGGGATTGCAGCCATTGATTCTGAGCGGGCTTGCATCTGGGCCAAGCTGGGATTGTCACGTAGCGCCAACTCAACAGCCGTTTGCAGAGTTAAGGGGCCATCATCTGGAGAGCACACTCCAACAACTGGACTGAGCAGCAGAGAAAACAGAATGACTCTCAAGGACCTCTGAATGATTTTTTCCATAAATAAATCCATCTCTTCCTCCCTTAACCATCTAAAAAAACAATACATTTTCTAGATGGTTAATAGTGATTCTAGGTGAAGCTCGAGTTATATGCAAATCTGGTGGTTAAGGAAATCATACTCAATGACTTCCCTTTTGAGTCCGCCTTCTTTAAAAGATTCAATTCGCTCTCCATTCTTGATTTGAACACCTCTTATTACTCCATCCCTTACTGCTTACTCACTCCAAGCTCTTTGAAAAAATATCAAGAAGTTTCGGGTCAAAATGAGAGCCGGAATCTGCCATCATAATTTTTATCGCAACTTTTTTCCTCGAGGCCTTCCGGTAAGGACGGTCAGTTGTCAGGGCGTCAAAAACATCGGTAATGGAAATTATCCTGGCTACAAGGGGGATATCTTCTTTTGCAAGACCATCAGGATAGCCACTACCGTCAAACCATTCGTGGTGATTACGGACGCCTTTTATGACCTCGCCCATTTCATCCACATGTTCCAGAATATTTGCTCCAATTTCGGGATGCTGTTTCATTATTTCTTTTTCAGCATCGGAAAAAGAACCACCCTTTCGCAGCACAGTGTCGTCAATGCCTATTTTACCAATGTCATGCAGTATGGCTGCCAGTCGTAAATCTTCCTTTTCTTTAGAGGATAAACCAAGTGCTTCGGCCAACTGCAAAGCATATTGGGCGACCCGACTGGTGTGCCCACCGGTATATGGATCCCGACTGTTGATTGCCTCGGCAAGGGCTTCAGCGGTGTGGAGAAAGGCATCATGAAGTTTTTTATATAAATGAGCATTTTCCAAAGCAATCGCGGCCTGACTCCCCAAGGAACAAAATATTTCCAATTCAACAATGGAGAATTCATGGGCGTTTCCTGATATTCCCAGCAGGCCGTATGGCTCTCCTTTTATTTCAAGGGGTGCAAAGACTATCTCGGACAAAAACGGCATTTGCCTGCGCTGAAGCTGCAGGTCGTCAGGTGTAAGAACTTCATCCATGGTGATGACCGTACCCTTGTGAACAATACAATGATCAAATGACCTGATGTTATGAAACCGTTTTATTTTCAGCTCTTCCTCGTCAAGCCCCTGTGATGTATGGAGAGTCAGAGTCGTTTTTGTCTCATCCAGCAACAGGAGAAGAACCTTTTCGGCCTGCATGAGCCGTGCAGTCTTTTCCAAAATCATTTCCTCCACCTCGTCAATATTCAAGGTCGAGTTAATAGCTTTGGATAAATCATGAAGACTCTTTAACGAATCGATAAGTTTTGTCTTATTCATGGAGCTTCCTTTTTGACTTCTTCAACCGTTCGTCTCTGTTCAGCAGGTTAGACCGTAGCTAACTTTTAAGAATCTGAAAAATTGTACCAATAGAGGGGCGATCCGCTGGGCCCGCACCGACATGGTGTAAATGTACAATGCCTTCTGGATCGATTAACACGTCACCACCCCGTTGATAAATATCACCGGTTGCCTTTGTCGGTTTATGTCCTTTTAAGATTTCTTTAAAATAGGCCCACCATGTCTTCGGCCCCCAGATGTCCCAAAGAGAGGCGGAAAACATACTGTAACCACAGTATATTTCCCTTGGTCCGTCAATCAAAAGTGGCCAGCTGGTACCGGTTTCTATTCTGTATTCATGAGCAATATCTTGAGAGGCAAAGGTAATGACGACAATCTTCACATTATATGCGTTAAGCTTGTCTTCATTATCCCGCAACTGCGAAAGATGCGCACGGCAGAGCAGTCAACCAAGGTGACGGAGAAAGACCATGAGCAGCCAACTCCCTCTAAAGTCAGAAAGTCGATGAACGTTCCTTTCGCTATCTGAAAGAGTAAAAGGAATCGACGGATGTCCTGTTAGATTTTCCATTTTCATTTAACCGTGGTTAATAATATCCATCCTCAATCGAGGCAGAAAGGCGGGAGTCTTCCGTGCATATTCATCATATGCTTCACCGAAATCCTTCCTCATTATGGCCTCTTCCTGTTTTGCCAGGCGCACATAAACAACCAATAGAATCGGGAACATAAGCAAGGTAAGTAGTGTTGGCCACATCAGCAGGAAACCGAACATGATTAAAACAAAGCCACCATACTGTGGATGTCTTACCCAGCCATAAAGTCCGGTGGTAGCGAGTTCCCCATTTTTTTGGGCGTCATGGAGTACCGCCCAACCTCGATAGATGACGTAGAACCCTGCAATAATAAAGAGATTTGCAATCAGGTGAATCGGATTGGCATGGGGGTCCCCTTCAAATCCAAAAATTGTGTGCCAGAGATGCCCACTGCCATGGGAAAAGATATCTGTCTGTGGAAATTGAGTCTGCAGCCAACCAGATAGAAAATAGATGGTCAGGGGAAAGCCGTACATTTCAACAAACATGGCCACGATAAAGGCGGAAAATGCACCCAGGCTTCGCCAATCAAGGGTGGTCTTCGGTTTAATGAAACTGAAAGCAAAAAAGATAAAGATTGCTGAATTTATTATCACCAGGGGCCAAAGGCCATATGTAGGAATTGTCTCTGTCATGACGCCCCCCCTTCGCGAGTAGTGTGGTCATCATCTTTGTTATGATGCTCTCCATGTCCTTTATGCATGAATATGTGCATAAGGGGACAGAGCAGAAGAATCAGGTATGGCAAGGCCCCCATGATATGGGCTCGGTGCTCAGTCCACAGAAAAAATCCAACCACAATGATAAAGAGGAGAAATGCAAAATGATTGATATTCAAGGTGGTTATATTTTTCTTTGTCATAGGACACCTCCTATTTAGCGACCCATGCTTTTCTCTAATATTTCAGCTCACTTACCGGCTTCTTCCGCTTTTTTTTAATGCTTCTGCTGCCTTCTTACGGTATCTTCTTTTTTTCGCCCATCTCCCTTAACCTGCAGCATAATTAGTGCAGCCTGTTGCAGAGCTTCTTCAGCGGTTTGCAGGGCCTCTACTTCAACTCTCCTTGCTTGTGCCGCTTCCTTTCTAATACTTTGCGGTTATTGTTCTTGAAGCAGCCTCTTCTGCCGGATTAGACGCTGGGCTTGCAACTTTTCAGCTGCTTCTCTGGGGCTTGGGCTAATATTTATAATTTCAGCACCATATGGAGGTACGTAATCGGTGATATTGAGAACACCCTGTTCATCCTTCCAGGTATATATATTGTCGCCTCCATATCCGATGCTAGAGAGAAAAACAGACAATATCGCTACTATAATTATTTTGTATGTCATGATTTTCACCTCCATTGAGCCTAGCTAATCTTGAACGTTTTCAGCCGTAACGCATTCCCTATTACCGAGACCGAACTCAGGCTCATGGCCGCCGCAGCGATAATCGGGCTGAGTAAGATGCCAAAAGACGGATACAGGATACCTGCAGCCACAGGAACCCCTAGGGAGTTATACACAAAGGCAAAAAACAAATTCTGTTTGATATTGGCCATGGTTGCCCGTGACAGTTTTCTGGCCCTGACAATCCCGGTCAGATCACCTTTCACCAGAGTGACTCCAGCGCTTTCCATGGCCACATCAGTACCAGTTCCCATGGCAATGCCAACCTGGGCCTGGGCGAGGGCCGGGGCATCGTTAATGCCATCCCCTGCCATAGCCACCATTTTGCCAGCATCTTGAAAACGTTTGACGGCAAGAGCTTTTTCGTCGGGCAACACTTCTGCTACCACCTCGTCAATATCAAGTTTTGCAGCCACTGCCTCTGCGGTTGCCCTGTTATCACCGGTGAGCATTACTACTCTCAGACCTTCATCGTGCAGTTCTTTGATGGCTGCCGGGGTGGAATCCTTGATCGGATCAGATACTGCCAGAATGCCTGCCAGTTTGGTGTCGGCACCTACGAACATGACAGTCTGCCCTTCTTTGCGCATTTCCTCAGCACGACCGGCCAGTTCATCTGTGGGCACACCAGCATCAATCATCAACTTGAGATTGCCAAGAAAGACTCGTGCCCCTTCAACTGTTCCGACAACACCTTTGCCGGTGACGGAGTCAAAGTCTTCCGGCGTTACAAGGGCGATCTTCTTTTCATATGCAGCGGATACAATTGCAGCAGCCAGTGGGTGTTCGCTTGATTTTTCCAGACTTGCAGCAAGTCTGAGTAAGGTCTCTTCATTCATTCCCGCCGCGACAACAAGAGCTGTGAGTTTTGGTTTTCCCAAGGTCAGGGTGCCGGTTTTATCCACGACAAGGGTGTCTATCTTGCGCATGGTCTCAATGGACTCCGCATTTTTAAACAGTACTCCCATTGTTGCCCCTTTACCGGTGGCCACCATGATAGACATGGGTGTGGCTAGACCAAGGGCACACGGACAGGCGATAATCAAAACAGACACTGCTGCAATAAGAGCATAGGCAAGCCTTGGGTCGGGACCGAAGAAATACCAGACAGTAAAGGCCAGCAAAGCAATAGCTATAACCACCGGTACGAAATAACCAGCCACCAGGTCTGCCAGTTTTTGAATGGGTGCCCGGCTGCGTTGCGCAGCAGCAACCATCTGTACAATATGGGCAAGCAGGGTGTCGCTGCCCACCTTTTCTGCCCTTATGCTCAGTGATCCTGTGCTGTTTACCGTGGCCCCGATCACCTTGTCTGCTATCTGTTTTTTTACAGGAATCGGTTCCCCGGAAATCATGGATTCGTCCACCGAACTAGAACCATCAATTACTTCTCCATCCACCGGTATTTTCTCGCCAGGTCTGATGCGTAACAAATCTCCTACCTGAACATGTTCCAGGGGGACATCTTCTTCTGAGCCGTCACTGTTTATTTTTCTGGCTGTTATTGGTGCAAGACCCAGTAGAGCCTTAATGGCAGCACCTGTCTGACTGCGTGCTCTCAGCTCCATAACCTGGCCAAGAAGAATCAAGGTAACAATAACAGCAGCCGCTTCAAAATAGACACCCACAGCACCTTCAGGGCCACGCATGGTTGCCGGAAAGAGAGAAGAAAAAAGGACAGCAACAAGGCTATAGACATACGCCACTGAAACACCCAGGCCGATCAGGGTGAACATGTTCAGGCTCTTATTGATTACCGATTGAACGCCTCGCAGATAAAATGGCCAGCCGGCCCAGAGAACAACAGGGGTCGCCAGGATAAGCTCACACCAGCCTAGTGTTTTTGCTGAAGCCAGGTTGTCAATGATATGCCCACCAGGAAGCATCTCGCGCATAGCAATGACGACCAGAGGAACAGTGAGAATCGCCCCAAAGAGGAAGCGTTTTTTCATGTAATCGTATTCGGGGTTTTCTTCCTCGGCGTCCAGGGAAATGATTTGTGCTTCCAGTGCCATGCCACATTTCGGGCAAGTGCCCGGTTCATCCTGTACTATCTCCGGATGCATGGGACAGGTATACTCTGTTCTCACCGCAGGTTGGGCAGGATGTGAGGGCTCCAGAGCCATGCCGCACTTAGGACAGACTCCCGGGCCTTCCTGCTCCACTTCAGGATGCATGGGGCATGTGTAGATGGGTATTTTTGTGTGGTGTGTCACACCAGGGAATATACTGTGATCTGGATGAGTTTCTGGGTTACCCTCTCCGGCACTATAGTTCCCGGGGTTCTCTTTAAATTGAAGCAGGCAGTGATCGCTGCAAAAATGGTAGTCAATACCCAGATGTTCCAATCTCCTGAAGGTTGACTCATCCTCAGTGCTCATACCGCACACAGGATCAACAAAAACCTTTTTATCGACGAGTGTATGGCTCTGATTTTGGTGGTGATTATGGGGTATGCTTGTCATGATACTCACCTCCGCTCCAAGATAAAGTAGGATCGTATTCTTCAGATAACTTACAAGCCTATAGGCGGGTCGGATTCCAGCCACATCACACAGAAAAAATCACGGGTGGTGCTGTTTGCTTTCCTCCAAATCGCCGGATAACACTCCAATAATTGGACATTCACTTACCGGTCCATGTCCGTCACATGAAACCGTCAACTGTTCTAATGCAGAGAGAATTTTTGAAAGGTCCTCAATTCTGCGCCGGATCTCCCAGATTTTTATTTCGGTCCACTCTTTGACGTCAGATTTGGACGCCTTAGGGTCATCCTGCAACTTAAACAGTTGTTTGATCTCGTTTAGGGAAAAGCCAAGCTCTTTTGCTTTTTTAATGAACCTGAGGTGTGCAACCTCTTCTTCAGGGTATATACGGTAATTTGATTGGGTTCTGGCAGGCTCATTAATCAATCCACGCCTTTCATAAAACCGCACCGTATCAATGGTTACTCCCGCTTTTTTTGCCAGCTTGCCAATGGTCAGTTCGTTCATGATAGGACTCCTTGAGCTATATTTTACTTCTCCTTGTAAACACCATAAACATTAGACTATGGTCAAAGGTCAAGGGTGGTGAATGCAGTTTTTCCTAAAAACAAAGGAGCTGCCCAGAGCGTGCCACTTTGTGACACATGCTTGTATAATACACTTGTGACGAACAGCAGAGAGTCAAGTAAAAATTGTTGGATATGCGGCTACAAATGTATTGAACACTGTTGGTAAGAGCCTAAAGGAATAGGGGTTGCCCAAAAGACCAAGATGGATATATCTCTCGATAGAAGTATAGTTGTCGTCTGTCAAGACCGGGTTGCAGTATGTTATTGTAATTAGTAATGAGCTGTAGTTTGAGAAGTATTTAGGATTGGTAGCGGTAAGGTCACCGACAGGGTGGCAAACTGCAAGTTAGCCTTCTTCCTGAATCGTCTCGACCATACCCTTACAAACTATTAAATCACATTCGCAGGCATTTGCAAATAGGTACATATACCTATTTTTGCATTATGTTTGAAAATAATTTTAAGAGTAAGCCTTTGGCTATATTAAGTATTTAAGGAAAACTGCAAGTTTAGACTATCCCTGTTTTAAGCTTCGCCTCTCCAATCACCTAATCATTTCCAAACAGACCATCCCTGAGCTTCTATCTACGAATAGGTCTATTCCGAGAACGAAGCAGAGATATGAATGGGTAGGTATAGGGCTCCTGTTTACAGTCAGAACTTCCCCTATATGCGTTTTTTTTACATCCAGTTGAGCCGCTGAAGGGGGATTGGGGATGTCCCCAGCACACTATGAAAAAAACATTCCCAGGCAGAAGGCCCAGGTCTCAGGTCTACCAGGCTATACCATGCAGGAAGTGAGGAGTGTGTCCGAAAAAATTTAGGTACCTGGTAGTAGGTATACTGGCAGAAAGAATAAAGCACGGAGCCAAGTTCCTCATCCTTGTCAATCTTGTTCAGCTTTTTCAGCAGATCTGTAGAACCGGTGTAGAACCAACAAAAAAAGCACTCAGCCCGCGAAGGACTAAGTGCTTTAAATTACTGTGGTGCCGGGACCAGGAATCGAACCAGGGACACACGGATTTTCAGTCCGTTGCTCTACCGACTGAGCTATCCCGGCACCTTGTATGCAGTGCTATCTACACAACATTCCCTGTCATGTCAACTGATTTTCTC
>JAQYVF010000043.1 GCA_030145625.1 Desulfocapsa sp. | reverse complement strand
TATCCGCAATGATGCGAATTAATATTTTTATTGCTGTAATCGTTGCTACGGTTACTTACAGCTTGTGGGCCTATATGAATAGGCCGGAAGTTGAACCGATGTGGCCGGAGACGATTCAGGGTTTTTCTTTCTCTCCCATGCGTTTACATCATGATCCGTTAACTGGAAAGTTGCCGACGGTTGATGAAATCGAAGAGGATGTGGCGCTCCTTTCGGGTAAAACGCATTCCATTCGCACCTATACAGTAGATGGCAGCCTTGCCCATATTCCTGTTCTGGCACGAAAACATGGTCTTAATGTTGCGCTAGGGGCCTGGTTAGACAGCAGGTTAGAGCAAAATCTTGTGGAGATTGAAAATCTGATCTCCATAGCGGACAAAAACCGCAAGAATGTTGTACGGGTCATGGTAGGCAACGAGGTGATACTCAGAAATGATGTCTCTGTTAAGCAGTTGAGCAAATACCTGGATCATGTTCGTGCTGAATTAGGTATGCCAGTCAGTACAGCGGAACCCTGGCACGTCTGGGTCAAACATCCTGAATTAGCGCAGCATGTAGATTACCTTGCGGTTCATATGTTGCCATACTGGGAAGGAGTGGATAATGAAATAGCGGTTGACTACATCGTAGACCGTATGGAGCAACTGAAAGAACTCTTTCCCGATAAACCAATAGTTATTGCCGAAGTAGGTTGGCCTAGCAACGGAAGGACTATTAAATCGTCCATTGCCGATGAGGCGTGGCAGGCCATTTTCTTGCGCCGATTTTTACATCGGGCAGAGCAGGAAAAGTATACCTATTATGTGATGGAGGCTTTTGACCAACCATGGAAGCGGGTGAGTGAGGGATCTGTTGGTGCCTACTGGGGAGTCTATAATGTTGAGCGTATTGCTAAATTTGAATTTGTAAAACCGATTGTAGGCCTGCCCCAATGGCAGATGTTAGCCATATCGTCGGTTGGCATTGCTGCCATCATTTTCGCTCTCTTATTGACTGATGCCAACACCTTAAATCGTCGTGGTCGTGGTTTTCTCGCCATGGTTGCCTATTTGCTGACGACAGTTGTTGTCTGGATTGCATACGATTATTCACAGCAATATATGACTGTCGGAGCTGTTGTTGTCGGCGTGTTAATGATGTTCGGGATGATTGGCGTCATTATAGTGTTACTTATTGAAGCGCATGAATGGGCTGAAGCGTTATGGGTGAAAGGCCGTCGTCGTGAATTGCAACCGCTTGCTGTCGATGAGGCGGATCTTCCCATGGTGTCCATTCATGTCCCGGCTTATAACGAGCCGCCCGATATGTTGATAAAAACCCTGAATGCCTTGACTGCCCTGGATTATCCGCGTTATGAAGTGATTGTTATAGATAACAACACCAAGGATAACGAGATGTGGCAACCTGTGGAAAAACACTGCTCCCTGCTCGGGGAGAAGTTTCGGTTTTTTCATAAAGCACCTTTGTCCGGTTTTAAAGCAGGGGCATTAAACTTTGCCTTGAGCAAAACAGCACCCGAGGCAACAATCGTTGCTGTTATCGATAGTGATTATTGTGTCGTGCCGACATGGTTGCGAGAACTAGTACCGCAATTTACTCAAGATGAAATCGCAATTGTTCAGGCACCACAAGACTACCGGGATTCCAGTGACACCCTCTTTAAGACCATCTGTTTTGCTGAATATCGAGGGTTTTTCCATATCGGTATGGTTACGCGCAATGAGCGTAATGCCATTATTCAACATGGTACCATGACCATGGTACGACGATCGTGTCTGGAAGAAGTGGGCGGCTGGAGTGAACGGACTATCACCGAAGATGCAGAATTAGGTCTGATGATTTTCTCAGCTGGTTACCAGGCGGTTTATACCTCAAAGAGTTATGGCAAGGGTTTGATGCCTGATAGTTTTCTTGATTATAAGAACCAGCGTTTTCGCTGGGCCTATGGGGCCATGCAAATTTTACGGTATCATGCCGGTGAATTAATGGGGAAGACTGGTAATAAATTAACTGTTGGCCAACGATATCACTTTGTCGCCGGTTGGCTGCCCTGGATTGCTGATGGGATTAATTTGATTTTCAATTTTGCGGCATTAGGCTGGTCTTTGGCGATGATTTTGATGCCGGAAAGAATCGATCCGCCACTGGTGATTTTTTCTATATTACCGCTAAGTTTATTTGTTTTTAAGATTGCCAAGGTGATTTATCTCTACCGTGGCGTACACATTGTCAGTACTGCCGGAGAGACGGTTGCGGCAGCATTTTCAGGCCTCGCCTTATCACATACCATAGCCAAGGCCATGTGGCTGGGACTCTTCACCGATGGTCGGCCATTTTTGCGAACACCTAAAATGGAACAATCAGTTGCCCTGGTAAAAGCAGTGGGCACTGCATCCGAAGAGACGTTGATTACATTGGCCTTATGGTTAGCTGCCGGTGCCATTTATCTTAAAATATCGATAGAAACCTGGGATATCCTTCTTTGGGTTATGGTATTGCTGGTGCAGTCGCTGCCCTATTTTTCTGCATCATGTCTTTCTCTTATCAGTGCATTGCCACATGGAAAGAGGGAGCAGGCAGCGACTCATTCATTGCATGAAGAATAATGCTAAAGACCATTTCATCTGAAGGGAAAGATACGAACAAGGGAATTGCATTGCAGCTGGCTTGAGGTAGGATGATTCTTTTCATTATTTCAGTGAAAGTTGAACTCTTCTTCTTTCAAACGACGAGTGTGTTGCTGGTGTTGCAACGGGGAGATAGTGTGGCCTGTGGGAAGAGAGCAAAAGAAGTTATGCTTTTCTGAAAGGAGTGGACTTTCCCGTGAACAGGGCTTGGTGTGTTTGGTTTATATCCGAAAGTTTTAGCTGGTAATCAGGTCAACAACTTCTGTTTGGTTGCAGAAGTTGTTGATTTGTCAAGTGTGCGCTTGTCACGCGGATCAGTGCGTTTCCGGAGGTGGCTCAGGCGTGCGGCCTTCGTCATCGGAGGTGAAAAGCGTCCAGTCAGGTAACAGATTGTCCTTGAACCAGGAGGAGAGGTGAAAACGTGGTGGCTCTCCAGATTCCAGGCTTTGTAACAGTTCCTGTGCCTTGGGGACGATGGTGGCATCTGGGTAGGTGCTCAGGAGATATTGGAGGCGGGTCTGGGCCTCACTGTATTTTTCTGTGCGCAAGTAGAACTCCACCACAAAATATTCATGGTTGACCAGGAATTCGTTGGCAGCCCGGATCCTGGCCCTGGCCTCGGTGGTATAGGGCGAGCCGGGAAAGGCTCGCAGGAGTTTGGAGAACTCTTTGATTGCCATTTCGGCACCGGTGGTGTCACGATCTATTCGGTCGATTTGCTGGTAATGACACATGGCGATCTGGTACATGACGTATGGGATTGCTTCGTTGGTGGGGTGGCGCTCTTCAAACTCATGATAGAGCATGAGGGCTTCCTGGTAATTCTCCATGAAATAGTTGCTGTCAGCTCCCTTTAGTTCTGCAAGCATGGCCTCTGGGCTGAAAGGATAATAGTCCAGGATCTCATCGAAATATTTTCGAGCCTTATAGTAATTTCCCTGGGAAAATTCGCTCATCCCCTTGTCGACCAGGTTTGGTGCTGAAAGACGAACTTCTTCACCACTGCTGAACCAGGAATCCATGGTGGCGCAGCCACTCAAAGAGAAGAGGAGCAGGAGGATTAGTGTCGGTTTCAGGAGTTGCTGCCTGGAAGAGGGGGGCTTGATTACTGGAGAGATAAGAAAAGGCATGGCGATATATACTCAGCTGAGATTGGTGAGATAGTTTTCGGTGGCGAGTACGGCAGTGGCTCCTTCACCTGCGGCATTGACAACCTGGCGTACCTCTTTACTGCGAATATCCCCTGCAGCCATGACACCGGGAATGTTTGTCCTGGTTTCACAGTCGGTGGGGATAAATCCCTCCTCGTCACCATTAAGATCGGTAAGGGGCAGCATTTCGTTGTTGGGGAGGACCCCAATGAGGACAAAAATACCTTCGACCTTGAGCGTAGACTCTTTTCCATTGGTATTCAGGATGCGGAGTTGTTCAACCCCGTCTTTTCCCTCAACAGCGGTGACAGTGCTGTTCCAGATGAAGTCGATTTTTGTATTGGCAAAGGCTTTTTCTTGAACGATTTTTGTGGCCCGTAATTCATCTCGACGATGAATGAGGGTGACTTTGTCGGCGAATTTGGTGAGATGAGCGGCTTCCTGCACTGCTGTGTTTCCACCTCCTACAACGGCGACATGAAGGTTGCGGTAAAAAGGGGCGTCACAGGTGGCGCAGTAGGAAACGCCTTTGCCGACAAATTCTTTTTCTCCGGGAACACCAAGGGCACGTGGTCGTGCTCCGGTACAAATGATCAAACTGTCACAGCTCAAGCTCTCGCCATTGTCCAGTTTCAGGATTTTGACTGGAGCAGAGAGGTCCATGGAGATAACGTTGCCGAACATGGAGTTCAGTTCAAACCGTTTGGCTTGGGCCGTCATTTTTTCGGCAAGTTCAAAACCGGATATGCCTTCTGGAAAGCCTGGGTAATTGTCGATCCAGTCGGTGAGCAGGACTTGCCCGCCTTCAGCACCTTTTTCAATTAACAGGTGGTCCATTCTGGCTCTGGCCGCATACAGTCCGGCAGTCAACCCGGCAGGGCCGCCACCAACTATGATAAGTGCGTAATGCGTTGTGGCCATAAAGAAATACGGTGATGAGATGTGGTACTGGTATAAGGAGCCCCCTTTTTTGCAAGCTAAGGGGGCTAGACAGATGCCTAGATGGCTTTCTCGATGAGATCTACCAGCTGGGCCTTGCCGACAGCACCGGTGATCTGATCAACCTTTTCACCACTTTTGAAGAGGATCAGGGTAGGAATGGCACGAATACCAAATTTACCTGGGGTGGCAGGGTTTTCGTCTACGTTCATTTTGTATATTGTTGCACGTCCCTCATATTCGTCTGCCAATGCCTCGACAACCGGGCCGATAGCCTTGCAGGGGCCACACCATGGGGCCCAGAAGTCAATGAGACAGGGGATGTCTGAGGCAATTACTGAATCAAAATCGGCATCGCTTACCGATTGCACTTTGTCACTGGCCATTGTTCTTCTCCAATCTGATTGAGGTTTCAGTGTCTTATGAGTTGTTGTCGGACTCTTCTTGACAAGAAAAACCAAAAATTAATTCATTGAGTTGCGGGCTACCGTTAAGGACTTGGTCCTTTGAAGTATGATAGCGTTGATGACTCTTTCGCAAAGCGAGAAAAATCAGTAATAATGCTACAGTGTACCCGTTGCCAGTTTTCATGACAAGCAAAATGTGAGGGAAAAGTCCCTCCCCCGTCCCAGGCAACTGTGTGTTACGAGACTCTGCTTGTTCAATCAGTCCGGCTTGCTACGCAGACCATGTATCCTCTGGATCGGTCAAGTGGATACGTGGAGCTGGTATATTCTTACAGTACGGTGGCTTAACCAAGTCGGTGGTGCCCTCAATGAACTAATAAGATATGAGCAGATATGGCTACACGGAGCAACTGATATCCTCATAATGTGCATGGTTGTGAAAAAGGTCAAGGGATGGAAGCTGTTTGACAGATTTTTGTGACTCATGCTATACTTGGTTGTTCAGCAGAGTATGCAAAAATATTGGTGACGCTTTAAAATCGAAAGTGCTCTCATGGGTTTGGTATGATATGGTGCATGAAAAATTAAGCAATATCCAACTACGATAGAGTTAAGGGAGTCAAAATGAACACAAGTATTTCTGAGAAGATGTTTGAAATGGCCAAAAAAGTGATTCCCGGTGGAGTGAACAGCCCGGTCAGAGCCTGTCGCTCTGTTGGCTGTGATCCGGTTTTTATTCAGAAGGCCAAAGGATCGACGGTGTACGATGTGGATGGGAATGAGTATGTGGATTTCGTCAGCTCCTGGGGACCGATGATTCATGGCCATGCACAGCCTGAGATAGTGGAAGCGATTACTGAGGCGGCAAAAGATGGTACTTCTTTCGGGGCTCCCACCACGAAAGAGATGGCGTTGGCTTCTATGGTGGTTGAGGCGGTTCCGTCTCTGGAAAAGGTACGCTTTGTCAATTCCGGTACTGAGGCCACCATGAGTGCGGTTCGACTGGCCAGAGGTTTTACGGGCAGGGATGTTATTGTCAAGTTTGATGGCTGTTATCATGGGCATGCCGATTCTTTTCTGATCAAGGCTGGTTCCGGTGTGATTACTCTAGGGATTCCGGGAAGTCCCGGGGTGCCCCAAGATATAGTTAAAAATACGATTTCTATCCCCTACAACAATGAGGAAGTGCTGGAACAGACACTCCGTGAAAAAGGCGATACTATCGCCTGTGTTATTGTGGAGCCTGTTGCCGGGAATATGGGTTGTGTTCCTCCGGGTGCAACCTTCCTCCAGAAGTTGCGGGATCTTACATCTGAGTTGGGGATTGTTCTGATCTTCGATGAGGTTATCACCGGCTTTCGCCTTTCCTATGGCGGGGCTCAGGAGCATTTTGGGATAATGCCGGACTTGACTTGCCTCGGGAAGATCATTGGTGGTGGCCTGCCGGTTGGTGCCTATGGGGGCAAGGCGGAAATAATGGATCAGATTGCCCCAGACGGACCGGTCTACCAAGCCGGCACACTCTCCGGAAATCCTCTGGCCATGGCAGCAGGTATTGCTAATCTAAAACTGCTGCAGAAGCCTGATTTTTATAAAGAGCTGAACGAAAAGGCAGAGTTTTTTGCCGATGGCCTCAATAAGGCTGCAGAGAAAGCTGGTATTCCTGTAACCCTCAATCGTGTAGGGTCACTCATGACCGGATTTTTTACAAAAGCTAAGGTGACGGATTTTGAGTCGGCCATGGAAGCAGATGTTGATTGCTATGGCCGTCATTATCGTCAGATGTTGAGCAAAGGAATCTACCTTGCCCCTTCTCAATTCGAAGTTCTTTTTATTTCAGCAGCTCATAGTATTGATGAGTTGAAAAAGGCCATAGAAATGACTGAATGGTCATTCAAAAAATTGGCGGAAGACTAAAAAAACCGTTGACTTTGAAGGGTGGGCGTGCTAATTAATTTGTTCGTTTGCCAAAGAGGTTTACTGATTTTATAAGGCGGTAACAGTAATGGCGAAACTCAGTACCGAGATGGTTCATGTACTAGGGAATTATGGGCATATCGGATTTACCTTTGTGGCTGCAATTTTTGTAGGGTTGGGAGGCGGCATCTATCTGGACGAAAAGTTCTTTGATGGAAAGACCTCCCCTTGGTTTACTTTGATCGGTCTGGCCATTGGGATAGCTGCTGGATTTAAGAGTCTGTTTGATATTCTTCGGACTCAGGCGGCCAAGCCAGATGATAAGGATTCTGAAGGTTAATAGCTGTGCTTGATATTTCTTTGAAACAGGTACAGGCATTGAGCTTTGGGTTCCTGCTGGTGTTGACCGGAGGATCGTGGCTGATTATGTCATGGTTTTTTGCCCAGTCGGTGCTTGTTGGTGGCGCGATCGCCATAGTCAGCTTTTATTTTGGGCACAAAGATTTCACCTCTTTTCTGAAAACCTTTGAACCTTCTCCCGAGGAAAAGGAAAAAGAAAAGAAAAGTTTTGGGAAGTCTCGTTACGTTATTAAATTTTGGCTTCGGTTGGCCTTTATTGGTGTTGTCCTGCTGCTCTTTATTAAGAGCGGTCAGGCCAATGTCTTCGGGCTGCTTCTGGGGCTATCTACTGTAGTTTTCGCCATCATTCTGACAACATTGAATGTGGCTGGGCACTACTTTTTAAGCAGGAGAAGGTAAGAGGGAGGAGTTATGGAACATCCGATATTATTTATATCAATCATACTTGAAAAGTTGGGGTTGCCGATCCCGCACGGTCCCGTCGGTAATACCTTTCTGGAAAAGCTGTGTGAACCGTATATGACCTATACTTGGTTTGTCATGATTTTCCTGGTAGTGGTAGGAAAGCTCACTCTCAGCAACGTTGAGATGATTCCCGGTAAGGGACAGAACTTCTGGGAATTGATCATTGGTGGAATGAATGATTTCTTTTGTGAGAATATGGGTAAGGAGTTGACCGAAAAGCTTTTTCCAATGATTGCCACCTTTGCCCTCTATATCGCAGTGGCAAATATTATCGGTCTGATCCCCGGTTTCATGTCTCCTACGTCTTCGATTAATACAACTCTGGCATTGACCGTTATTGTCTGGTTTACCCATCATGTCATAGGGTTTCGCGCCCATGGTATTGGATACATTAAGCATTTCCTCGGACCCATTCCGATTCTTATTCCGCTGATGTTGCCCATTGAGCTGGTAAGTAACATTGCTCGTCTGCTTTCACTCTCTATTCGACTTTTTGGTAACATCATGGCTAAAGAGACACTTCTTGGAATTCTCTTCTTGCTGGCCGGTGGTTTTTTTGCACCTCTGCCGATCATGATGCTGGGTGTGCTTGTATCCCTGGTTCAGGCAATGGTTTTTGTTCTGCTTACTGTTGTCTATTTTAGTCAGGCTAACGAGCATGCGCATTGATCTGAGAAGAGCACACAGATTAAAAAAATAATTTATTTATATTAAGTATAGAAAGAAGAAGGCCAAAAAACAAAACTTTTAAAGGAGAAACACAATGGAATCAAATGGTTTAATGCTCGGACTGATTTGTATTGGTGCTGGACTTTCAATTGGACTTGCAGGTCTTGGTGCTGCTATTGGTATCGGTAATATTGGCCATGCAGCCTCCTTGGGTCTTGCTCGTAATCCAGAAGTACAGCCTAAACTGATGGTTTTCATGATCCTCGGTATGGCTCTTGCTGAGTCCTGTGCAATTTACGGACTGGTTATTTCCCTGATTATGCTCTACGCAAATCCCTTGATTGGCTAAATCAGAATCAGTCAAACCTGCTCCTTGCTTTAAGCAAAGGGCAGGTCGAAGGTTTGTAAAAAGGCTGCAGAGTTTTCTGCAGCCTTTTTTGCGTTTTCAGGATAGAGGAAAGGATATTGAAAAGAGTATGGTCGTCGCAGACACTATATCAATGCTTTCGGATCGCACTGGATGAAGAATGCACCTGTAGATGATATGATCATCCACCCTGTTCGTGGGCGGAATGAGAAAACGATTCCTCCCGCGGGGATTATTTTTGTTAATCCGCAAGAGGCACGGACGGCCCTTGATCATCTCCTGAAGAAGGGAGGAGGACGAAGGTTTTTGTTTCATTCCGGCCTGGTGGTAAGCCCAAGGAATGATTTTTTTGTCGCTGGTCCGGCCGTGGGCTCTCCTATGGCTGTGATGACCCTGGAAAAATTAATTGTTTTAGGGGCCACCACTGTGATAATGAGTGGTTGGTGTGGATCTCTTGATGAAAATCTGCGAGTGGGCGATACTCTTCTTGGGGGAGTGGCGCATAGCGGTGAAGGGACTTCAAGGTATTACTCCACTGAAAAGATCAGTCAACCATCTCAGGATATTTTGCAGCATCTTCAGTGTGCTATGGGAGAGATACCTTCCTATCCGATCTGGTCAACGGATGCGCCGTATAGGGAATCGAGAAAAATGCTGGATGCCCTTGCTCAGACGCATAATATTGGTGGTGTGGATATGGAATATTCTGCTCTCTGCACGGTTGCAGCTTTTAGAGGGATCGATTTTGCAGCCATGTTCCTTGTCTCTGATGAGCTGTGGAGCAGGGAGTGGAAAGCCGGTTTTACAGGAAAGGCATTTAAACAGAAGAGTAACGCACAGGTAAACATGCTCATCAATCATGTGCAAAGAGCTCTCGCAGAAGAGGAGAAATGAGGATGGCCACCTTCCATCTTGTCAGTCTTGGGTGTCCCAAAAATCTTGTTGATTCCGAAGTCATGCTTGGGCTTCTGCAACAGGCCGGGTGGCAACTTAGAGAAGATCCAGATGAGGCCACTGTTTTGCTCATCAATACCTGTGGCTTTATTCAGGCGGCAGTGGAAGAGGCTGTGGAAGAAATTTTTGAACTGGCCAAGATCAAAGAAAAAGACCCCGGTAAATATCTTGTTGTTACCGGATGTTTGGTGCAGCGCTACGGCGATAAGCTTGCCCTTGAACTTCCTGAGGTGGATCTGTTTGTGGGGACCGAAGGGGTGAAAGATATTGCAGATCTTTTGCAGACTCTTCTGGCAGGAGGTCTTGAAGAGAAGGTCAATTGTCCTGATCGTTTTCTTATGGATTCTTCCATGCCGCGTATCATCTCTACGCCATTTTTTCGCAGTTATCTTAAAATAACCGAAGGATGTAATAATCGCTGTTCCTATTGCATGATCCCCTCTATCAGAGGCAACCTGCGAAGCAGACCAATCTCTGATCTCTGCCAGGAATTGATTCAGCTTGAAAAACTCGGGGTGAAAGAAATTTCTCTTATTGCCCAAGACCTCACTGCTTATGGCCGTGATCTCGGGCCTGACGTTACTCTCCCGGTCCTTCTCAGCCAGTTGATCGAGCTCACTGATGTCCCCTGGATACGCTTGATGTACTTGTATCCTTCTGGGGTGAATGACGAACTTCTCGATCTGATGCAGCGGGAATCGCGTATCCTGCCCTATATCGATATTCCTTTTCAGCACGTGTCTGATTCTATCCTGAAGCGTATGAATAGGCATTATGGTCAACGTGATCTGTGCCGATTTGTTGATCGGGCGCGAGCAGCTGTACCAGGCATTGCCCTGCGCACCACCATGATGGTTGGCTTCCCGGGAGAAACGGAAGATGATCTGCAACAGCTTGAATCCTTTCTGAAACAGTATCGGATCGATCATGTCGGACTTTTTGCCTATACGAATGAGCAGGGGGCTGCATCTGAAAATTTTGAGGATCAGTGCACTGATGAATTGAAACAGGATCGCCTGAAAAGAGTAATGGAGCTGCAGGCAGAAATTTCTAGAGAGATTTTAAACAAATATGTGGGGCAAGTCCTCCCGGTGTTGGTCGAGGGTTTGAGCAGCGAGACAGATCTTTTGCTGGAAGGCAGAACAGTGTATCAGGCACCTGAGATTGATGGCTGCGTCTATATCACCGCTGGAATCGCAAACCCCGGTGATATCGTACAGGTACGGATCACCGAGGCACAGATATATGATCTGGTGGGGGAAATTGTAGAGGGGTAGCTCTTGCTATTTCCTGCGTTTTTGGTTGACCATTTCTCTCAGGTCTTTCCCTACTTTGAAAAAGGGGAGCTTTTTGGGCCTGACCTTAATCTTTTCACCGGTTTTTGGATTGCGTCCTTCATAGGTGCCGTAATCTTTTATGACAAAACTCCCGAAACCTCGTATCTCAATACTGTCACCTTGGGCCAATGCCTCGGTCATGGTCTCGATAATGGTGTTGGTGATGGCGGCAGCCTCCCTGTGGGGAAGATCGATATCCCGGGACAGAGCTTCGATTAATTCGGATTTGTTCATGCCTGGCTCCTGTACGTTCAAGGCAAACACCACAGTGTTTTTGTAGTGTTTAGAGGAAAATAGAATGTTTTTCTTAAAGAGGAGCCGTTCCTGCTGCTCCCCGAGAAAACCAATAAAATCAAGAAGATATCTGCAGGATGGGCAGGTGTCGTCTATAATCTATTTGATAACTATATAGATTTAATCAGCTATTTTCATGTTTGTAAAGAAATTTGTTTGAAAAAATTTTTTGCAGATCCTTTTTTTGCAGAATTTTGTATTTTCCAATGGATAGACCATCCAGGGTCAGCTTGCCATAGGCAAGGCGTTTGAGCGAGATGACAGGATGACCAATGGCTTGGAACATTTTTTTTACCTGTCGTTTTCTTCCCTCATGGATGGTGATAACCATCACCGTGGTTTTTTTCCCCCTTCGTTTCACCTGGATCCTGGCAGGTGCTGTCATCTTCTTTTCCAGAAGGATTCCTTTTTGCAAACGCTGGATGGCCGCAGATGCTGGCTGCCCCTTCACTTCAGCTTCATAGGTCTTGGTGACTTCATGGCTGGGGTGTAGGATAGACTGGGCCAAGTCGCCGTCATTGGTGAGAAGAAGAGCTCCTTCGGTGTCGAGATCCAGCCTGCCTACAGGGTAAACTCTTTCTTGGATTCCTGAGAGGAGTGATGTAACTATCGGTCGTCCCTGGGGATCGGAAAGAGTGGTAACATAGCCTTTGGGTTTGTTGAGAAGGATATAGATGAATTGTTCCTCGGCAGTGACTTCTTTGTTGTCAAAATAAACTTTTTGCTTTCCGGGGGTTATCTGTTGGCCCATGGAGGTGATGACCTTCCCGTCCACCTTGACTCTTCCCTGTGCAATATACTCTTCTGCTTTCCGCCGGGATGCAATTCCGCATCTGGAAAGGTATTTTTGAAGGCGAAGCGGGCTGGCCATGGTCAGCGCAGGCTGGAGGGGAGCAGTTTTGAGATACGGGAGTCAACAAGATTGCGAGTGGCCTCGTCAACCTCAAGGACATCTGTGTACCAGGGTTTCATTCGGCAGTCAAAAATAATGGGGGGGGTGAGCCCGACATGGAAGCGTTGGACCTGAGTGGTTGCTCCGTAAATATCAGCAGCAGGTTCGAAACGGGTGAAAAAGGTCCAGAGAAACTCCTGTAGAGAACATGTCGCTTCAGCACAGTTGTCCACCAGAAGGACAACGGGCCACTCGCCTAAGGACGAGTCTTCTGCAAGGGTCTTAGCAAGGTCAGGTTTGTCTTCATACGTAGCTCCCTGGACCACCAATGTTCCTGGAAGGTATGCCTGAACACGTTGACAGTGGATCGGGAGATCGCCTGTAAAGTTCGTGGGCAGGTCCCGAATTTTTTCTTTGCCCAGGCCCATCATCATAGCCTTGGAGCCTTTGTTGACTGAAGGACCTGTGTAATCAAGAGTGTCTTGGGAGACGTTGGCAAAGACAAAGAGGTCACGATCCCAGCGGATACGTTCTAAAACATGGGTCCAGAGGCGGGGGAAATCGGTAATGTCAATGTCACCATCGGTGATGATAAGAAATTTGGTGAGTGAAAGTTGTCCTTCACCAAGTATACGCAATCCACTGGCAAAGGCCTCGCGGGGGTAGCGGTCGGCTACACGGGCAGAGGCAAGACAATGAAAGCCGGTTTCGCCAAAGGTTTTCAACTCGCGCACACCCTTCATGACCAGAGGAAAGAGGGGCGAGAGCAGGTCCTGGAGAAAGTCACCGATGAAATAGTCTTCCTGCTTGGGCCGGCCAACCACTGTTGCCGGATAGATGGCCTTGTTCCGATGGTAGAGGTGTGAGACCTGGAATACGGGATAGTCGTGCTGCAGAGAGTTGTAGCCGTAATGATCGCCAAAGGGGCCCTCTGGCCTGCGCACATGAGGAGGCACGATACCTCTTACTGCAAACTCGGCATTGGCCACTAGGCGATGACCACCTTTGGGGTCAGGAGTCATGTCCAGTTTCTTTCCAAGGAGCAGTGAGGTGAGCATCAGTTCCGGGATATCTTCGGGCAAGGGGGCGATGGCGGCAAGCATCAGTGCCGGTGGGCCACCGATGTAGAGCGTCATGGGGAGGGGCTGGTTGAGTTTTTCCGCCTCATGGTAATGGTAGCCGCCTCCCTTGTGTATCTGCCAGTGGATGCCGGTTGTCGTGTCATCGTAACGCTGAATACGGTACATGCCGAGGTTATGTCCTTTGCCTCCAGGATGTTCGGTATAGACCAGGGGCAGGGTGACAAAGGCTCCTCCGTCACTATGCCACGAGGTAAGCATGGGCAGGCTACCTAGGCGTGCAGGCAGTTGACAGTTTTCGAGGATGGGTCCCTGTTTTTTTTCCTTGAGGCCGATTTTTAATCCATCCTGGATGAGATGGCGATGATCCCACAGGGTCTGCATTTTTAACGGCATCAATGATTCGGTGAGATTGACCAGGTCTCGGACAAATTGTTGTGGTTTGGAGCCAAAGGCAAGTTCCAACCGTTTTGCAGTGCCAAAGAGATTGGTGACCACTGAAAAATCACTGCCCTTGACCCGAGTGAAAAGCAGGGCCGGTCCCTGTCGCTCAATGACGCGGCGATGTATTTCTGCAATTTCCAGGTGCGGGTCGACTTCTTCATCAATGACAATGAGTTGTTTTTCGCGACGTAGCAGCTTAAGAAAACTGCGAAGGTCGTAGAGGGTGTCTTTGGCGGCCATAAGTTATTTCTTCTTAGAATGTTGGTGAGGGGACTGTTCGCGAAGAAACAGCCGATGATATTCGTCTTCGCTCAGGTTGTTTTTGAGGAGACCTGTGAAAAAATGGACAACATCCTGGATTTCCTCGCTGGAAAGTCTGCCGGCAAGCATTTCAGCAAAGTCGGGTTTTCCTGCAAGCTGCAGGAAACAGGAGAGAGAGGCGCGGTCCAGGTCAAGGTTCAGGCCAAAGCACATTTGATGTGGGTCAATCTTCATAATTCAGTGATGAATAGGAGTCAGTCTGAGGCCAGAAGCCGTAATTGAATTTTTCTGGTCCTGGGACCATCGAATTCGCAGAAAAATATTTTTTGCCAGGTGCCAAGCTGCAGTCGGCCATTGTCGATCATGACAGTAAGTGATGAGCCCATGAGTGATGCCATGATGTGTGAAGGTGAATTTCCTTCCTGGTGGCGAAAGGGAAACTGCAGAGGGACCATTTCCCGGAGACCGTTGATGATGTCGGTCTGCACATCGGGGTCGGTTCCTTCGTTGATGGTCAGCCCTGCAGTGGTGTGGGGATTGAAGAGATAACAAACCCCAGATGTAATTCCAGCTTGATCAACCTGACTTTGTACCTCAGAGGTGATATTGATGAGGTGCATCTGCTCTGTTGTGGGTACTGTGAAATTGGAGGTGTACATATTAAGGGGTTTTCTTCACATAAAGAGATATCTGTCGATGGCTGTCAAAGGTATCCTGTACCAGTGTAGCCGGCATGCAGCGTGGGAAATGAACGTGCTGCATATCCTGTGGCTGTCGGTGTTAATTCTTCTGCAGCTGCCAGTGTCCGTTCTGATCTCGGCAGGCTGTGCTGTAGGTGGTTTCTTGTTTTCCATCAATGACAGCCTGAATCTGTGCCTGGCGGCAAGGCTGATGGGTTGCTGGATTGGAGTATGCGGGTTGTGGGGTGACCCGGTAATTGTTGCCACTGTCTGGATTTTGCCAGGCATTGGTTTGCCCAGAGACTCCGCGCTCATAGACATGGTTCAGTTGCTGTCTGTCGTATTTGTCCATTTCGTTACCAACCATGTAACCCAACGCGGTTCCTACGGCTGCTCCGATAAGGGTGGCTTCAGTATTGTGACCGATGGCCTGGCCGATCAGTGCGCCTGCGGCAGCACCTCCACCGGCACCGACTTGAGCTTTGTTGGCCCCGGCACAGGAGGAAAGTATAATGGCAAGGCTTAGGAGAACAGGGAGGAGGATAGTTTGTTTCATGGGGAAGACTCCTTTGATGTTTAGGGATTCTGTTACCGTGGCAAGATATAAATATATACTTACTATAAGTAGTCACCAGAGTAAGTTTGTCAATCTTTTTTCAGGCTGGCAGGTGAGCTGTTCTTTAGTGGAGTAATTGAGGAATTACTGCAGATTACCTGGTCTGGTGATTCTGCTGATGGGGCTTGTGATAAGAGCTGCATGCGTCTTGCCTGATCCTGCTAATATGATGGGTTTTAGATTGCTGAGTTCGTTGTTGAAAGCGTTTTATCCAAGTGCTGTCGCATCATGATTTAGAACTTGGTTGCAGTCTTTGTTTATGTCGGATTGCAGCGTTTCACTGTAACGGAAAAGTTGTCTGTGTTGGGCATGGCGGCTTTTATATTTTTTTTCCCAGGGAATGGAGTTGTTCCAGAAGTGATTTGTTGCGGCGCAGTTCTTCGATTTCTTCCAGCAGGTCGAGGGCCAGTGCTGTGCCGGGAAGATTGATTCTCAGATCCTCCTGCAAGCGGATTGAAATCTGTATTCGTTTAATCTCAACAGCGCCGAATTGCCAGTTTCGGGGATTCGTGCCCTGGGGTGAGAGGATGCCTTCGTCAATCAAGTCATGGACAAACTGGGCGTGAACCCTGCACAGTCTGCAGAGATCTTTTAGACAGTATGCGCTGGTCTCGTCAAAAACTGTACACTGAATGTCTGTTTTCATGATTTCATTCCAAGGTGGCTGCGGGGATTGAAGGACATGGCCTCTGCCATTTTTCGATAGAGTTCCCGGTCATGTTTGCTTGCGGGGGTGGGGGTCATGATGGCAAGGGTTACATATTGGTCGCCACTGATTTTTGAAGAGGAAAGTCCTCTTCCCTTGAGGCGCATTTTTTTCCCGGTTTGGGAGTTGGCCGGAATTTTCAGTTCGACGGGGCCGCCAAGGGTGGGAACCTGGATCGTGGCTCCCAGTGCTGCTTCCCATGGTGTAATGGGAAGAGTGAGCATGATGTCTCTGTTGGTGATGCTAAAGTGGGGGTGGTCGGCGAGAGCGATTTCAAGGTACAGGTCGCCGTTTGGACCCTTGCCTATCCCCGTACTTCCCTGGCCTTCCAGCCTGATGCGCTGGCCATCAGTGACGCCTTTTGGGATAGTAACCTGCAGGGTGTGTGGGCTGGTGAAGACATGGCCGCTTGCGTCCACAGAGGGGCGCTGCAGGGTCAAGGTCTGTTTGCTTCCGTGAAAGCTCTCCTCCAGGCTGATAATGATCTTTGCATGGAGGTCCTGGCCCTTTCCGTAAAAGGATGGCCGCTGTCCCTGAAAGGATTCTGCGTGCCTGAATTCGCTTTTATTGCCAAAAAGGGATTCAAAGAAATCGCTGAACTGTGAAGCGTCGGCCTGGGTGTATCCTCCCCCTTGAAATTCGAATCCAGTATCCCAGTCAGGTGGTGGTTTGAACTCCTCTCCTGCCTGCCAGTTGCTGCCGAACTTGTCGTAGGCTGCGCGTTTTTCAGTATCCTGGAGAACTTCATAGGCTTCACCTATTTCTTTGAATCGCTGTTCGGCATCCGGGGCCTTGTTGATGTCTGGATGATATTTTCTTGCGAGTTTTCGGTAGGCCCGTTTTACCTCATCCTGAGTAGCATTGTGCTCTATACCCAGTACGGTATAATAGTCTTTGAATTCCATCCTGATTTTCTACCCTTTTGCGACCGTTTCTGTTGGTAAACTCTTAGGAGAATGCTTTTTCAGGCTTGATCTTATCTTGACACAGTTTTATCATACCGCATACTATACTAAATTAAAGGGAAAAAAGATTGAGGCAGTTCACTAAATGGATCAGTGATTAGGTGAACTCTTCTAAGAAAATGGTATGAAAGATTGTGTCTATCTCATTGGCTGTCGTGCTGTGGGTAAATCCAGTATTGGCGTGGCGCTGGCCAAGAGGCTTGGCTATGATTTCCTGGATACCGATATTCTGATTGCGGAAGAAAATAATGCTTCTGTGGCAACGATTGTTGCAGAACAAGGGTGGCAGGGATTCAGAAAGCATGAAAGTGAAGTGCTGTCTGGACTCAGGGGGCGGAACCATTGTGTCATTGCCACTGGTGGGGGAGCGATTCTGCATCGTCAAATCTGGCTGCAGCTCAAAAAACAGGCACAGGTGGTCTGGTTAACCGCTGATCTTGAGATTCTCTGTGAGCGGCTCTGTATGGATCTCAGTTCCGAAACGCTCAGGCCGAGTCTCACCGGAAAGGATATCTGTCAAGAGTTGGATGAAGTCCTGACAGAACGGAGCCCTCTTTACCGGGAAACAGCAGATCTTGTTGTGGATACTGGGAAATTGACTGTTGCTGAGGTGGTTCATTCCATTGAAGAGCTAATAGTGAATAGTGAAAAAAATGCTTGAATCGGCAGGTACTTTTTTAGCTGAAAACGTTATTTGATGTCTGTACAAAGGATATAAGAGCAATGGCAGGGAATACTTTTGGTAAGGCCTTCCGGGTAACCACCTGGGGAGAATCACATGGTACCGGGATAGGAGCTGTTATTGATGGCTGTCCTCCTGGAATCATATTAGATCCCGTTCAGCTGCAGGCCGAGATGGATAGGAGACGGCCGGGACAGGGGGGAGCGTCGAGTCCCCGCAAAGAGCCTGACCAGTTAGAGATCCTATCCGGTGTCTTCACCCCTCCCGGAGAAGATGTGTCCTATAGCACCGGGACACCCATATCGCTGGCAATTTATAATAAAGATGCCCATTCCAAGTCCTATGATACGCTGCGTGATATCTTCCGCCCCGGACATGGTGATGTTACCTATCTTGCCAAGTATGGCATTCGTGACCATCGTGGCGGAGGCAGGGCATCGGCCCGGGAAACAGCTGCCAGGGTGGCGGCAGGGGCTGTGGCAAAACAGCTGCTGGCCACTCATGGAATCGAGGTCTGCGCCTATACCGTGGCTCTTGGAGGTATCAAAGTCAAAGAACGCAATCTTGACGTCATCAACTCCAACCGTTTTTTCTGTCCCGATGCAGCTGCGGCGGAAAAGATGGAGGAGCGGGTGGTTGAGGTTCGAAAACAAGGCGATACCCTGGGCGGTATCGTGGAGATTGTTGCCGATTGCCCGGCAGGCCTTGGTGAACCGGTCTTTGATAAACTGGAGGCTGAACTGGCCCATGGCCTGATGTCCATCGGAGCGGTCAAAGGTGTGGAAGTTGGGGCCGGTTTTCAGGTGGCAGAGATGCTTGGATCTGAAAATAATGACCCCATCATCCCGGATGGCTTTCTCTCCAATAATGCGGGAGGTATCCTGGCCGGTATCTCAAGCGGCAGTCAGATTGTCCTTCGTGTTGCGGTCAAACCCATTCCATCCATTTCAAAAGAACAGCAGAGTGTTAATCTGCAGAATGAGGCGGTAAAAATTCAGGTAGGGGGAAGGCACGATATCTCGGCTATACCCCGTATTATTCCTGTTTGTGAGGCCATGGTTCGTCTTACCCTGGCCGACCATCTTCTGCGTCATATGGCTATTGTTTTTCCAGGGGAGTAAGCACATGGGCAGACGACAGAGCCCCCTGCGGCAGATCTGGATGGTGAGCCGTGAATATGGCAATCTTGCAGGTGCCGGAGGTATAAAAGATGTTGTTTCTCAGCTGTCAGTAACCTTGGCTCGCTGGTCTGGTCGTTCGGTGCATGTGGTTCTTCCTCGATATGGATTTATGGATCCTGAACAGTTGGGATTTCAGTTGCTTCCGGATCCTCTGCATCCCGAAAAAGAGTTGAGCTTTGAGGTCGATCTCAACTATACGAACGAAGAGCGACGGGAGCGTGTGCGGGTCTGGACTGCCTCCCAGGGCAAGGTAACCCTCTATCTTCTGGGGGCAGAACGTTTTCGGGAAAAACAAGGCGTCTATACCTACACGGCAAAGGAGGAGGCTCTGCATCCCTGGCAGAAAAAGGGAATGGGGCATTTTGACTATTTTGCCATGAATATCCTTTTGCAGAAAGGTGCCCTTGATCTGATGATCCTGCTGGGTGCCCAGCCCGATGTTATTCACTGCCATGATGGGCATACCGCAGTTCTTCCTGCGCTTATTGCTGAGCATCCCGTCTTGCGTCATTATTTCCGCAATACCGGAACCGTGGTTACCATACATAATGGGGGAAAGGGCTATCATCAGGAAGTGGCGGATATTCCTTTTGCCCGTGCCAGTACAGGCCTGCCTGAGCAGGTGATCATGGAGAGCAGGCTGGGCGAATCTTTTGACCCCTTTCTTGCCGGAGCCGCTACTGCAGTGATGAATACGGTCAGTGGAAATTATGCGCGCGAGCTGCGGGAGACTAGAGATGATCGTCTCACTGGCTGGCTGGGACATACACTGTTGGAAAGAGGTATTCTTCTGGAAGGGATCACCAACGGTATTGACCCAAAAGAATTTTCTCCAGTTGATCCCGAAAAAAGCGGTATTGCTGCTGCATTCGACCCCCTGGCGCCCTCTCTTCTCACCGGAAAAAAACTCTGTAAAGAGGCTATGCTGCAACTTGTTACCCGGAAGGGGAGTTTGACGGGGATTCGTCGTTCCGGATATCTCGACAGTGATATCTCCATACCGCTTGTTACCTTTATTGGACGTCTCAGTGAACAGAAAGGAGTGAATGTCCTGATTGGAGCTTTGAAAAGGCTTCTGGCCAAAGATGTTAAGTTTCATTTTTTGTTGTTAGGGACCGGTGGCCGCAAGGACGAACAGCAGCTGGTGCATCTTGCCGAAAAGGCGGAGAATAGGGGGAAGATATGTATCCTTCGTGGGTATGATCCTGCCCTGGCTAATAAGATCTATGCTGCAGGAGATTTTTTCCTGATTCCATCTCAATATGAGCCTTGCGGATTGACCGATTTCATGGCTCAGCTCTTTGGCAATCTTCCCATTGTTCATCATGTGGGTGGGCTGGTAAAGGTGGTAGATGGAAAGACCGGGTTTACCTATCAGAAACAGAGTGTATTAGCGTTGTGTCAGGCTATTGATCAGGCTCTGTCTCTCTATTCGGCAGATCCAGGCACGATTCGAAAGATGCAGCGACAGGCGGTTCAGTTGATTATCGATCGATATACTTGGGGAACGGTCAGTAAGGAGTATTTGCAGCTTTATAAAAAGGCAAAAGCACAGAGACTTAAAATGTGATCCGGTGACGTAGGAATTCGTCAGGGCGCATTGCAGTGCAGCAGTTAGGAGTGTTTTGATCCCGGCGCCGGGATACAGGACGTAACAAAAAGAGATATCTCTCTCAGGAGGCAGGGCACCTGCGGACTGCTCTGTGACCCCACTATTGAACAGGAGACTGGATATGACGATTAAAGTAGGAATTAATGGTTTTGGCCGTATCGGGAGGAACATTTTTCGTGCTATTGGGAAAGATTCAGCCTTTGCTGATATTGAGATCGCAGCCATAAATGATTTAACGGATAACGCAACTCTGGCCCATCTTTTGAAGTACGATTCGGTGATGGGTGTTTTTGATTCTGAAGTGGAAAGTGATGACGAAGGAATCATAGTTGATGGTCGTCATATCAGGGTTACTGATCACCGCAATCCTGCCGATATTCCCTGGGGAGATGCTGATGTTGAGTATGTTGCCGAATGTACCGGGATCTTTCGCGACAGTGAGAGTGCTCAAAAACATATGGAAGGAGGGGCTGCAAAGGTGGTGATTTCTGCTCCGGCCAAAGGAAACATAAAAACCTTTGTCATGGGGGTGAATGAGGACGAATATGACCCTACCATTCATCATGTGGTTTCCAATGCTTCCTGCACAACCAACTGTCTGGCGCCCATGGCCAAGGTGATTCTGGATAATTTTGGAATTAAGCGAGGGCTGATGACCACGGTTCATGCCTATACCGGTGATCAGCGTATTCTTGATTTTCCCCATTCCGACCTGCGACGGGCAAGGGCCGCAGCGCTTTCCATGATCCCTACCAATACCGGAGCAGCCGCTGCTGTAGCCTTGGTCATTCCTGAATTGAAAGGAAAATTTGACGGGTTAGCTGTCCGGGTACCGACCGCCAATGTATCCCTGGTGGATGCGGTTATGGAAGTGGAAAAAGAAACCTCGGTCATTGAAGTCAACCAGGCCCTGAAGGAAGCCGCCAACCGTTACCTTGGCTATACTGATTTGCCTCTGGTTTCTATAGATTTTCAAGGGAATGGCCATTCATCCATTGTAGACGGTCTGTCAACCAAGGTCATTGGAACTACGGTCAAGGTCATGAGTTGGTATGACAACGAGTGGGGCTATTCCAATCGGATGCTTGACCTTATTCTGCACATGGTTGCGAATAAGGCCCTGTAGAGGAGAAAATCCCAGTGCTTAGTATACTTCCCAGTGGGGCGTGGGGTACGCAACCGTAATACGACCTTGAAGTACCTTCTTGAGATCAAATGAAAAAGGGTGTAGGGAATAGTAAAGAAGGTTTGGGGAAAGTTCTCTCCTTCTTTACTATTCAGTCACCATTTTACAGAAGGAGGAAAACATGAAAACAACAGTTGCTGTTGCTGTCGGAGCCGGATTGCTTCTGGCCGGAACTGCCTGGGCTTCAGGTCATAGCGCTCACTGGGGTTATAGCGGACACGAGGCCCCGGAGTTCTGGGGAGATCTTTCCAGCGATTATGCTATCTGCAAGAGTGGGAAAAATCAGTCTCCCATTGATGTTGCTTCCCTGGTAGAGGCTGAATTGAGCCCCATTGTCTTTCAGTATCATGGTGTCCCTTTGGATATCGTTAATAACGGTCATACAATTAAAGTGAACTATGCCCCCGGCTCTTCTGTCATAGTTAACGGACATACCTCTAACCTCCTTCAGTTTCATTTTCATACTCCCAGTGAAAATACGGTGAAGGGACAGTTCTTTGCCATGGAGGCCCATCTGGTCCATTCTGATGATGTAGGAAATCTGAGCGTGGTTGGAGTGCTGTTTGAAGAGGGATCTTCTAATCCTTTTATAGAAGGACTTTGGGGGCATATGCCTGAAAAAACGGGGGTGAGTAAATCCCTGCCCGAGGTGACTGTCAATGTCACGGACATGCTGCCTGCCAAAAAATCTTACTATCGTTTCAATGGCTCTCTTACCACTCCACCTTGCAGTGAAGGGGTGAGCTGGATGCTTCTGAAGAATCCAGTGCCAGTTTCAAAGGCACAGGCAGTGAAATTTCATACCCTTATGGGTGTAGATAATAATCGGCCGATACAGCCTGTAAATGCTCGACCGGTTCTGCAGTAAGTCGCACGGAAGGCTCTCTTTTCGAGCCCACAGGCCTTGTAAGCGCCCTGACGGATTTTCCATCAGGGCGCTTTTTTTCTTTGGAGGCCCTTCCGAAAGAATTCAGGGCTTATTATTTAGAGTTTCCTCGGTTTAAGGAAGAAGATGCTTGAATCTGCGGAAGGAATATCAGATACTTGAGAGAGTGTTTCAACGTTCCTTGTTGACAGCGAAAAGCGTGCAGGAAAAAAATGTTACGGAATATGAAGAGATGAAAACGAAGTCAAGCTCCATAGAATCAGATGCGCTTAAGGCCAATCTTCTGGAAACAGCTGAAGAGGTGGTTATACGCCCTGAGCTGCAGCTCCTTCTCGATGTTGTTGATCGATACAAGGGACTCCATAATACCCTGGAAAACATCCTTTATGAAATTTGTCATCCCTATCGCAACTGGAACATCCTGATCCCTCAGTTGCGTAGCTTTGTTTTGAAAAACAGCACGTACTATATGCGTCATGAGCAGGGGCCAGAGGCCTTTGCTCTCTTTGCCGGTATCTTTATTCAGGCCATGCCGGACTGTGAAAAAAACAGCAAACTCCTTTCGCAGATCATTGAAGCACAACTGGCCTGGATCAGTAAGATGGTAACTCTTTTTAAGGTGGAGGATCTCTATCGATTCCAGTCTGTATTGAACACCTATTTTGCGACTCTTCTGGCCCTTGATGATGGAAAAAGTCCAATCATGATGCATATTGTTCAGGGGCTGCATCCCATGAAAAATCTGGCCACTTCTTTACTGGCCTTTGTTAATAAGGGGGCCGAAGAGTTTGATTGTTGTGCAGTGGCCCGGCTTATGCAAGCCATCCTCAAAAGAAATTATGATTACTGGCTCCAGGAAGAGGACCCCCTACCCTGGTTTCTTGACCGTTGTGGGGCACTCTGTGAAGACTTTCATTCAGGTCAACTCTTTGCTGCCATCTCCCATGAGAGTATGACAAAAAATAAGGCGGCAGTGACAGCCATTGATGTCGATTTGGCGCCGGCTTCGGCTCTGCATGATATCCTGGCCTTGCCGGCCCATGTTGATATTGTACGTCTCTACAAGGAAATTCCCTCAAGGCTTGCAAAGGCAGATGGCGACGATCAAGGAAAATCACTGGAACAGGGGCTCCCTTTAAACCGTTTTGCGGAAAATCAGAAACTGCTGTTTCTCTTCCGCATCATGGATACCAAGGGACTCTACCTGATCCACGAAGAGACCCTTCGGGAGATTAATCGATCTCTGGTTCAGCTGATCCGTCTACAGACTTTTGAAGAAATCGAAGAGTTTCTCCTCACCACCTTTCAGTTGCTCAAGGCGAATGTCAGAAAATTTCCTCATACATCCCTGCAGTGTATCCAGGTCCTGGGCGGTGAGGTCTTTAACCGCGGCAACAGTCGCATGGTGGAGACTTTTCTCTGGGAAGCAGTGCGTTTTGGTTTTCAATCCGCAAATGTATCAGGGGTGGATGAAGACTGGCAGCCCATTACCAATCCTGCCCATCTCGCAAATATCAGGGTCTGGCTGAACCTGATTATGCAGGAGCCAAAATGGTGTTCTACTCTTTTCTCAGCCCTTATCATCAACCTCAAGCTCTCAGGGACCTGTGTCAAGGATACGGATCTCTTTCAGCGGGATATAAGCAACCTGCTCAATCATCCCATTGAACCTGTGTACAATCTGACAAAACAGTTCACCAAGCTTATGCCGGTCTTTTTTAATGAAATCGGGGCGGAGGGTGAATTGCGTGAGGTTTCCACGGAGATTGATGAGATTCATAAACGCCGGGATCTTTTGATCCATTTTTTACGTAAACAGAGTCATGTGGAGAGTTCTAATCTCATTGTTGATTTTATTCAGGCCATCTTTCTCTTCTGGTTGTCAAAAGAGAAAGAGATCCTGTTGCCTTTTCTCCCTGAGGAGGTCTATGCAGAGGTGGCTCTGGAAGGAAAATTCATCGATGATCTGCATGTCCTGACTAGTCGTATCCGTCGGGAACTGCAGTTCTCTTCCATGGATGATCTGTTGACATGGAAGCGGGAGGATCGACAGAACTACTTGAAGTCCCAGACAGACATTGCACCGTCTGAACTGAGGCGCTTTGACCTTTTGGCGCAGATGTTTAGTCTGCTGCACCAGAAATATAATCTGGGTTTCCAAGAGATGCGTACCGAGTTGGAACACGCTGTTCAGGAAGGCTTTCCGGAGATGGAAGAGTTACTTGTTAAACTTGAGGGGTGTGATGCTGTTGAGTGTGTTGAGGCCTTGCTTGATACACTGGAGGGGTTGAAGGAAACCATTCTTTCTTCCGAAAAATTCGAGGCCAGAGAAGATATTTATTATAAGAGGCATATTGCCGTTGATATTCCATCAGTCTACGGAAAGTATCGGGAGAAGAAGTTTGATAGTCTTAGCCTCTCTTTTCGCCTGGAAAACCTGACAAATATTTATCTGGAGCGCCTCCCGGCGACAGTGAATCTCTCCATTATTACCCAGGCAACATTTTTTAGTGTTGTCAAATGTCTGAAACTCTACCTTCGTGCTATGAGGGTGGATGGTATCAGTTCCAGGCGCCTGGATACCTATCTCTCCCTGCTTAAGGGGTCAGTGAAGGTCAGGCGTTTTTCTTATACTCAGTACCTGGATATTTTCCGCGGTCTCTCCGAGGGAGTGAAGGATGTTATTTATTCCTATTATACCAATAGTCACGAGAATAACCTCTCCATAATTATTCCGCAAATAGGTGCCCATAATCTGCTGACCAACTATCGGTCACTCTGGGATGAGGAGGAAAAGGGGAACTCTATTCATCGATTGGCAGAGGCCTTTTTAAGGGACCTGATAGCCTCTACCTTTGGATTGCAGCATTTGGATAACTTTATTACTCGAATAATCGGGACGTTGGAAAGTCAGAAGGATATTCTTGATGAAAGGATGATTGACTTGTTGATGACCTACAACCCGGAGAAGGCTATTTCCATGCTGCACAGGGTCAACCCGTATACCCATGATATGATTCATTTGGGAAATAAGGGCTATAACCTGGTGACACTCAGCGCTGATAAGAAACCGGTGCCGCCCGCCTTTATTATCACCACCGAGGTCTTTCGTTGTCGAGATGTGGTCTATGGCTATGGCAAGGCCAGGGATGACTTTATGCAGCGTACCCGCACCGCACTCACCGAGTTGGAGAAGATTACCGGTAGGGTCTTCGGGGCTCCAAAGCACCCTCTTCTGCTTTCCATTCGCAGCGGGGCGGCAGTCTCCATGCCAGGGATGATGGCAACTGTTCACAATGTGGGGACCAATGAAGATCTTATTGAAGAAGGGGCCAGACAGTATGGTGACAGTTATCTGGCCTGGGATAACTATCGCCGTTTCCTTCAGTCCTGGGCCATGACTTCCGGGATGCAGCGGGAAGATTTCCAGACATTAATGAATAATGCCAAAGAGCGCTTCAATGTGGCGCTGAAGGGACAGTTTTCACCAGAACAGATGAAAGAGCTGGCCCTTGAATATCAGAGGCTTGTTCGTAATCAGGGTCTTGGGATTCCGGATGATCCCTGGCTGCAGCTGGTGGCCGCGGTTGAGATGGTGCTGGACTCCTGGGAGACCGTAAAGGCCTCAGATTATAGGAAGATCATGGGCGTCTCCGATTCCTGGGGGACCGCCGTTATTGTTCAGGCTATGGTCTATGGAAACAGGAGTCAGTCTTCCGGGTCGGGTGTACTGTTTACCGCGCATCCCTATCGTAAGGTCCAGCGAGTTGCCCTGTGGGGTGATTATGCCTATGGTGATCAGGGGGAGGATATCGTTTCCGGCCTGGTCACCAGTTATCCGATTTCCGTGGAGCAGGCTGAACTGGATGGGAGGGATGTTGATAAAACACTGGAGTTACGTTTTCCTCATATCTACGGAGAACTCTTGACGATTTCCAGAAATCTTGTCTATGATAAACGATGGAATCCTCAGGAAATTGAATTCACTTTTGAAGGAGATGAGGCAAGTGAGTTGTATCTTTTGCAGACAAGAGATATGATTACTATCAAAAAGCAGGAGCGTTTTCACGTTTTTATTGAAACGGAGGCTTTGGAGGCCGCATTACTTGGCAAGGGTATAGGGGTTTCCGGTTCAGCGCTTTCAGGACGTGCTGTTTTCACGGAAGAAAATATTCAAGAATTACGGCAAAGTGACCCGGGCACTCCCCTTATCCTGATTCGTCAGGATACGGTCCCGGAAGATATAAAGGTAATTGATATGGCGGATGGCTTGCTCACCTCCAGAGGAGGGCAGACCTCCCATGCTTCTGTGGTGGCTGTGCGTCTCGAAAAGACCTGTGTTGTCGGCTGTAAACATTTGAAGGTGTATGAAACCAGACAGTATTGTGAAATCGGGGAAACCTCCATAGGTTTTGGGGATTATGTTTCCATGGATGGACGGAGCGGTCGACTGCTAAAGGGTGTGCATTCGACCAGAGAGGAAATGCATATCCTCCCTATTTAGGATCCTGTCAGATTGAGAAATGAATCTGCTGCAAACTTGATAAATTGGCCTAAATTCCCATGGCGTTTCGTTTGATAGCTCAGTTATTCACCTCAAATCCACGAAACTCTGGCCACGATTTTCAATTTTTCGCAACGATTTTCGAAGTCCGACAGAATTTTAGGAATTGGCTTTTAATGAGCCGATTGTGTTGAGAGGATGTGAAATTGTTTGCCTGAGGGCAAGATAACGTTTGGTATTTAAGGTACCGGAAAAGGAGGAAAGTATGGACAAGGTGAAATTTTTAAAAGGACCTTCTCTGACAGCATTTGCCAGGAAGAAGGCAACAGGACTTGGTCTGGATGGAAAGAGGGTGAAGCTTGTTGAACTTGTGCGCTTGGTTCAGGAGAAGGAGGGGCATATAGCCTGTTTTAAAAGAGAAAAGTCTTGTAGCCAGACAGATTGCTGCTGGCAGGCATCCTGTGGAGCGAAAGTGGAACAATAAGAGGGTTGGTTGGTCCATGTAAACGGATAGCATGCCTTGATCTTGCTGGACATGAATACCAAGAAAACGAAAGACAGCGGGGCAGATTTCCAGCCTTTCTGCAATGTGAGGATGTAAAGGGGTGACTCGGAGAAAAGAGTCACCCCTTTTTTTGTTATCTGTTCTCTGGTACGCCCAGAACTTTTAAGATCATCTCTAGTGGACAGATTTTGGTAAAGCCAAACTGGAAAAGATTGAGACCCACGAAGGCAGTGAAAAAAAGCCAGTATTTATGAACAAAAAAGGGGTTGTTGCCACAGTCTACCCCAAGAGCCATGCTGAGCAGGATGAAAAAACCGGCGATGGTGTGGATCCAGTCTGTTACGATCATAAGTGTTGTCCTCCTAGACAAATAAAAATAAAGAAACTGCACAAAAGTGGAATCGACTTCCTTGTAGTGTGGTGTCGATATGCTGCTTCTTATCAAGTTGAAACAGTTATTATTCGCAATAGTAGTGTCGCCTTATCCACTTGTCCAGTGGAGGAATGCTATCTGTGGTGATTTTTTTCCTGCCTGGTCAGATTTTGAACCGAATATTTTTCTGGTACTCTCGTTTGTATCGTTAGTCTCAATCAGAGCAGATGGAACCCTTCCTGTCAATTTAGCCTTTCAGGCAAATGTTATCCCCCTTCCTTCTGGATAGGCAATACATCTTTAATCCTCAGTTGCTTTAACACATTCTGTGTTGAATTTTGACTCACATAGCGAAAAGAATGGGCCCTGCAACAATTTTTCTCCAACCCGTTTTCCATAAATGTGTTGTTGCTACACCTATCCGCAATAACTGCAACGCATGTGATGGAGGATAACTACACTTTTTCATTCCAATACCACATACCTGGTCGTTGCCACACTTCTGTGCCGCACAAGTGTGGCGGTCCTGAAGTGGGCAATTGCTTCTGATATAGAGTGTTATATCAGAAGGATAGTTGAAAAAATGATTTTATTTGGGGGGAGGCTAGAACTGGCACCATTTGTGCAACATTAAGAGCAAAGAGTGGGAAAGAATAGTAAAATCAAAAAGATACGGAGGGCACCATGACTGCAAATACACAAACTGTAACCAAAACTAAGGTCGATGTGGGATATGAAACAACTAAGTTTGCTCTCGGTGTTGGAATTGCTGCTGCAACAATGGTAGGAATCTGGGCCGTTGTCTGTATGGCAAGTGTCATGCTTGATACCGGACTAGGCGGAGTTGTCAGGGGCCTCATCGGTGCCATTACCGGAAGTTGATATGGGAAACGCAATGCCTTTTTCGGAAGAGAAAAGGCAGGTAAGGAGGACATCATGATTACAACATTACAAAATGTAACTGAAAATCAGGTCGATGTAGCTGACGAAACATCTAAATTTGCACTTGGAGTAGGGGGTACTGTGGCTGCCTTAGTTGGTCTTTGGGGTATGACTTGTCTTGCAAGCGCTTTGGTCAGTGCTGGATTTTTAAATGTGCTGCAAAGTTACTTTGTTGCAATAATCGGCTGATAAATTCTATAGAATATAAAAAAGATTAAGGGGAACATCATGGCAGAAAACACATCAAAAACAACAGGTAGAGTTATCTTGGCAGCAGGCTCACTTATGTGTCTCTGGGTTGCAGCTGCACTTACCGGTGCCCTTTATCAGGTCAACTGGTCTGTTAGTGAACTGGCAAGCCAATATATGGTTGCAATCGGAATGGTCAAACCTCTGCATACTCTGGTTGACTATTACACACATATCAAAGGCATCGAATATCTGATCTGTGTTGCCTTTTTCGTGGCCTTCCCAGTTTTCTTTAAATATGTAAACAAGGCACCGAGAAGGGCCACTGCAGTAAAATAATTAAATTAAAATCGTAAAGCTTTCTCATCTGTTCAAACCTCTTGATTGTCGAATACCACATTCGGTGATCAGGAGGTTTTTTTATGTCGTGCTGCGGAATCAAATGACTTACCGCATATATTTTGTCACCATGTTTTCGAACATGGTGTCTTGATTTTAACAAAGCAATTTTTATGCTGCATGGGGGGAGCCTGCAACCAGAAGGGTAGTGAAAAGTGATACGGTGAAGTCAAATATTCTTTGAACAGGAGTTTGCTTCCTCGCCAGATGCTTTGTGTTTGCTACTCATTTTCTTAAAGAACATTCAAACGAAACGCGGGAATTGGGCAGAACTAAAAGTAAACTTCTGGCTTTAGGGTACCTTGAAAAATTAGATTTTTTGTTCAAGATCGAGGTGCAGACGAAAAAATAAGCGCAGCATATAGTTGATATGTGAGCATTATTTTTTGGCTGTGACGAAGAGCTTGGGCAAAAAGGCAATTTTTCGAGGTGGCCTTTAATTGAAAGCGCAAGATGGCGGTTCTCTCTTATAAGAAGTGGGCAGCTGACTGGTATTACAGCTCATGTAAAGAGAAATTTCTGGAGATATCCCATCAAGTATCGGTGGGTACCGATACTTGATGGGGGTGCTGGGGCGTATTGCTGATAACGCTTTGTGGAGGTTGTCTGGCCAGAGTTGTTGACACTATTCAGCCTGAGACGATGCTGCCTCCTCGTCGGTTGCACTCTTTTCTGTGTCTGCTTTATTTTCGGCAGCTGTTGCTGCTTCAGTGGCAGGAGAGTCTGTGCTTTCTTCTGCGGGAGCAGCTTCTTCAGCGGCCTGGGGAGTTGTTGCTACAATCTTCCGCAGCTCAACCCGTCGGTTCTGAGCACGTCCGGCATTGCTATTGTTATCTGCAATCGGCTCGTTGGAACCATAGCCAACGGCCTGTAGGCTGCTTTCAACAACTCCTTGGCTCACAAGATAATTGAGTACGGCCTGGGCACGAGCAGTGGAGAGTTTCAGATTGGCTTCCGCTTCCCCCAAGCTGTCTGTATGTCCGGCAACCTCCATGTTGCTGTCAGGGTGATTTTGCAGTATCTTGGCTGCTTTGTTTAATACAAGCCTGGCATCTTCCGTCAGATTGGCGGTTCCTAGTTGGAAGTTGATGCCTTCCAGGACTATTGTGGTTTGATCTGCAGAACAGCCGGTAGCATCTATCTCAGCATTTGTGGCAGTGTCGGGACAGAGGTCAAGGCGATTTGCCAGGCCGTCCTGATCGGTATCCTTCTCACAGCCGGTAGCATCTATCTCAGCACCTTCAATGGTGTCGGGACATTTGTCTACGGCATCGGATACACCGTCATTGTCAATATCAACGGTATAAAGGAGGAGTCGATCACGCTCAGCCTGCAGGGAAGCAAGAGTCTCTTCCAAGGCATAAATCTTTTCCTGGTTTATGGTCAGCTTGTCCTGGGTGTTGTTGAGGGTTGCCTCTAAATCCTGATTTTTTGTTTCAAGAGCAGTGGCGCTTTCTGCTTTCTCTTTCAGGTCATTGAGTTGGGCAATCATCTCCTCGGATTGTTCGGTGGCACTGGACTCTAATGTTTTTATCTGCTCAGTCAGCTCACTTTTTTCCTGCAGGGCGCCCTGCAGTTTTGCGGTGAGTTCTTCTTTCTCAGTGGTGATACGTGTAAGTTGTTCTTCTGTGCTCTGGAGTGCTGCAGTCTGCTCTTCAGAAGTTGCTTTGGCAGAAGAAAGCTCAGCCATGAGTCCTGAAACCTCTTGTTCCTGCTCTGTTGTACTTTTTTCTTCGCTGGCTTTTTGGGCAGTCGCCTGTGTCAGGTTCTTTTGCAGCTCAGCGATGAGAGTTGTATTGTCTGTGGACTGGATAGTGAGGTTTTGGATAGTTTTTTCTTTTTCTGCAACCGTGGCAGTAAGTTTTTCAAGCTCTTGGTCAAGAGAACCTGTTTTCTCAGTGGCATGCGCAGCTTTAGCCAATGCTTCCTGGAGAGAGGAATTGGTAGCCGAAAGTTTAGCCTCAAGATCGGACTGGGCTGCTTCTTTACTGCCAGCCTGCAGCGAAAGTTGTTTTTGGAGAGACTTGATTTGCTCTGTCTGTTGCTGACTTTCTTCGCTCTGTGTTGCCAGTTGTTTCTTTAACTCTTCATGCTGATTGTTAAGTGTAGTGTATTTTGCTTCAGATTGGGAAAGGGCCTCTTTGACAGGCACAGTTTCATTTGTCAGAGATTGGTTGACATTTTTCTCCTGCATCAATGCTGTCGCTGAAGTCTTCAGGGCTTCCTGCAGTTGTGCAATTGTATTCCGGGCTTCCTCAAGTGCAGAATGGGTTGGAGCAAGCTCTGTTCCCATGGTTTCATTTTCTTTCTTGAGTTCAGTAAGAGTCGTTTCGGCTGTGTTGAGATCGGCAATCAATGCTGTGTTTTTGCTCGTTGCTTTGGCTAATTGTTCCTCAAGTATGATAATTTTTTCATTGAGAGGAGTGGACGTTGCCTCCAGCTGTTTCTTTACCGCATCGAGTTCGCTTTCTTTTTCAGCGAGGCTGTTTTTGAGTTGAGCAAGTTCCTGCGTGGAATTTTTTTCGATGAGAAGCAGTCTGTTTATTTCCTCGTTGGTATCCTGCTTACTGGTTTGAATTCGATTTATTTCAGCCTTGCCAGTGGCAAGAAGGGTTTCCTTGGCCACTATCTCATTATGCAGACTTTTTATCAGAACATCCTGATTTTTGATGGTGGCGTGTAAGGTGTCATTGATGAGTTTTAATTCTTTGATCTCTGTAATTGCAGCCGGAAGGAGGGATTGCTTGGCAACCTTGAGTTGCTTCAACTCCTCATGGGCCACTCGAAGTTCATTCTCATTTTTCTCAAGAGCAGCATAACAGGCGGTTATCTCATCTTTCCTGCCTGCCTTTTTGTCAGGAGTAACAGTTTCAAGCAAGGCCTTGATTTCAGATTCAATTGCTGCTTTATCGTCGATGAGTTCTTCGAGGATGATCCCTTTCTTTTGGATGGCAGCACTGATTTGTTCAATTTTCAGGGTCAGTTGCTCAACGACCTGATTTTTAAGTCCGAGTTCATCTAAGACCAGGTTGAGGTTCAGGTTATTATCTGCAAGCGTAGACTGGAGAAGAGTCATCTCTTCTGTTATTTCTGCCAGATTCTCTTTAAAGGATTTGATGAGCAGATCTTTTTGCTCAAGTGTGGCGTTAAATTGATTTTCTTGCTCTTCACGTTGACTGAGTGTCAGTTGTGCAGCCTTGAGTTTTTCAGCGACTTGGGCGGTTTGCATCTTTGCTGAATTTTTAGAATTTTCTGCCTCTGTAAGCAGGAGTTGGTATTTTTTGTATTCCTCCTGCAGGCGGTCGAGCTCAGCCAGTCGATTTTCAGCTTGTCCTAATTGCCCTTGCAGTTCATCCAGCTGCTGCATATAGGCGAGTTTTTCTTTTTCGGATGCCTCAATGCTGTTTTTGAGTTCCGGGATAATGGCACTCTTGGATTCGGCATTAGCCACCGCGGCAACAGTGGCTTCGAGTTGTTGTTGAACAGCGGCTACTTCCTGATCCTTCTTGTGTATAGTTTTTTCTATGTTTTCCACATCTAAGGTCAGTTGGGCACTTTTCTCCATTGAAAATATGAGAAATAGCAGAACAATTGAAATGGCTAATAGGCTGCCATATACGATTTTGGTTGTTTTACCCATAACGGTTTCCTCCAGGCAAAGGCTGATACAAGGCTAGCTTGAAAAATTATTTTTCCGTTCAGTGGAACGGTGTGATGTTTCTTCAGTTCGACGATTTTTGTATTATGTGGGAAAAAATCAATGGAACACCCTAAGGGACGTAATAAGAATTGCCCAAAAAAGCAAGTTAGAAGTAAATGAATTGGTGAAATAGCTGTAAAAAAATTCAAGTGTTCCAGAGAGGGAAGGGGAGAGATTGCTTCTTCGATATCCATCCTGGGAAGGAGTTTTCTGTAGCGAAGATACATTGGATATCGCTTGATATCTTAGCAGGTTAGAATAACTGTGAAAAAAAGAAAGTGAGATGAATGGACATAACAGATCGATTATAGGATACGATGGGTTTCTTCTTCGATCTGAACTGGTTGTGCGTAAGGGCTATATACTGGGACAGAAAAGGGTCTGCATGGTTTTCATCAATTCGATGATTCTTGGGTCGTTGATTCGGTTGTAGATGAAATTGGCGTCTTTACGATAATCGATGATTCCCTGGCTTCGCAGGATGTTCAAGTGCTGGGAGACATTGGCGTTGGTGGTTTTGACTTGTTCCCTGATATCACCTACTGACATTTCGTTATCTTGCAACAGACAGAGAATTTTCAGGCGGATGGGGTGGGACATTGATTTCAGCAATTTGGACATGGCGTATATTTGTTCATTTTCCATAGATGTTTTCCTGAATGTAGCTAACGTTAATTAATCTGGCTCAGCATGCGCTCACTCTTTGGGAAAAGAACTAGATAGAGAAAAGCTGAGAGCACTGCCATGAAGAGATACATATATATGTCCGGGACGATTTTATTTTCCGGACGAAAAAGTGCCACTATTGAGAGGATGGGCAGGAGTTGATAGCCCAGGCGATGGCTGAGCAGCAGTTCCCGCATGATAAAGATGTTAATCATTGGGACAACGAGAGCAAGTAAGGAAAAAATATCGAAACGGCCATATAAATATATAAAGAGGCATTGTTTGACCGTAAGCAGGGCAAGAAGAAGAACCAGAAGCAGAGTAATGGGAAAGGTCTTTCTGCGACGATCTCCGGGAGGGAGATTGTTGAGCCAATAGTTCAGTTCAGTTTTGTTGGAGTCTGTTGCCAGGACATGGTACACTTTGTTTTTACTATGATTGTTCCATAGCAGCAACTTAATCTCTTTTTCTAGAAAATGGCGCATTTTTTTTTAAGTGAAAATTGAGAGGAGGTGTCCCTCTCATCGTATTGTGGTATGGAACATTCCTGGAATATATAGCATTAGGCTATCATAGTTTGTTTCGAAAAAGAAATGAAAGGTAAATTAAATTCTAATATAAGCAAAGTTGATAGTCAAATCAAATATTTTGATTTGACAAATGGGAAGCATGTGTGGAAATAGTACAAAATTTTTCAATATCCTTCTGGAGCTTGCTCCGGGAGCCTGATTTGATGTATAGATAAATGAACCTACTCTGTGCCAAAGTGATTTATTTATCTGCGGCACATGTAATGTTACGTTAATCGAAGAGAACTGAATACGAAGGGAGATTGAGCAATGAGTTCAAGTGACGACAAAATCGAAAGTCTATTGAGTGAAGGACGTATCTTTGAGCCTCCTACGGAAGGAAGAGATGCCGCCCATGTGGGAAGTATTGAAGCCTATGAAGAGGCCTATAAAAGGTCCATGGATGACCCGGAAGGATTTTGGGCTGAACGGGCCGAAGAGCTTGTGACCTGGGACAAGAAGTGGGATACCGTGTTGGACTATGATTACAACAAGCCTGAGATCAACTGGTTCAAAGGCGGTAAGTTGAATATGTCCTATAACTGTCTTGATCGTCATTTGAAAAATGGTCGCCGTAATAAGGCTGCGATTATCTGGCAGGGCGAGCCGGAAGAAGATGTCAGGGTGTATACGTATCAGATGCTACACACAGAGGTCTGCCGTTTTGCCAATGTCTTGAAGAAAAAAGGTGTAAAAAAAGGCGACCGCGTTTCTATTTACCTGCCCATGGTTCCTGAACTGGCCATTGCCCTGTTGGCCTGTGCCAGGATTGGTGCCATGCACTCTGTTGTCTTTGCCGGCTTTTCTGCCATTGCCCTTCAGAGTCGTATTCAGGATTGTGAGGCCAAGGTCCTTGTCACTGCTGATGCTGTTATTCGTGCCGGAAAAACAATTCCTCTCAAACCAAATGCCGATGAGGCATTGAGTGAATGCGACACCATTACGGATTGCGTCGTTGTTCAACGTGCTGGAAATGAAGTATCCATGCAGGATGGACGTGATAGCTGGTGGCATGAGGAGGTGACGGCCGAGGATATTTCTTCTACCTGCGAGCCCGAGTCCATGGATGCTGAGGATATCCTGTTTATTCTTTACACCTCCGGTTCCACCGGAAAACCCAAAGGGGTAGTGCATACCACCGGAGGATATCTCACCTATGCCATGCATACCTGCCAGTGGGTCTTTGATATGAAAGATGATGATGTCTACTGGTGTACTGCTGATATAGGCTGGATCACAGGACATTCCTATATTCTCTATGGACCGCTGGGGCTTGGTGCCACTTCTGTAATGTTCGAAGGTGTTCCTTCCTATCCGGGACCGGATCGTTTCTGGAAAATCGTAGAAAAATTCCAAGTTAACACCTTTTATACCGCTCCCACAGTTATTCGCGCCCTGATGCGTGACGGTGATGAGCCTACCAAACGTTACGACCTCTCCAGTCTGCGCATTCTTGGCTCTGTTGGCGAGCCGATTAATCCCGAAGCTTGGATGTGGTACCATGTGAATATCGGTAAAGAGAAGCTGCCTATTGTTGACACCTGGTGGCAGACAGAAACCGGTGGTATTCTCATTTCACCGCTGCCTTATGCCACGCCTCTCAAACCAGGCTCTGCCACCCGGCCCCTCCCTGGTATTGATGCAGCTATTTATGACGAGGAAGGCAAAGAGGCCAGTCCTAACGAAGGTGGCCATCTGGTTATCCGTAAACCTTGGCCCGGTATGCTTCGTGGTGTCTTTGGTGATCCTGAGCGTTTTAAGAAGGCCTATTTCAGTCGTTATGACAATACCTATGATCCTGAAGACGGAGCCCGTAAAGATGAAGACGGCTATTTCTGGATCATGGGACGTCTTGATGACGTCGTCAATGTCTCGGGACACAGGTTGGGAACGGCAGAGATTGAATCAGCTCTGGTTTCTCATCCTTCCATTGCTGAAGCGGCAGCTGTTGGTATGCCGCATCCGATTAAGGGTCAGGCTATTTATGCCTTTGTTACTCCCAATACCGGTATTGAGCAAACCCCTGAACTGTTGGTTGAGCTCAGGGTTCACGTGCGCAAGGAGATTGGTCCCATTGCCACGCCTGATGCCATTCAGTATGCGCCTGGGCTGCCCAAGACACGTAGCGGAAAAATTATGCGACGTGTCTTGAGAAAGATTGCCGCCAATGATTTTAAGGATTTTGGCGACACCTCAACGCTGGCTGATCCTTCTGTTGTTGATGATCTGATCAATGGCAAGAAATCCATGGAGAAAAAGTGACAGCTTTTTCTCTAATGAATATATTCCAGAACAGACAGGGACAGCCGTCTTTTCGAGTAAAGAGGCGGTTGGCCCTCAATCCTTCCGGGTTGTAGGGCAAGTATTAAGATGCGGGATTTTCCTTAGTGAAAATCCCGCATTTTTTATTGGAAAGAGGGGCTATTACCCTTTTGCCTGATCACCTGAATTGTGAATGAGAGTGGGATTAGATTATGACGCAAAGTGATGTCCATGTTGTGGCTCCGGAAATGGCGATCTCTTTTTTCCGGGAGATCTTGCCCTTTAGTTCTTTGGATGATGCGGCGTTGAATGATCTGGCTCGTCACTGCCGTGTTGATTTTTATCCAAAGGGGACTCGTCTCTTCACTGCCGACAAAACTGAGATTACCCATCTTTATCTTATCCAGCGTGGAGGGGTGAAGGCTTTTATCGAGGATGATCATGGAGAGGTTACTCTCAAGGATTTTAGGGGAGAAGGTGCCTATATCGGGGCCTTGGGCATTATACGAGGTACTCTGGCTTCACTCAATATTGAAACTGTAGAAGATACCTTCTGCTTTCTCCTGCCTAGAGAGATATTTTTGAAGCTGGTACAGGAAGAGCCTGCTTTTGCTCATTATTATCTCAAAAACTTTTCTGAAAAGATCGTAAATATTGCCTATAACGAACTTCGTCATCACAAAGTGTCTAAGCGCAGTGGGGACGATCTTTACCTTTTTTCCGTAAAGGTTGGGGAGCTGGTCAAGACCCTGTTGAAGGTTCCAAGCTCCAGTTCCATCCAGCAGGCCGCTGCCATCATGGCAAAATATCAGGTAGGCAGCCTCCTTGTTCATGAGCCCAATGATGAGGAAAATGTGCTTGGAATCATAACCGACCATGACTTTCGGGGGAAGGTGGTTGCAGCAGGGCTGGATTACAATCTGCCGGTGGCAGAGATAATGAGTGGTCCGGTGGAGTCTGTTCTTTCTCAATCTCTTTGTTTCGACGTCCTGTTAAAGATGATGACTACCGGGATTCACCATCTTGCCGTGGAGCGTGGAGGGCGCATCATCGGTGTGGTCACCTCCCATGATATTATGCTCCTGCAGGGACATTCTCCTTACTATCTGTTTAAAGAGATTGGGGGGCAGCAGCGGATAAGGGGGCTTTATGTCCTGGCACAAAAGATTCCGGAAGTGATTCGTGGCCTGATCACCGAGGGTGCCAAGGCCGGAAATATCACCCAGATGATCGCTATCTTGAATGATCATATTCTTGAGCGCATGCTCATCTTGCTTGAAAAGCAAATGGGGCCGCCACCGCTGCCATATTGCTGGTTGCTTATGGGCAGTGAAGGACGGCGTGAGCAGACATTTAAAACAGATCAAGATAATGCCATACTCTATGCAGATCCGGCAAACGACGAGGAAAAGCTTGCAGCAGAGAAATATTTTAAAGAATTTGCAGAAAAGGCCATTAATCACCTGGTCAATTGTGGGTACCCGCTCTGTCCCGGTGAGATCATGGCCAAAAATCCCAAGTGGTGCCAGCCGCTTTCAGTGTGGAAGCGCTATTTTGCCAAATGGATAAGCGCCCCTGATCCGGCAGAACTTCTCCATGCCACTATCTTTTTTGATTTTCGTTCCGGCTACGGAGATGCCGGTCTGGCCCGGGAATTGCGTAAGCATTTAAATAAAGAGGCGCGAAAAAAAGATATTTTTCTTTTTCACCTGGCCCGTCAGTGTATGTCCACTCGTATCCCCCTTTCTTTCTTCAAAAATTTTATTGTGGATAAGGACGGAGAACATAAGAATCAGTTAGACATCAAGCGACAGGGGTTGACTCCTTTTGTGAATTTTGCCCGGGTCCTTGCTCTGCAACACGGTATCAGTGAGACCAACACCCTGGCCAGATTAAAGGCCTTGCTCGATGGGGAGTTTATCAATCCGGAAATCTGGTCTTCTGCTAATGAGGCGTATGAACTGCAGATGCAGCAGCGTCTTATTCACCAGCTGCGACAGATCGAAGAGGGGACGTTACCTGATAATCACGTCGACCCTGAGCATCTTTCAGATCTTGAGCGAAGGATGTTGAAAGAAGCTTTTACTGTTATTGAACGACTCTACTCTGTACTTGATAAAAAGTATCCTGTGGCCTGAGTGGGGAGTTGAGAGTTGATGGCTCTGTGCCTGTTATGGAAGATTTTTTAAAAACTCTATATGTTGATTGTTATGTTTGATCTGTTCACCCCTACCAGCTGGTTTTCCAGTCCTGATCCTTTACTCCGAAAGAATAAGGATTGTTTCGCAGCTTTTGATCAGGGTCGTCCCCTTGCAGAGTATAGTTTTGTGGTCTGCGATACTGAACTGACCGGACTTGATTGGAAGAGTGATGAATTGATCTCCATCGGCGCGGTTATGATCAAGGATCTGCAGATTGATCTCGCCTCTACTTTTCATCACTTTGTGCGGCCAAAAAATATGGCCCACACCCAGGCAACCCTAGTTCATCGCATCACCCCTGAACAGCTGCAGGAGGCAGAGCCGATTGAGGTCGTGTTGCCCCGGTTCCTCGAGTTTATCCACGGGAGTCTGTTGGTTGGTCATCACTTGATACTTGATATGCATTTTTTGAATAAGGCAGCCAAAGAGGTCCTGGGCGGCACTTTATCAAATCCAGGGGTGGATACCATGCGCATGGCCCAGGGCTACAAGCGGGTGAGGCTTGGCCATTATCATGAACATAACCCCAGAGAGATCAGTTATAACCTTGATGATCTTGGTCGTGAGTATAATCTTCCCGTTTTTAAACCCCATGATGCCCTGGAAGATGCTTTGCAGACTGCCTATCTCTTTTT
>JAQYVF010000053.1 GCA_030145625.1 Desulfocapsa sp. | reverse complement strand
CGATGGAAATGTTCTGGGACGTCTGTTCCATGGCTGCGGCAACGGAGTTCATATTGGCACTCATCTCCTCGGAGGCTGAGGCAACAGAAGTTGTTTTTCCCAGAGTTTCCTCGGAACCCTGGCTGAGTTGGCTGGATATATTGTAAAGGCCTGATGATGATTCTCCCAATTGTTTGGCATTGCCAGCCAGATCCTTAATGATAAGTTGTACCTTTTCGATGAAAATGTTGAACCAATTGGCCAGATCACCGACCTCATCATTACTGCTTACTGACAGTCGTTTGGTTAGATCGCCGTCTCCCTCGGCGGCATCTTTTAAGCCCTCCACTACATTGAGAATGGGTTTGGTGATGCTGCCGCCAACCAACCAAAGACAGGCAAGGGTCAGTACGGCGCAGACAACACCCATTATTACCATCTGCCATATATTGCCGATGGCATTTTGCATCATGGCATTGGCAACGGCGGTTGCTTTATGACGTGGAATTACCAGGTGGACACTCCATGGTGTTTGCGTGTTTCCGAGGTTTATGGGGATGAAGGCGACGATATTTTCATCTTCCATGCGCACCACATGCTCTCCTTTTTGAATGATGGGCAGGTATGATGTATATTGCTCGCCCAGTGTTTGGAAATTTTTTCCCACCAACTCGGGTTGTCCGGTCACGCCGGCCAAGGTGCCGTTGTTGCTGATTAAGACGATCTTGGCGGTGCCGTCATAGAGGTTTTGACCCTCTTTGGTCAGTGTTTGCAGGAAATCCAACGTCACATCTACTCCGGCAATCCCATGGAATTGCCGGTTTTCGATGATGGGTACCACCAGAGAGGTGATTAGCACATCCTGCCCCTGAACTTCATAAATATAAGGATCAATAATTGCTTCTCTACCTGTTTTCCTGGGGAGCAGATAATAGTCGCCATCTCCTTCGGTCTCATAAGCCACCAGCGGTTCGAGCTCGACCGTGTCGCTCGCCCCTCGGTTCAGATAGGGTATGAAGCGACCGGTGGCATCATGGCCGGTATCGTTTTTATACTTACTGTCCATGCTGTCAAAAGCATCGGGCTCCCAGGCGGTATAAGTGCCCAAAATTTTAGGATTCCCCAGCAAAACGGTCTCTAAAATGGTGTTGGCCTCTTCGCGAGTCAGTTCCAAGGCATTTTTCTGGCGTTTGATGCCGGATAGGGTATGGGACATCACCCTGGCTGTATTCAGGGCGGACTCCAATTCAGAGGTGATCTGGGCGGATATTCTTGCAGCAATGTCGGCAGACTTCTCCTGAGCGGCGATGATTGCCTGGTCCATGGCCTTTTGGGCCTCATTGTGCATATTGTAGGCAGAAAAACCAACAATTAATCCCGCCATGGCCAATAAACAGATTCCTGCCAGTCCGACAATTTTAACTCTGATGTGTTTGAATTTAAACATTTTCGATCTCCCCTTGCCCTTTTCCAAGCAGTTTTGATCTTATGGTCAGCTATAGCATGCAATTTTTTTCCAACTGTTTGCTGATTACAACATAGCCACTCAAAGCCTGAATCTAAATAAACGGTATCATAAGGTGTCACAATGTGGAAGGGCTGAAAGTTGTGACTGGGGAGAGGGCTCTTCATTAACCATATACCGTTTTCTGTAGCCTCTGTTGGGACCATGTTTTTTTAAAAAAATATCTCTGTAAAGGGTGCAAACAAAAAGACAGAAAAAGTTATTGGGTGAGTGTGTCTAACTATCTATTTGTCGTGTTTTTGTCAGGATTGGATTGTCGAAATTGCAGGTGGGGTGGGTTGTGTATGTTATTTCTGCAGAACCTTAAAATAAAAAAGGCGAGTTGGCTGGATCTGCAAGTTTTGTAAAAACGGATTTCTCCAAAATAATGGCGAAAATGTGTTTTAGCTTTCAGGTGGGCTGACATCTGATGCTTCGACCCTATTGCGCCCATTCGTCTTGGCTCGATAGAGATGTGAGTCGGCTTGACGAATCAACTCATCCATATCGCAGAGCAGCGTGTTGGCTTCTTTTGGGTCATATACACTGACACCTGCACTGATAGTTATGGCGTCTAATTCATCCTGAAGGTCGAGGGGGGATGTTTCAATTGCACTTCGTATCTTTTCCGCCACGTTTATAGCTCCAGGTAGTGAGGTGTTGTAGAGCATAATCGCAAACTCTTCTCCACCATAGCGAAACACATTATCCCGAGAGCGGGTGGCAAAAGAGCAAAGAGTTTTGGCCACCTTCTGCAATACCTGGTCGCCAACCTGGTGTCCATGGGTATCATTAATTCTCTTGAAGTGGTCTATGTCAATCATGATAAGGGAAAGAGGATAACCTCCACGCGTGGCATTCTTGTGTTCAATTTTTGTTTCCTTATCGAAGGATCTTCGATTGGCGAGCTGTGTCAAGCTGTCGGTGAGACTTGCCTTGTCAAGAATGGCATTTGCTGTTTTCAGTTGCTTCAGTGCATGGTTTAATTCTGACGTTCTTGTCTGGACCATTTCTTCCAAAGATGTGGTCAGGCTCTGTTCGGCGAGAATGCGCTGGCGTTTTTCTTCATTTATTCGCTCACCTAGAGCTATCGACAACAATATAACCTCAAGGACTCCGCCTATCTGCATGATGTTTTCAGTCCAGAAAACCCTTGGAAGCAGTCCAAATTTGTTGAGTGAAGCTAAAATAAAAGAAATTAGCAGTGTTGACCATGCCAATGTGAAAATTCGCGCGGGCAGATGACCGATCCACCAGAGTTTGGATCCAGCGGACATTATCAACAGGGAGCTGAAGATCGCTAAGGCGAGCATTAATTTAACCATGGGCGCATACGGTAGTGTGGAGGCAAGCATGGCGCTCAGTGCTGATAGCAATCCAATCCAACGTAAGCTGCGAGATATAAACGGGTTTTTGTTCGATAGATTTAAGAAAGAATCGGCAAACAAATTTGCAAACAAGATGGAACTGAAACCAAACAGAAGTAATGCATGGTTCTGCCACCAGATTGAATCAAAAATGAATTGCTGGAAAAAGCCTTGAAGGACACCCTGAAAGCTGAAATAACTGACGGTGAAGAGGATATAGAACAGGTACGGCCATTCACGTAGAGAACAGAACAGGATTGCATTGTATAGTATCATTGCCAGAATAATGCCGAAATATCCACCCTGTATAAAGAGCATATTCTGATTTTTTTTAAAAAAACCAGTTGATGTGTAGAGCTGCAGTGGAACCTGAACGGCGCTATCGGTCTGGATACGTAGATAGATACTTAAGATTTCCTGTTGGGAGTTAGGAAGAAAAAAGAGAAAATTACGATGGTTTTCAGGTCGTTGACTGAAAATGAAATTATCTCCTGTATGGTACTTATAGACGATGGTTCGGTCTGTGACACCATAGAGATGAATTGAATCAAGGAGTGGATAAGCTACTTCAAGCACAACCCTTTCCCCCTCAGGTTGTGGGGCACATATTTCAAATTTCAGCCAATAAGCAGAGCTGCTGAAACCAAAACTAGGAGCATCTCCGGGCAGGGAAGTCCATGATAGAGTACGGTTTTTCAGGATCTCCTCTAGTGATAGACTGGAGTTGTGATCTTCGTAATAACTGACTGCACCGTTCAGGTTGTAGATTGACTGTCCCTCTTTTAGGCTGACGCAGTCATAGTCAGCACTGGCAACAGCGCTGGTCACACTGCAGAAAAGGAGGGCCAGGGTAAAAAAAGCGAACGAAAAGAGCAAGGGGAGCCGCTGTTGTGAGCAGAGACAGGTGGAAAAGAAAGTTTGTTTCCAGAGTGGATTATAGGTGCGGAAAAAAGAGATAGAGCAATTTAAGACAAAAAAAAGAGTGAGATACGCTACGGTTACAAGATCATCTTTTGCTTCAGTCTTTGACGGCAACTCGCTCAGTTGAAATACTTCCTTTTGATCAGGGAGGACGTGTTGGTGGGTAAAGCTTACTGCTAAGTTTTTGGCAAGAGGTGTCAAAAGTTCAAGGAAAATACATGGGTGAGCCGTATGACGGTTCTGTTTACCTGAATAAAGATTCAGAGGTGATTTAAGTATTACCCTTTAACGCTATCTTTTTTTTAAAAAAAACTCAATGTCATTTCCCATCAGGGATGCTGCATACGTTATGCATGTCACCTTTAGGCCACCTTGTAAAATTGCCTTTCCGCCCAAACTCTTCGTTATGAGTAAAGTTTTATCCTCGGAATATCAATTGGATGCACCACAAGGGCACTTGTACCCGTAGTTAGGGTGATTCCTGCGGGGCACCTGCGGTAAAATTTTTCTCATGCCTCGATTTTGAATGAAAATTATACCTTTTCAAGGTACCCTTTTAATACTTCTACTTTGTGATATGTCTACTCCAGCACAACAACTTCGCCACCTGTTAGCTCAGGACCAATGTAACATTATGCCATGCTGTTATGATGGTTTGTCAGCAAAAATGATTGAGCAGGCTGGATTTGCTCTGACCTTCATGTCCGGATTTTGCGTTGCCGCTACCCCTCTTGGCTTGCCGGATACGGGGCTGATTTCCTACGGTGAAATGGTTGATCAGGGAAGGAATATATGCAGCACTGTCTCAATACCTGTGTTAGGTGACGGAGATACGGGGTATGGGAATGCCCTGAATGTGCATCGTACCGTGAATGGCTATGGTCATGTCGGTTTTGCAGCGATCATGATAGAAGATCAGGTTTCTCCAAAACGATGTGGGCATACCAAGGGGAAGTTGGTTGTTTCGCAGAATGAGGCCTACGAACGGGTAGGAGCTGCGGTCCATGCCCGGAACGAAGGGCAGGATATCCTCATTATTGCCCGTACCGATGCAAGGGCAGTTCATGGGTTAGGGGAGGCCATCAGCAGAGCCAATAAATTTTCTGAGTTGGGTGCTGACATCCTATTTGTCGAAGCCTCTGAAAGTGTAGAAGAAATGCAGACTATCTGCAAAGAGGTGGCTGGTGTGCACATGGCAAACATTATTGATGGTGGAAAAACACCACTCCTTTCGCCTATTGAACTCCACGAAATCGGATTCAAGATAGCAGCCTATCCATTAGCTTTGATTTCTGCATCCATCCAGGCAATGGCAACAACCTTGCAAGATCTGCAGGCGGGAAGAAATCCTCAGGGGCTGATGCCTTTTCAGGAAGTCCGCAAGATTGTCGGCTTTGATGACTATTATAAGGCAGAAGAGCGATATGGAACATCGCGCAGATGAAAGCAGCCTCAAATCCATGAAAATCTGGTCTCGATTTTTCAAATTCTCACTGTGATTCTCTAAATCCGACAGACTCTTTGCCGGGGGGGGATGGAACCGCCTGTGATTTCATATTAACCCTGATTGAACTTCTGTCTAGCAGTGAAAAAACAGATGGCCCAGTGCGTTACCCTGTCGCTTGGCTAATTTGAATCACCCTTGAATTGATGGAGATGGTAGAATACTTTTTTGCCTGTTTTATCCGTAGAAGTATTCTTGTATTATGGTAGCCAGTTCTTTTTTGAGTTTGGTATCTTCTCTTTTTGCATAGGTTGCAAACAGGGAAAATGCAATTTTTTCAAAGGCAATCACATAAACCGGATCAAAGTGGTTGCCGCTTCCGGTCTTAATGATACCCATGGCCTTTTCAAAGGAGAAGGGGGCCTTATAGGGTCGGCTGGAGGTCAGGGCATCAAAGACATCGGCAATCGAGAAGATTCTGGCAATCTCTGGTATTTGTTCTTTTTTTAGTCCGTTGCCGTACCCGCTCCCATCAAATTTTTCATGGTGAGACCCGACAATATCTATTGCCTCTTTGAGCCATTCTGCCTTGTTTACAATATCAATTCCATAGGGCACGTGGTTTTTCATAGCCATGAATTCATTTTCATTGAGGCGGCTGGGTTTGTGCAGGATCTTATCTTCAATACCGATTTTTCCGATATCATGGAGAAAGGCCCCTTTGATTAATTGCTGGATTTTTGGTTTGGATAGCCTTAAGTCTTCTGCAAGTTTTACTGAGATGATGGTCACCCGGTAGTTGTGTGAATCTGTATCACTGTCCCTTTTGGCTACAGCACTTCCCAATACTTTGAGCATTTCAAGGTTGGATTCAAAGAGCTTGGCCGACAAGGAAGACACCCGGTTGAGCAGGGTGACAACTATGGGATAGAGGAGACTGGTTGTGAACACAACGATGAGAATGGCGACACTGGCGAGTTTGATTGCCTTTATCCTGGTCTTTTTCAGGGTTTCAGGGGCCACGGCAAAAAAGGTTTCTCCATAGGCTGCTAACTCACCCAGATCATTTTTCAAGGGTGAGATAATTTGCATGTAAGGGGTCTCCTCAATTTGAATTATACTGAACTTCATGGTGTTGTCAGTTTTAATTTCTTTATTTAATCGTCCTGCTTTGTCCCGGACAAGTTCACTGTTTTTATAGGCAGTATCGGTGATCATGGTCACCAGTTCTCCGCTGAGGGTATAAATAGCCATGGAAACAAACCCGCCTGATTGATTCTGCTTTTGCTCTTTTCCTGTGGTGATCAGTTGTTGCTGGAGAAGGTCGGGATTTAAATTATTCGGAGTGTTTAAAAGTGATCGGATTTGGTTGTTGAAATGTTTGAAGCTGTTTTTTGCATTCCACAGGATCTCTTGGCCGATTCTGTCTTTCTCCATCTGCCAGACACCTGCGCCAACAATACATGAGATAACAAGGCCCATTAGGCAAATTCTAACAAGCAGACTCCTGTGGATTCTCCGGGGATCGACTGAGTTCATAACTTTGTTTCCTCGGCCATGATACTTGATTGCAGGCGTTATTGCTTTTTTGGAATCTCTTCGATATGCAGCTCAGTCTATTGTTCCTCTTGGTTTTTTCTATAAATCAGTAGGAAAGAATTACTGTACCAGCCATTTCCTCTATTTCTTTCACGTGTAAGAAACACAGGCATCATCTCTTGATTATTCATAGATGGCCACCTCGTAAAATTTCCTTTTTGCCCAAGCTCTTCGTCACAGCCAAAAAAAATAATGCCTACATATAAACTACATACTGCGCTTATTTTTTCGTCTGCTCCTCGATCGTGAACAAAAAAACTAATTTTTCAAGGTACCCAGATGGTAACTATTCAGGTAATGCCCAATAATTGGCAAACAACCGCTCTGTAACTATTCAGCAGTGCTTTATATTCGTCCATTTAGGACTTCGAAGCATACTAGTGCTATTCGAGAAGACCTAAATGGACGAAGATGGAGTGCTGCTGAATAGTTACCCCAGATGTTATACTGGCACCTTCTGCCAGATACCGTGATAAACGAGTCCATATTCTCGTAAAGCATTAGCCAGTTGGATTCCGAAATTACTTTTTGCTCGTTCGCCGATCACCAGTTTCCAATGCAGGTGAAAACTGATATCGCTTTCCAGCTCTGCATGGGAGTAGAAATGTATTGCCGAGGGTTGCTGACTGCAATGTCCACTTTGTATTTGTCGTAGAATGTCGATAGCTTCAAACTGTCTCGATTGCCAGGTTGAACGAAGGGTGATGATTTCTACTTTTTTCATAATGTATTTACGCCTCCATGTTTTCTATAACTTAAGGCCACCTTGCAAAATTGCCTTTTCGCCCAAACTCTTCGTTATGAGATAAATTGTATCCTCGGAATATCAAGCATATGCCTATGGTAAAATTTTCCTCATGTCTCGATTTTGAACGAAAATTCTAATTTTCAAGGTACCCTTAATACTAGCTATATCTGTGCCAATCATATTTCTATTGAAAATTCTAATAGTTGTATGTTTATTGAACTCGTGGTTTACCCTATGGGGTGTTTTGTTATGCGCCATGGGGTATAAATGTGGATTTTTACCCTATAGGGTGAATGTTTTTATGGGATGATGTGGTTTTGTTTTTGAATAGTGATGGATGGAGATGAAACAAGATAAAAATACATTTCTTAGGCAGGCGGTTGTGCGGATATGCGGTACCCTTGATATAAAAGAAGGCATGAGACGCTCTCTCGACTATATCAAGGATTTTATTCCTGTAGACACCATACATCTTTCAATTTATCGAGCTGACCTGGACATGGTTGAAGTGGTGCAAACGGCCTCTGATCAATTTGCTCCGGGTCCCCACTCCTTCTTGCCCTTTCCGGAAATCGACTGGAGAATGGAGGGTCGGGAAATTCCGGGACTTAAATCAATCTGGATGATTAATGAACCGGACAAGGATCCCAGGATAAAAAAGTTTTGCAAGCAGACGGGGATGTCGCCTGATATTTCTATCATGTTCCTCCGCTTGGAACTTGAAGGCAAGCTTATCGGTGAGCTGGGGGTAAAAATCGATGGGAACAACTGCTATACCAGAGAGCATGCCGAACTCCTCCTCCTTTTACGGGAACCTTTTGCCATCGCCCTGGCCAACGCCCTTAAGCATGAGGAAATTATCAAACTGAAAGATATGCTCTCTGATGATTACCGTTATTTACAGCAGGAACTTCGAGGCCTTGCTGCTGCGGAAATTATTGGAGCTGATTTTGGTCTGCGAGCAGTAATGGACAAGGTTAGGCAGGTTGCCAGCCGAAACAGTCCTGTTCTTCTTCTTGGTGAAACCGGGGTGGGCAAGGATGTCATAGCAAACGCTATTCATTATTCATCACTTCGGCAGCAGGGACCTTTTATCAGAGTAAATTGTGGAGCCATTCCCAATAGCCTTGTTGACAGTGAACTATTCGGTCATGAAAAGGGTGCCTTTACTGGGGCATCCAGGCAAAAAAGGGGACGGTTTGAGCGGGCTGACAACGGCAGCCTCTTTCTTGACGAGGTGGGTGAGTTGCCTCCCCAGGCTCAGGTTCGCCTCCTCCATGTCCTTCAGAATCATGAAATCGAGAGGGTGGGTGGCACAAAGGTTATTCCAGTGGATACCCGCTTCATTTTTGCCACCCATAGAAATCTTGAAGTGATGGTTGACGAGGGTTTATTCCGACAGGATCTCTACTACAGGATAAATGTTTTCCCCATTCACATTCCACCTCTTAGACAAAGGCAGGAGGATATTCCGGCCCTTGTCCATTATTTTATTGAAAAAAAATGCATGCAATTAAAGATTGAAAATCGACCTCGCTTGGGAGCAGGTGCACTTGATCGGTTATGTGATTACGGATGGCCGGGAAACATCAGAGAATTGGAAAACACTGTTGAAAGAGCCCTTCTTCTGCATGAGAAAGGATGCCTCGACTTTAAGCCTTTTCTAGGTATTTTATCACAGAAAAACATATTGACCACAGGACGTCAAAAATCTCCTGAAGGGCTTTCTTCTCTGGAAGAATCAATAAGAAAACATATTAGAAAAGCATTGAAAGTGTCGGGGGGGAAAATTGCCGGATCTGGGGGAGCTGCGGAACTCTTGCATATTCATCCTAATACCTTGAGAAAGAAAATGGATAAGCTTGGGATTTCCTATAAAAAAAGATCGGTATTTCCAAGTTAAGCACGGAATTCCTTATGAAGGTGTTTGAATAAGTGGGCTCCTCGCTGTTTCTTGTTGGTAGGTGTAACTTCTCGAAAAATTATGAAAATCAGTATGCTCCCTTGCTAAAGTGCTGTTCTCATGTTTATCCCACAAATAGAATTTTTTACATTCCTCCCATTGTAAAACGGAAAAGATGTAAAAGAAAAACGTCGATACAACTAGCTAATACATTTCTTCAGCGTTGTTTAACACGTGTATTGAAGATGCCCATATTGTCGTCATTCCTATGATAGGTACCCCCTATTACAGGCATCGTTTGCCCTATTATCGTAATTCATACAGGCGATGCCCCTATTACAGGCACCGTCCATCTTATTGTTGCAGTCCATTTGGGAGATATCCAAACTATTGGTAACGACTTCTCTGTTGTTATTTTAACCACGTAGCTCTTCAAGAGAGCGCTATAAATCCTCTCTGTCCTAAGGTTTTAAGGAATGCTGTGACGGCGTGTTCTGCTTCCTGACCAGTTACCTTGTATTCTTCGGCAAAGTGCCGAATGATTTTCCGCACTGTTTTCTTGCCGTCAATTTGCAGCCAGACAAAACTTCCCATCTCATCCAGTTGCAGCTTTTTGATGGGGTTGTCTTCCTGACTTCTGCCAAATTTTCGATGCAGCGCTTTAAAGAAAGGATTGAGAGGAAGGGGATAGGTGAAGAGGATTTCTCCACTGTCGAGCTGTTGCCATTGGATGGTGTCGTTTTGTGTGGGGACGCACGCCAGGGCTTGAGTTCGATTGAGGGAAGAGGAGTGATTAGAGGGGGAAAATTTCATAACTTTCCAGGATGGTGTTGACCTGCTCCTTGGGGATGGGTTTTTTGTCCTCAAAAAATAATCCGGTCAGACGATCATATTCCGGATGGTGGCGTAAAATCATCTTGTGAAAAGGTGGTTTCCGTTTGAGGCGAGTGAGAATCTGCCGGAAAATGGACGGATGATTACTGTGTCTTACTGAATGGGGTTTTTGGGAAATTTCTTGTTTTAAAACAGGAATTCCGCTGAGGATGAGCATGAGCTCGGAGAGTGTTGTCGTCTGCAGGCGAAGGGAGGCCTGTGCAAGGCGACAAAGATGCATGGTGAGCCCGGAGTCGATAAATGTGAGCCGGGTCAGGCCGGCAGCAAAGCTGTGACTGCTGAGTTGATACCTGTGGGGAAGCAGAATTCGAAAATCCTGGATAGACCATAATGTGTCTCTTTTTTCCGGGCTATGGCAGCTCAAGGAAGAAAGGACTTGTTGTAACTCAGGATGCTGCATGGAATGGGCATGAAAAAAATAGAGAAGGAGGCTGGTGCCACAGTGTCGACAGGTGAGAAGAGCCCCCTTTTGTTCATCGCTTTGTTCTGTTGTTAGTGGAATGATTTCATAGACTTTTTCTAATTGATTCCAGTTGCTGGATATATGTTTCTGCCTGCAGAGACCGGTTTGCTTTTGCAGGTTGCGAAGAATGGATTCTGCAGGGCTTTTGTTGTTGTTCTGCCAACGCAATTCAAAAATCGGGGCAAAGTCTTCTTCAAAGAGGAGGTGTCGGTTGCCGGAGACAATGGTTTCCCATTTTTCAGGACAAGAGAGAATAAGACCGTTCCAGCCAATGGTCCGCCATGTGTTGATGAAAGGTGTCACTGCATGATCATTTTGGAATCAGATAATCCCATTCGTCTTTTTTCGGTTTCATCTGCTTCATCATTTCATTCTTTTCTGCCACTGTATTGCATTTCTTGGTGAAGCAAAGCTGTTCCAGTTCAATCCGATCAGGATAATAGAGTTTGACCATGTTGCCTATGTTTTCATTTGAGTTTCTGGTGTTATGCTGAAGGATCATATGAACCCGATTATTGTTCTTGTCAATAAACTTCCATTTCCAGATGTGGAGAATGCCAAAGGAGTCTCCCTTCCACTCGGTTGGTTTACCATATTTTTTTTTGTATTTTTTTAGTAGTTTTTTGAAAAACTTCTTACTGGAATCATCATATTTCAATTTGATCCTGACAATCTCTCCGGGGAATTCACAAATACCGTAAGAGATGATTCCTTTGTCAAACCCGTGCCAATCGTAAATGACCACTTCTTTGAGAAAGTTTGAGTACTCTATGTCCGGATAGTCGGTGACATTGCTGCCCAAGACAAACCCTCCTACCTCATGGGGGACCTCTTTTGCCGAGGACATGCTGGGGAGAAAAAGGAGAAACAGGGAAAAAAGTATAATGCCGGTCAAGGCCAAATTCTTCACAAAAAGGACTCCTGTGCTGAAAAAAACGTTTAAGATGGGGTCAGTGGCTCATGTTGGCAACCCTTCTTTGAAGTCAATACAAAATGAGCTCTCAAAAAAGGAGAAGCTCTCTTACCATGTATCATGGAATAGAGCTTCATTCCAGAGTAAATACGCCCTGATCGTCTTACGCCGGTTGCAATCGCTCATAGAAGAGAAGAGTGTTTGGCTTTGCTGAGTGTTCCCTTGCAATTCGTTACAATACATCTTGCAATTTTTTGTAAATCCAGTGACAATCTCTTAAAGAGTTGTGCATGATCTATTGTAACCACTCCAGGTATCCCTCTCAGATTTTTTACCCGGCATGAAAAAAACTGCAGCAGATAACAGTGTCCGCATCACCGAACGGTCACTTTTTTACTGGATTCTCAGGCGCCACCGGCCCATGCAGTTATTTTTGTTGCTGGTTATTGTCATCAGTCTCTTTTTTAAGGTCTTTCCCCTTGAGATGCAGAAGCGCATCATTAATCAGGCTATTTATCTCAAAGATACGCATCTGCTTTTTCTTTATTGCGGGCTGTATATAGGTGCGGTCACCATTGCAGGGCTGCTGAAATACGCCATTAATGTCATGCAACTCTATATCGGGCAGAAAATTCTGGTGGAGATGCGCACAGAACTTTACCATCACGTTTTACAGCTGCCTTTACAGTTCTATCGGAAAATGCAACCGGGGACTGTGATCTCGGCCATGACCGCGGAACTGAATGCCATCGGTTTCTTCCTGGGTGGTGCAATTGCCATCCCCATTACCAGTGTGCTTACATTTATTGTGTTCATAGGCTTCATGTTTAATCTCAACCCCTTGCTGGCTCTTTTGAGCATGGGGGTATATCCTCTCGAGATTATTGTTATCCCTTTTCTACAGAAAAAGTACAACAGGCTCAACAAAAAACGCGTTAAGACAACTAGATCCATGGCTAATGTGGTGAACGAATCCATCTCGGGAATTCATGAGATCCATGGGAACGCCAGTTATCGTCTGGAAGAGAAAAAGCTTTCTTCCTATATTCAACAGCTATATGCCCTGTTGAAGAAATTGTTTGTCATTAAGTATGGTATTAAGTTTGCCAACAATCTTTTTCAATCCATGGGACCTTTTATCCTTTTCCTTGTGGGCGGTTACATGGCAATTAATGGTCAGTTCACCCTCGGTGCACTGGTGGCCTTTCTTTCCGCTTATGAAAAGGTGTATGATCCGTGGAAGGAAATTATTGAATATTATCAAAGCTATCAGGACGCTCAGGTAAGGTATCAACAGATTATGAAGATCTTCGATCTCGATCCTGCTCATGCCTTACTGCCTTCCAGTCGTGATCCGTTTACACTCCAGGGTAATATCAGCATGAAAAATATTACCTTTTCGGTTCCCAGTGGTATAAAACTGCTTGAAGGTATTAACCTGGACATTGCGGCCAATGAACAGATCGCCTTTGTTGGCTATTCCGGATCAGGAAAATCGACGCTTTCTCTCCTCATTGCACAGCTCTATGATGCCAGCCAGGGTACTATTAGTATTGACAATCATCACATGGATGAGCTCAGTAAACTTGATGTCAGCAGCAATGTTGCCATGATTGCCCAGCAGCCCTTTATCTTTTCGGGTACCATTCGGGAGAATCTGCTTTATGGCATCCAGGCAATAGTTGACGAGAATCATGTCCCTGACCGTTCTCAAGTACTTTCTGTGATCCGTCAAGTTGGTCTACAGGACGATATCATTCGCTTTGGTCTGCAGGCGGTACTGACGCCCGAGCAATGTAAACCGTTCAGGGAAAAATTTCTGCGTATGCGGCAGATTATCCAAACCAGCTTAAAGAAGGATTTTGAGAAGTCCATTGAGTTTTATGATGCTTCGGCCTATCTCTATTATTCCAGCATTCGTGACAATATCGTCTTTGGTGACAGTTTAAGTGGGGAATTTGTCATTGAACACCTACCTGATCACAGCAGCTTCATGGAACTGCTACGGGAAATGAAGCTGGAAAAACCCTTGTTGACCCTGGGCTATGCCATTGCCACACAGTCAGTTGCCCTGCTGGCCGATTTCCAGGATGATGAATTTTTCTTCCGGGATAATCCAATGGAACTTGAAGAGTTTACAACCTATGCCCAACTAATTGACAGATTGAACGGGCCACAACCGAAGGATAAAGAAGCACGTCGCCTGCTGCTCATCCTGGCCCTGCGATTTATCCCCGAAAAACATTCTATTATCTCTTTGCCTTCTGCCATGGAGGCAAAAATTCTTGGGGCAAGACGTCGATTTCAGGAAATTGTGATTCATATAGATACAGACCATGGCAATGGACTTGAGATGTGGACTCCTTGTCTCAAGACCTGTAAGTCCGGTGAGCAAATGGATTTTATTCCTTTTTGCCCCAGTGAGTACATGTACACCCATACTTTACTCGATAATATCCTGTTTGGTGCCGTGAAATCGGAAAACATCCTTGATGAACAACTGCGAGATATTGCAGAACAGGCCTTTCAGGATGAAAAGCTTCTCGATGAGGTGATGGATATCGGACTGAATTTCGAGGTAGGTAGCAAAGGTGATCGCCTGTCGGGAGGTCAGAAGCAGAAGCTTGCTATTGCCAGGGCATTTCTTAAAGATGCCCCTATCCTGATAATGGATGAGGCAACGGCTAGTCTTGACAATACTTCCCAGGCCCGCATCCAGGGGCTGCTTGAAACCGGCTATAAGGGAAAAAAGACGGTGATTGCCGTTATCCACCGACTTGACTTGACTCCGGCGTATGATCGGATCGTTGTTCTGAAGGCAGGACGAATTGTTGAACAGGGAACATATGATGAACTCATGGAGCGAAAAGGAGCATTTTATGACCTCGCCAGAGCAGACTCTTGATCCGAATGCCTTGAGCAAGATCACGGGCACACAGGAGTTTTTAAACAGGCTGCCTATTTTCTCCGGTGCACCGGCCGGAGTCACAAAGATGTTCGCCTATCTTGCCAAAAGAGAAGAATATTATAGAGGGGATCTTATTGTAAACGCAGATGTGCGTTGCGATCGCATCTTTCTTATTATGTCGGGTAAGGTTGATATTTATCAAAGTCATAAGGGACGCCGTTTCCATTTGCAGCTGCTTGGTGCAGACTCCATTAATTACTTTGGTGAACTGGCACTGCTGGCTGAATTTGACTGGCCATTTTCAGCCAGGGCCTGGACAGATGTAGTCCTGCTGACCATCAGTCGCGAGGCCTTTACCAAGGTCATGGAGCGTTTCTCCGATTCGTATTCGATTGCGGTGCAGAAGATTATCAAGCTTCATATCAACCGCTTTGCCGATCAGAGGAATTACCTGATTAGTCATATTTCGCCGGAGGCTTGGCGGGAAGATCCGCCGGAGGATGAGTGAGACGATCACTTACTGTTCTTTCTGTCGTTCCTGCAAGGTGTTTAATTTTCTAACCACCTTTTTTGCCCTTTTTACTTTGCTTTGGACCGTCTCGTTGTCAGGTTCGAGCCTCAGGATATTCTCCCAGGCCTTGATCGCCTGTTTATATTCACCCGCCCGATAAAAAGAGTTGCCAATGGAGAGTTCTTCCTGGATATACTCGGCCATGGCCCTGTCCAAGCGCTCTTGCATCAGTTCTGCGGCCATGGATGCCTTTGTCGCCGGAGTCAGTTGGTTGAGATGCAGGCGGGCCTCTGCCAGCTTGTTTTGGGCCATGGCCCTGTTGAATTCCTCAATCGTTTGTTCGTCTTTTTTCTGAGCGACTCTACGCCTATCCTTCAACTTTTTATCTTTTCTCGCTTGTAGCTTGTTATCCAGGCGTGTAACTGTGGCGTCGGTACTGAGAGCAGGATCCAGTTCCACGGCTAGGGGCAAGATGCGCTGGGCCATGGCAAGATTATTTGCATCGAGCATCTGCTTGCCGCTCTTGAGCAACTCCTGGGCAGTCTCTTTGGCCTCATTTTCGGTACGGGAATATCTCCATTGAATGATCAAGTCCCCAGGATCACTTGCATGGAGGCTGCGCAGCAGAGGAAGTTTTTTTCTGAGCCACTCTCCGGTTATGATGAGTTCTTCATGTTTCAGTGCGTCCATTCTACTCTGAAAACGTTTGAGCATGGACTCCTGCGCTTCATCCAGGGGCTTGGAGGTGTTGAGTTTTTTCAGTGCCTCTTCATAGGTGAGTTTGGCTCCCGGCCAGTCGTTTTTGCGTTCCTGTTTGAGGGCAATGGCTATTGTCTGTTGTTCAAATGTTTGCAGTTGGTCGAGTATCGTTTTTCGTTTTTTTTCCAGTTGCAGGGCCTGAGGATCTTTTTTGGAGATGTCGGCAATGAGGGCGAGAGCCTTACTGTACTCATGTTTTGCAAGGTATTGATCGACCAATTGAACACGGTCTATTCCTGGATCGATATGACCGAGAGGGGCACAGCCGTGCAGGAGCAAAAGAAGAGCAAGGAGAAAAAGAGAGGACTTCATAATTGTATCAGTGAACCAGGCCGGGTGGGATTGTGTCAAAGAGTTCAGGGGTGGCAAGTATGCTCAGTGGGAGCTCAATGCGCCACACTTCTACCGGTTCTGTTTTTCCCCGTAGTGCAATTGTTCCTGCTTGGGAGGTTTCGAACTGTGTGGAAAGGCCAAGACTATCGTGTAATTCCCTGGTAACGATTACCTGACCGGCAGTGGCTATGGAAGAGAGGCGGGAGGCGAGGTTGACGGCATTGCCGACCACCGTATATTCCATGCGTCTTTCTGAACCCATATTTCCGGCCAGCATAGTTCCACTGTTAATGCCTATACTGAATTCAACGGTGATTTTTTCTTGTTTCAGGCGAGTGAGATTATATTCCTTGATTACCTGTTGGATCTCGACACCACAGTTGATGCCATTGAGGCCATGGTCTTTATCTAGGAGGGGGACGCCGAAGAGGATCATGGCGCAATCTCCAATGTATTTGTCGATATGGCCGCCATGTTTGCCGGCAACCTGATCAATCAGGGTGAAATATTCGTTGAGCAGACTATTGATTGCTGTGGGTTCCAGTCCTTCACTGAGACTGGTGAAACCAGATATGTCGGCAAAGAGCACCGTGGCTTCCACATGACTGCCACCGAGATGGATCTGTTCCATATTGTTCATCAGGGCGCAGGCCACATTGGGTGAGACATAGCGGGAAAATGTTCGTTCTACCTGTTCTTTGCGCAACAATCCTTCAGTCATGGTATTCAGGGATCCCATAAGCTGACCCAGCTCATCTTGACGACGTTCATGAAAGCGATAAAGATAATTTCCACGGGAAATTTCTCGGCTACCCTCCACAAGATGCTGAATGGGCCTGGATAATTGTTTGCTGAGAAAAGCTGCGACTATGATGCCCAAAAAAACCATCAGGGCTGTGATTGCCGAAATGGTTCGAATGGTGTTGCCATAGGCGGTATTCATGAATGAACGGTCAAAGGTGATGAGACAGTAGCCAACAGTCAGGTCCCGGAAGTTGATCTTGCTGACATAGGAGGTGAGACCGATTTTTTGGCTCTCACCGATCTGCCAGTACAGTGGCTGTTTGGGAAGAAAAAGGGCAGGGTCCTGTTCTGGGTTTATCCCGACTGAAGAGAGCATTGTTGATTGATCGGAGAATATGGCGACTCCCTCTATCCCTTCATTGTTTGCCAGGTTGGTGGTCAGTTGATCAATGGCCAGGATGTCTCCGGCCAGAACCGGTTCGATGGCTGCAGCGGAGAGTTGATCGCCGAGAGCAGAGGCATAGGCGTCTGTCTGCTGGTCAAAAACGGTGCTTTGGTTACCGAGGATAAAAAGGCTGAGTAAGCCCATGCCGACGATAATGACAGTGGTAATGATAAGTGCCAGTTTAACGGCAATGGGCAGAGAACGGGCCTTGGAAAAAAAAGTGGACAGAAAGTGGTTCTTGTTGAGGATATGTGGCGCTGTAACTCTCATAAAAGTCGTATCGTCCAGTTTGTGCTCTTTATTTAGCAGCTTTCCGGAAATCCTTCGGAGAGATATCAGGAAAGGGAAAAGATGAGTTTTCAGCAGCAAAGATCGAAGAGCTACTGGTGACTTTCCAGTTGTATAAGAGGAAGAAGACACTTTTTTGTGGTGGCTTTCCTGGTTGTTGCCCTTGATCTTTACAAACTGCCATCAGGGAAAATGTTAATTCATCTCTGATGATCTGTAACATACCATAATCATCAGTAAAAAAATATCCAAATTTTTTTCCAGGAGGTTCTGTTCGAGAGTGATGAGCGATTCCTAAGGGATTGGTTTTAAAAAAACACCATTAAAATATCGAACTTGTAAAACCTCAGGGTGTGAATTTATAGGGCGTGCAAAGGGTGTTGGCCTGATTAAATCTTCATGATGTCGAAGGAAAGGAAGCGTTGTCGAACTCTTCCTCTATCGCTGTTACCATGAAGATATTAATAGGCCATGTGCCCCAGGGATTTCATGATCAGGGCCAGGCCCATGGCTAACATGCCGGTAAGGCCCATACCGCAGGAAAATCCTGCCAGGAGTACCGGGGCATATTGCCGCCACATGGGACCGTAGCGCTTGAGGAAAAAGTAGCGGCCGAGAAAGGCGCCCAATACCTCAAGGATCAGGCCGTGCGGAGTGGATTGGCCGAGTCCCCTGACTACTCCATAGATAAGAAGGATTGGGAGGCCAAAGAGACTGAGGACAAAATACATGATCAGGCCAAAACCAAGACCGGAAAATACCGTGCCTGCATTCAGGGCCTGGTAGAACATGGAGTTTCCTTCCAGGGTAGAGGTCTGCATCAGCAGGGTGTTGAGGGCCTGCAGGTGCCATAATTCCTGGGCGAAAGGGTAGTGGCTGGAGGGGATGGGGGCCAGTCTCCAGATAAATTGAGAAAAGAGCAGGCTGGCCACCATGACAATGGGAAAGACCACGATTTCCGCTTTAATAATCCCTCGAATGGAGGTTCCGGTAAGCTCAATCTGTCTGAATTGTACGGTGGCCTCACCGTAGTTGTGGATGGGAATCGGCGCATACCAGATTTCCAGTCCCTGATAGCCGAAAAAACGTGCTCCTGCTATGAAACTGGCCTCTCGAACCAGGGGGAGGCTGACAAATTGCCCGGCAATGCCCTCCATTCTGGCGGTGATATAGGAGATAATGGGGGTATAAATAAATCCGTAGGCCAGGAAAAAGATCCAGGGGAATGAGGGAACCAGCCAGACGCAGAGTCCTACATAGGCAAGGGTGGAGAAGAAGTAGATTGCAATTGAGATCCAGAAGTTAAAATCTCCTCGTCCGGCCGGAGGCTGAAAGAGATCTTTCAGGGTGCCCATATGTTCCTTCGTGCTGCGGTAGGATCGGAATACGGACCAGATCCCAATGACACCAATGGCCAGTCCCAGTCCGATACCAAAGCTCATGTAAAAATCAAAGTTATTGGCAAAGACTGTATCCACAGTGGCCATGCCGGGATGCCAGCGCTGCAGAATGCCATGGCTATACAGGATTGGGTTGAGAATAATGGTAATGACAAGTCCAATGAGTCCGCCGATGACGGCCCAAAACGGCAGCACCATGCCAATAAAGACCAGCCCCAGGTCCAGCTGAATTCCTGTTGCCACTGCCGGCAGTATGCCTTCTGTGTGTTCAGTCAGTTCAATCCAGGGGATGGGAATGAGACGGATGGGTTCGTTGAAGATCAGGCCCGAGGCAATGGGAAGGAGGACATAGAAGGCACCGAAGACCAGACCTATGACCCCGCCAATGGAAAAGACCCGCCATTTCCAGCTTTTTTTCTTTTCTTCGGTGGATTCGGCAAGTGCCATGGTGCCCAGCGCTGCTACAGGGGCCATGGGAAAGGGCAGTTTTTCAACATCAGAGGTGATGCGGTACAGGGCATAGCCGAGACCAAAATGGTCAATACGCTGAATAATTTGGGCCCCGACCAGAAGGAGTATGGGGATCAACCAGTCCCTATGGAAAAAGGTTCTCTCCACCATGGACTGGGACTCCGCACCAGGGGCTACCCAGGAAGGGATAAATTCGGCCAGTCCCAGCATCTTTGCCGCGTCGGATTGGACCAGATACTGATTCCAGAGAAGGCCGGAAAAGGGTGAGGCTAGGGCAGCACCGGCCATGTAGTAGAGGAGAAAGATCTCTTGCTGTTTCAGTTCAGAATGCGCCCTTTTGGCTACCTCGGCAAAAAGGATGATGGTTACCCAGCGTGCTGCCGGTCCGATTCCCTGGCCAATCACCAGCTGCAGGTACATGGAACCCGGCATCATCAGGAAACCGATGAATATGGCCCCGACAACGGTTTTCCAGTCAAACCCCTCTTCAAAATGGTCTGGAGGTTTAAGGAGGTCACGATATTCTTTTAGTTCTTTGTCATCATACATAATATTAAATTCTCAGATGATTAGGGTGGAAGGCTGAAGGTAGAGTTGTTTTTTCCTTTAGTCTCCAACCGTTCTCCCTCTAGCTTTTTTAGTCAGGGAGTACCTGGTAACCGGAATCGGTAAAGAGTCCCACAATAGCCCAGCCTCCTCCCATCAGAAAGTCACCTATGATGAGTCCAATAAAGAAAAACTGAACCTTTTTAAAAAGAGAGACACCGCCGTAACGCATGCAGAGTGCATTACAGGCCCAGCCGACAAAGAAACTGACCCAGAGGATACGCATGGCTGAACTGTATGCAGTCAGATAGCCCAGTGGGTGGATTGGCCACCAGTAGAAACGGTGGTAACAGATGACCAGGATCAGCATGACCACTGCCCCGCATATGGCAAAAAAGGTAATCCAGCTCCCTGGTTCCATGGGAGCTGTGAGCAGTCTGTGCACATTTTCAAAGACCGTCACCGTGGTCCGGTTTGCCCATTCCATCTGTAACTCTCTGATTCCATATCGATAGTAGAGGGTCATCATAGCAAGAATTGAGGCCACAAGACTTGCAAGAATGGTGAAAAAGAGACCTGAAAAGATCAGGAGCCCGGTACTGCTGCTATGACTCAGTTTACGGGCGTGCAGGAGTGAGGGCATCAGGGATTCACGAAGGTCGACAAAAAGTGCCTTCTGACACATTCCGCAAATCAATCCGTTTACCCCGCTGAAGAGTTTGGTTCCACTGATAGCCATCAAGCCGTCCATGGGGGCGATGGGTAGAGTGAAGTAGGCAAGGCCACCCTGACAGATAATCCTGGTCGCTACCAGCATGATCATAAATGCCGCAGAGAAGAAAAGGAAGGCTGTGGAGAGATCCAGGCCCAGCCAGGTGGCCCAGTAGAGCAGAGCCCCGAAACAGAAGATGCAGCCCCAGAAAGAAAAACGGACATCGAACCATTCAGTTCGTGATTTACTGGGTTTTACAAGAAAAAGGGATTCTCTGGTTACCTCAAGGAGGTGACCCCTTGCCAGCCAGAGGAGAAAGAAAAAGAAGATGCCGTAAGCACCGATCATCTGTGTTTCTTCAGGTCTGGCCAGCGTAGGACCAAAAGTGATACCCAACTCCGAGGCGGGGATGGTATAGCCGAGCATGCCAAGAATACCGAAAAAGAGTCCGCCGATAATAAAGAAGAACCAGAAGCTGAAAGAGATCTGCCGAGAAGTAAGAAAGGCAAAGCCGATAAAGGCCGGATAAATGTATATCTTGAGTTTCTGAAAGCCGGAGAAAAGACCGAAGTCCGGAAAGTAGGGGCCGGCCAGGATCAATGTTGGCAACTGGGGCACAGAGGGATAATAAAAGTGAAAGCCGTTCAGGAGGTGGAGGCAAACCGGAAAAAGGAGGCCAGCCAGGAGGAAGCGATTACTGAAAAAAGTGCTGAGTTTTCCTTCATCAAAGGATTTGCTCAACATTTCCGGGACGCGAAGCAGGGGGAAATTTATTCGTTCATTATGGATCCATTGGCGGGAGAGGAGGTTGATGATGAAGAGCATGAATCCGTAGGACAAAAGAACAAAACAGCTCCAGAGCATGAGCGGAGTGAGCCACGGCTGCCAGGGGATGGCAGAAGCCACTTCCAGCCAGCTCATATCCCTTCCTCCGGCAAGCCCGGTATAAAGCATCTCGATGGCCCTGTTATCGGTTGGAGTAATCCCGGAGGGGAGGACGCTGTGCAGGCTCTCTTGCCATTGGTTACTGACCGAGGCGTAATGGATGGGAGCTGTGATATTGAGGAGGAAGGTCCGGGCAAGTCCGGTATAGGCGATTCCTGAACCAATGACCATTTCTATCCAGATAATCAACAGCTCGCTTCCGGAGAAAAATGGGGATGTAGAGCGGAAGACTTTAGCCGTTAGAGCAGTAAGGATGGTGAGCAGGAGAAAAATGAAAAAGGGTGCCAGGGGAAAATGTCCGCCACCGAGAGGTGTTGCCTGCTGGTAGATATTGTTAAAGGGCGTGAGCAGACAGATGGCAACGGCGAAAATTATACCGATGAAAAAGGCACGCAGGCGAATGGTTGATCCTGTTTTCTGTTGCTCATGCATGATAATCATACCCTTGGAGGATCTGTGATGCTGATAACTTCAGGCTATGCATGGCGTTCTTCTCCTGTGGCCTGACTCTTGGCTGCGATTTGGTTGAACTGTTCAGCAAAGTGTTTATGGCTCGCATCATCAATGGAGCGCCAGACCAGTAACTGTTTTCGTAAGTTATGGAGAAAGGAGGTGTTGATTCGCTGCCAGACCTGTTCCTCGCCGGAGCGACGTTCCATGGTGACTTTGATCTCCAGGTAGGCTTCATCTCCTTCAACGGGACAGAATTGGATATCCACCCATTGCATGATACCAAAGTCAAAAGGGGCAAGCCATACTTTTGACCGGATATAGGTGTAGTAAACTTCGTGTGGATTTTTAGCATCTTGTAGTCGCTTTTTCATCTGATCTATGTTGCCACAGGCAAACACCAGCTCCACCGGACCGGTGGAAAAAATTCCGTGGGAGACATCCTGGTGGGAGCTGAAATAGCTGTAGATGAATCCTCCGATGGAATCATGCTCGTCGTATTTCATGAAAAAGGGCAGGGTGATGGTGATTCGGTTATTAACGGGTTTGGGCAGAGTAAAGGTGCTGTTGACATCAGGGATGGCGATCTGGGCTGCCACTCGAGACGGATAAATTACTGAAAGCAGGACCACTCCGATAACCAGAACCATAGCGGCAACACCTGCCATGGAGGAGTAGTTCACCGTGAGTCCTGCCCATAGTCTGGTATCGGCAAAGAGTGAGGCCGATATCTGGGCGAGCAGGTAGCCAAGGACCACGGATATGACGGCCAGGGCAAGGGCCTCGGCGACAAAGAGAAAGGAGACATGGGAGGGGGCAAGCCCCACTGAGGTGTAGATGCCAATCTCATTTTTTCGCTCGTATACCGAGCTGATCATGGTGTTAAGGACAATGAAGATAGAGATGAGTAGTGGGATCAGTATGTTGGGTAGTCCGCTGTATTTTATGGCGTCACTCTGGTTGTAGAGCCATACCCCATCTTTTTCTCCGGCAAAGATTGCCATGCTAAAGCGGTCCACCAGTCTTTCTGCAGTGTCGCTGATGGAATCTTTACCCTGGGGAAGAACCGCCAGATTCTTCAGCTTTCCGCCCATGGTAAGAAGAGTAGTGGCCGGAATGATGGCTACCTGTGAGGCGGGAATATGATGGTAGCGGCTTTGAAAAGATCGGATGTCATCTCCTGATTCCATTGCTTCCTGCTCGACTTCGGTGATCGCGGCCCCTGATTCCTCCGGGAAGGTGACCGGGGTCAGTGATTCACCGTCGAGGTCCAGGGCCTGATCAAAGGATGCTCCATCAAAACTGCCGATCACGGTAAAGTCCTGGCCCCAGACTTTGATTTTTCCAGTGCCGTCGGTCGGAACGTTAAGTGCCTGAGCCATATTGCGGTCCAGTATGATGGCCAGGCGGTCATTACTGGTGAACCAGCGTCCTGCAGTGAGCAGCTTGTCAAGTCCTGTGACCTCGGTTTCAGATGGTGAGAGTCCGATAAGTCCCTGGAGCTCTGCACTGTTGTTGTTATGCTGAAGCGGAACATGTACGGCCTGGGTGGAATTTTTTGCTTCAAGCCAGATACGGGGAGCGATGCCACTGGCATCCTGAAACCCCTCTACAAGAATACTTACCGCTTCCACCGGCAGGCTCTGCCAGTCCACCTTTTTCAGAAGCAGTCCCTGATACGGGGCGCTTTCCTGGAAAAAGAGCCTGCTCTGACGTTTTCCTGATTTTACCGTGGTGAAGCTCATGATGGTAAAGGTGAGAATGATAAGGGTCAGGCAGGTGAGAATCGTACGAATTCTTCTCCGTCGCAGGTTGGACACACCCAGAAAAAAGGCTGCGGTAAAGGCCTTCCAGTGACTGATTTCCGCAGGACGTTTGTGACTGGCCCGGCGTTGCAGGAGTATCATCTCTTCTTCGAAACGGAAAAAGATGATGAGGCTGACCATCAGTGACAGGCCGATGATAAAGAAGGCGAGAATGACCACTGTGGGGCTGTATGCAAGTTGAAAGGCGGGATGGACCTGGCGAATAACAGCGATGAGGATAAGCAGGATTGCGCTGAAGGCCACGATCCGTTTATAGATGTTGGCAAAATTAAAGAGGAAGCGCTCCATGCAAAAGGCAAAGGGAACAAACAGGGCAATGTAGAAGAGTACCCCAAAGAGGACATCCTTCTGGGTTTTTTCCACCTGCACATAGACCCGGTCGGCCAGGGCCAGAGATTCTGATGCCGCACTGCTGAAGGTCTCGTAGTCATATTCAGCCAGGCTGGCCTCGGTCCTGTGCAGGGCATTTAAACCACGTTTCTTCAGTTCACTGATTTTGGAGTCAAAGATGCCGTGGCTCTCCAGGTTTTCAATCCTGGGTTCAAGAAGAGTCCAGATATCTCGGGCAGTTTGATAGATTGTGTTGTGGATGGCGCCGTACTGGTCAACCGAATAGCCGAATCCCATGGGGGTCTGTGGTGTACCGTTGGTGAGGATCAGCTTGCGGGTAAGCACATTGTCTGACAGGGTGGCCTTAAGCCAGGTCCCAGATTCCGTATAGATGGAGGCCATGGTGGAACTGCGTGTGTCGATACGGCTGTACCAGTAATGCTGAGGCGGGGCATCGCGGCGGCCGTCCAGGAGTTGAATTTTAGTCAGGTAATGAAAGTTGCGAGGTTCGAGCAGGCCAAAGATGGTGGTCTCTTTGCAGCTGAAGAGGATGAGATCGGTCTTGACTTCCTGTTTCCTGATTTTGAGGCGGTAATTGTTTTTTCCGGTCTCCTTCTTATCAATGGCCCAGAGCACCTGTCCTGTTTTCTCATCAAAGCGATAGCCTTCGATGATGACCTTGTCCAGGACATGTTTTTTGTCTGCGACCCCCTTGATCTGAAAAGTCCCCGATGTATCGACAGTGGTGTAAAATTTCTTCAAGCCTTGATAGGCAAGCAGGGTAGTCTTTGCCGCAGGATAGTCGGCGAAGAGCTCTCCCTGCAGAAGAAGATTGGCTCGTCCGCTAACGGTTGAAAAACCTTTGCGGGGAAGTTTGCCGGAATGCAGTTTGGCTGTTCCGGCCATGGTCTGTACCATATCACTGACCAGACGCGCCTGGTTGTCAAGATTTGTCCAGTCGATATTTTTTGGTGTGTCCCAAGGGGTTCCCCAGGCTGCGCGGGCATCTCCGGTGCTTACCAAACTGATGCCAAGAAAACCTGCTAGGGATGTGACCTCTCCACCTAAGGAGGGTTGGTCAAGAAACCAGGAGTCCCAGGAGCGGAGACGGCTGGGTCTGAGGGTGTCGATGTAGGGGGTGGTGCTGGAACTGTTACTTGAGGATTTGTCAAGCAGATCGGCTATATCAGAATAAATTCCGGTTCGGTTGACCCCCGCTTTCAGATTGTAAAGAAAACCCTTGTGAAATGCACCCAGGCCATTTCCGTGACTGGAGAGATGCAGGGAAACCATGGCTGCCACATCATACTCATTTACTAAGTCTCTAAAATTTTTGGCACTCTTCAGGGCGTTCGAGTGGGCTTTGAGTTCAATTTTTCTGTTTTTGTTACTTGTGATGGCCTGGGGGATGGCTTCTTGAAAGAGTTTGGTCTCTTCTGCCCCCATGTCATGGAAGGAGTTGCGCCAGCCGATGCGTCGATAGAGGAGGCGGGTTTTGGAGAGTTTTTTGATCGCTTCTTTGCCGGCACTACTGTTGTCCTGTTGTAAGCGGAGGCTGATCAGTTCACGGGAAACGGAATCCACGGAAAGCTTCAGGTGATCCGCCATTGCCTCGGCAAGGATTGTATCGCGTTCCTCATCTTCCTGTAGAGGCCAGCTCAGATTTTCCAGGATCTCCAGGTTTTTCAGGGTTGTTTGTATAGAAGTTTTGAGCTGCTTTTTTTGTTTTCTTAAGGTTTTTGATTTGCTGCTGATGCTCCAGATGAGATCGCGCATGCCGGCCAGGGATTGGCTGTGGCCACTGGTGGCAACCAGGAGTACTGATCTTGCAGGAGAGTGCTCCTGCAGGGTACGAGCAGTGTGCAGCAGGGTGGCAATGGAGGCAGCTTCGTCTGCTCCCGGAGCACGGCCGGCGACGAATCCGGAACTGTCATAGAAGGCTTCCACAAGCAAAAGTTCATTTTTCAGGTCCGGGTCAGAGCCGGGAATCAGGGCATAGATGTTCTCGGCCATGGTCTCCTGCCAGTGAACCTGGGAGTTGATTGTAACATTCTTGGCAAGCAGTCCGGGGTTGGTGAGAGTACTGGCGGGAAAGATCGCAGAGAACTCTTCTTCTTCCATCCAGAAGCAGGGGAGCTGAATAGGGGTGAGTTCTTCCTTTTCCTGGAAGAGGTATTTCGATTGCTGCTTGCCCCGGTTGAGATAAATAATTGCTTGTGCGCCTAATGATGCAAGATGCTGCCAGTTTTGACCGGAATCGGAATCCATGAGGACAATGGAATTCTCAATCCGAGCCCCTTGCATTTCCGACCATTTTCCGGATCCGACATAGTAGAGCGGGCCGCTCAGTTTGCCATTGGTGGCTTCTGGCGTAATGGCATTATAGAGTAAATTGTCGAGGGAGATACTCTTTGCTCCCACCTGCAGATTTGCCCCTGTAATATGACGAACAGATACGGGAAAGTGATAGGTCTCAGCAGTCAGGCCCATACCATTAAATTGATCCCGGATAAAGGATGCAGCACTGGTGCATCCTTTACTGCCTGTGATTCTCTCCGGATGGCTGCTCAGTTTACTTATCTGCTCTTTTAAGGAAAGCAGGGGAGAGGCGGCTGCACAGGAGGGGAGAAGAGTCAGGAGCAGAAGGAGGGGGGAAATGATCCTGAAGAGGGAGAGTTGAGAGAAGGGCATGGGTGTCGGCAGACAGCGTATGCAGAGGCTCAGCTGCTCATTCCTCCAGTGTGGATTTCCAGCTCAGTGCGTTCCTGTATCTTGTCCACACGTCCATCTCGTATCCAGATTACCTGGTCTGAGACGTTGAGCATCTTGAAGTCATGGGTGGCGGAGATAACTGTCGTTCCCTGTTCCTGGCTGAGTTGTTTCAACAGGGCGATAATCTCTTCTCCGGTGGAGAGGTCAAGGTTGCCGGTGGGTTCATCGGCCAGGATGATGGATGGACTGTTGGCCAGTGCCCTGGCCACGGCAACTCGTTGTTGCTGGCCGCCGGAGAGTTCAGCGGGTTTATGTGCGTGTCTTCCTTCAAGTCCGACCTGACTGAGAAGTTTCATCCCCCGACTCACTGCAGTTTCGCTTGGCATTCCGGCAAAGGTCATGGGAAGGGTGACATTTTCAAGGGCGGTCATGACCGGGATGAGATTAAAGGTCTGGAAGATGTAGCCAATTTTTCGGCAGCGCAGCCATGCAAGTTCATAGGCATCGAGTTGGGCAATGTCCACTTCGTCGATAAAAACCTTGCCTTTGGTAGGTTTGTCCAGGCCACCAATCATATTGAAAAGAGTAGATTTTCCTGAACCGGAGGGGCCCATGATGGAGATATATTTTCCGGTTTCGATTTCAAGGTCGATCCCTTTCAGTACCTTGACCACGATTTTTCCCAGGTCAAAATCTTTCGTGACGCCTGTGACGCGAACGATAAGTTTTTCAGACATTATCAGGCCTCGTTGACAGAATGTTCAAGGTGTCTGTAATAATCATAATATGACAAAGAAAAAATATGGTCCATGGGCATGTCTGTTTGAGTATTTTTTGTGTTGGTCTTGAAGTAAATATGATTCACTTCTCTCTCTGTTGCATTCGTATGTCTGATGATTCCAACGTCACATTATTGTTCCACTCGCATGGCTTCCACCGGCTGCATACGGGCGGCCATAATTGCAGGGTAGAGGACGCCGAGCAGACTTAGGCTGATACCGGTAACAAGGGCTATGAGGGTTGAAAGAAAGATGGCCTGCCAGGGCAGAAGGTTGATGGTGTCTGGGCCGAAACGAAGCAGGGCAGCAAGAAAAGCTGATATTGCCCCTACTACTGCTCCGACCAGGGCACCGGCGAATCCCTGCATGGCTGCTTCCATCACAAAGATGCGAACAATGAATCGATCCAGGGCCCCCAGGCATTTCATGGTACCGATTTCTCGAAATCGTTCTGTGACCGACATGAGCTGAGCATTGATGATTCCCACAACACAGACAAGCAGAGAAAGGGTGATGATCCAGCGTTGCTTGGGTGATGCGGCAAGGCTTGTGTCGCCGGGAAGAATGTCATAGCCGCAGCGCATCAGCATCTGGCAGAGTGAGGGGTCACCCGTTGCCAGCATGTTGTCGGCAATGTCGATGCTCACCTGGCTGAAGGCGAGAAAAGAGACGGCCAGAACCAGGGTCAGGGTGGTGATCAGAGAGCGAAAGAAACGTGCTCGAATGGATTTGTAGGCAATTTCAATGGATTTTTTCCACGGAAGCACGATGAGACGTCTCATGAGCCTAATCCTTTTCTACAAAAAAATCTGGACAATGTATTCATTTCGACACTTTTAAGAGAAAGGTTCTCAAGAGTAACTTTTTTTACCGTTTTATTGAGAGTTTTTCAAGGGTTTCCTGGACGGTAGTTGTAGAAATAGGTTTTTCAAGAAAGGCATCCATGCCGGCATCCAGCCATTGCTGTACGTCCTCTTCTTCAGGCTGGGTCGTGAGAGCTATGAGACAGGTCTGTTTTCCTGTCTCTTCTTCCCGTTTTCTGATCTGTCGTGTCGTTTCCAGGCCGTCAATTTTCGACATGTGAGTATCCATAATGATGAGATCGAATTGAGAACGGGTGCATTCGTAGAGGGCCTGTTGTTCATTTTCTGCAAGGGTCACTTGCCATCCCATGTCCATGAATATTTTTCCGGTAATGGTTCGACTTGCCGGTTGATCGTCAGCTATAAGTACAGAGTTGACCAGCTGTCGCTCAATGACCTGGAACATAATTTCGGGCTGCAGGGGTTTGCTGATATAATCATCCATCCCTGCAGCCAGACATTTCTCACGATCGCCCTGCATGGCATGGGCTGTCATGGCAATGATGGGGACATGTTCGGCATGGAGTTTTTCATGGGCTCGGATGGCTGCTGTAGCTTGGTAACCATCCAGTTCCGGCATCTGTATATCCATCAGTATAGCATCAAAAGACCCTTTTTGGAAACGTTCAACAGCCTCACGGCCATTGACAGCAGTGGTGACCCGAAGTCCTTCCTGGCCGAGCAGGGCAAGGGCCAGGGTCATGTTGATGAATTCATCTTCTGCCAGGAGAATGTTCATTCCCTGGAGTATTTCCTGTCGGCTGAGACCGCTTTGGACAACGGTTCCCAAGTTGCTGGTCACTCTCTTGTTTGTCTTCTGCGGAAGTTTAAAACGACTGGTAAACCAAAAGGTTGCCCCGGTACCCTCTTCACTTTCCAGGCCGATTTCTCCTCCCATCAACTGGCAGAGTTGAGAGGAGATGGTGAGGCCGAGACCGGTTCCACCATATTTTCTGGTATGTGAGGTGTCGGCCTGAGAAAAAGATTGGAAAATAACTGCCTGTTTCTCCTTTGGAATCCCTATCCCTGTGTCTTGGATGGCAAAACGGAGGAGACAGTCGCTAGCCGTTGACTCTTCCAGAGTGATGTTGATGGAAACTGAGCCGTTTTCGGTAAATTTGAGTCCATTATTAACCAGATTAATCAGAATCTGCGTCAGACGGGAGGGATCTCCGATGAGGTGGTTGGGAATTTCTTTGGGGATCTGTTTTTTGAGAGCAATATGACGTTCGGCAGCTTTCTGGGCCATGAGGGTGAACAGCTCATCAAGCTTTTCTTCAAGGGAGAATGTAACTTCCTCCAGCAGCAGTTTTCCAGCCTCTATCTTTGAAAAGTCGAGGATGTCATTGATGATAGAAAGAAGTCTGGTGGCCGAAGATTGCACCATCCGCAGCTGGTTTTTCTGGTCAGGCGACAGTGAGCTTTCCATGAGCAGTCTGGTCATGCCCATGATTCCGTTCATGGGGGTACGGATTTCATGACTCATGTTTGCCAGAAATTCACCTTTAGCCTGGTTGGCAGCTTCTGCCTCTTCTTTGGCTCGGATCAGAGACCGTTCTGTGTCTTTCTGCCTGGAAATGTCTCTGGCTGTAACCAAGAGGCCTATGGGGGAATTCTGTTCATCCCGAAATTGGGAGATATTCATGGCCGTCGGGAAGAGGCTGCCGTCCTGGTGCATATGGCCTATCTCTTCAAAGTGGTGTCCTCTTTGCCGCACCTTTCTGAGGAAAGGGATCAGCTCATTTTTATTCTGTTCATGGGTGTGGAAGATGGTCAACTGTTGGTCGATAAGGCTGTCTTTGTCGCTGAAGCCATGCATGTTGGCCCATGCGGTGTTGGCACGAAGGACTCTTTTGTCCAAATCCGTCAGTACTATTCCGTCAAAATTCTGTTCCACAGCTTGGCTCAGTACCCGTGACTTTTGTTCGATATCGATACTTTCAGTAATATCTCGTGAGATGACGAGAAAACCCGAGGCATTTCCTTCCTTGTCGAGAAGTGCGGTGATACTGGTCAGGGTTTGGAATTCTGCGGTGTCTTTTTTCCTGTGGCCGATGATTTGAATCATATGACCAACCCGAATGACTTCTTGCAACATCGTTGCGAGGTGTTCTTCCAGCTGTTTGTCAGTATGATGGATTGACAGATTTTTGCCGAGCTGTTCTTCGCTTCTGTACCCGTGCATAGTGTCCCAGGCCTGGTTGGTGTATTGCATTACTCCGTCCAAACTGGTGATGCAGATACCGTCTATGGACTGAGATACGGCACGGAAGTAGAGCTGGAGCTGTTCCTCTTCATATTTTTTTTCCGTGATATCACGAATGATGGTATGAAGGAGTGTTTTATCCTGCAGGGAGATGGTAGTGATGGAGACTTCTGCCCAAAAGGGAGTTCCATCTTTTTGTAGATGGCGCCACTGATACTTGTGGCTTCTGTTGCGGATGGCTATGTCCATCATTTCTTCTGCTTTTTTTAGGGACTTACTGCCATCTTCCTGCAGGGGGGGAGAGAGCTTCCCCGGATGTCTCTGCAGCAGTTCTTTTTTACTGTCGTAGCCAAAGATTCGAAGGGCCGCCTCATTGCAGTCGATGATATGAGGCGTGTCGATGAGAAGGTTGGCATCCAGCGAATTTTCAAAGAGCGTTCTGTAACGGTTTTCACTTTCCTGTAACTGGGACTGGGCGTCTTTTCGATGCTCAATTTCTGTTGCCATCCCGGTTTTGAGTTGTTTCTCGCTGCTGGTGGCGATCAGGTTTGTGGCCAGCAGGTAGGTCAAGAAAAAGGAAAAGGCGAGAATGATGGAGATAATGGGATAGAGTGGTGGCTGTTTTTCCAGGATACTGAGGTGCCATCCCGGAAGGTCTATGGGAATGGAAACTACTCGGTAGGGTGCGCCATCTAAAAGGACACTAGCTTTGCTGAGATCCACAGGCAGGTCATTTAAGGAATTGTTGCCAAATTGTCTGCTTTTGATGATCTCTTTTTTCTGCGTGGATGACAGTGTACTTCCAGCATGATAAAGCCATGTTTGTTTGGTCTTGGAAGCGGCGAAAATGATATTTTGCTCCGAGAGAAGCAGGGAAATTGCTGAGGGTGTTTCATCAAGGATGGCGGTGATCTGTTCCAATCCGGATTTGATTACCGCCACTCCCACAGGCTGTCCACTGTCGTCAATGATCGGTGAACTGAAATAGAGTCCACGCTTGTTTGTTGTTACACCAACTGCAGGATAACACGTGATGTTTCCTGCGAAGCCGTTGGTGAAATAGGGCCGAAAACGATAGTCGTTGCCGGTCAGGGTAGCTCCTGTTTTGCTGGCTGGAGTGGAAGCCGTAACCACTCCGTGCGCATCCATGACATAAACAATGGCAACGGAGAGGACATCCCGTATACCTAGGAGCTGTGCTGTGAGAGGAGGATGGTCAGGCGGTGTCTGGTGAAGGACACTGGCAAGGACGTCGGGTTGTTGGCCGAGTTTTTTGCTGGCAGTGGTCAACTGTCTGGTCAGTAGGGAATTGATATGATTTGCTGTTAGGGCGGCGTGCTGTCTATGGGTGTTGAAGAGGTACAGGTTCTGTCCTTTGATGGCAAGAAATGTCAGAGTGGAACAGGCCACAGCGCAGCCAAGGATAAGCAGGAACAGATTTTTCTTGAGATCTGGGTTCCAGTTGGGGAAAGGAATAAAAGTCGGCATAGATTTTCGCTGAACAGCACCACAGGTTGACTTTCTTGAGTATCGAATGTCGATCAGGGAATAATGAATGATGAAGGGGGAAGAAAGCTGTGTTGATAAATTTCCCCTGCGAATCTGTAGTATCGGTAAGACGTATTCCGCTTAGAAGGCAAGGCAACTTCCTGATTTTCCCGATGAGCTGCGACCATCATTCAATCGTTCATCCTGCAGAAAAGCATATCGTTTTTCAGCCTTTCTTGTCAATGCGAGGCTGTTTTTTTCTTAGATGGTTGTCTTTGGTTGATCTCTGCTGATTTCCTGGAAGCGAACAGGGGAGAGACTGGAGTTTGAGGCGATGAGATCCAGAAGCACTGTTAGAAAATCAAAGGCTGTTTGATTCATTCGCTGGTGATGGATCATGATTCCGCTTCTTCCTGTAATCAGTCCTTGTTCAAGTTCTTTGAGCAGGTTATTCAGGCATACCACCGGATTTTCTTCTTTTCGTGTGTGGAGGTCTGTGTTGACCTGGAGATCAGGAAGTCCTGCCGGAGGAAGAGGCGTTGCACCTGAGCTTCGGGAGACGGCCTTGAATTGGAGATCGTGAAGGCCCTGCAGGGTATCAAGGCTGCAGCGGTTCCATGGCGGTGTGAAAAATGGGGAAAAGTTGTTCCCCATGATGGAGGATAACCGATTCTTTCCCTTGAGGAGATCGGAGTACTGCTCTGTTGCCGGACGGCCAGGCCCAAATTCCTGCTTTTTTCCTTCGGACTCATGATTGCGATGAAGCCAGCCGTGCTGGTGCCAGCACCACTGTGAAGTGTGCTTTCCTGTGAGGGTGAGGAGATTTT
>JAQYVF010000215.1 GCA_030145625.1 Desulfocapsa sp. | reverse complement strand
GACTACGGATGTCATCCAAGCGTATACCTTGAGGTGGCTCGTGGAGGTTTTCATCCAAGACTGGAAGGCCCATGAAGGATGGGATGCTTTGACCAAACAGCCCGGTGAGGAGGGGTCGGACCGAAGTCTGATCCTGAGCCTGCTGGTTGATCATTGCCTCTTCTTTCACCCGGATCAACTGGCCTTGCTTGAAAACAAACTGCCCGCAAAGACTGTCGGCAGCCTTCGAGAAAGCTCTAAGGTGGACAACCTGCTAATGCAATTTAGCGATTTACTATCCATGGATAATGCCGAGCAGGAAATCAAGCGGATAGTCCAGTTTTTAAAAGAGCATTTGCTAAAGCCGAAACCATCTCAAAAACACATGAACCACAGGAGTTGGGGACCTTTTGAACCGTCACCGTCCTTGAAATATCGAGCTGCTGCTTGAAGACCAATTTAATTTTTTGGACTTTATTTGTCAATATTCTAAAACTTGATCATCGGTGCGCCACGAGGCGCCTAGTTTGCTCGTGGATGGAAGTTCCACCGGGAAAGCGTCGACCCGACGCATTCCGTACCGAGTCTTGGACTTACGTCGGTAACGCCGTGAGTTAAGCGTAGACAGGGATGTTGCAGGCCGTAAGCCGTTAGGTTGAAGTGATTGAGCTCCGTAAAAAGTATAAAAGGAATGGCCGATGGTTTCGATGAGCCAGAAGGCAATATCCCATATGTCGGAAGCGGGCAGACATATGTGGCGTTCCCGGGGTCTGTGAGCATGGCATGTAACAAAAGCAAGTAGGTGAACGTGGGAGGTCCTGACGGTTCTTTCAGGGACGAGAGTATTGGCCGACAAGTGTAAAAGCGAGGAGGTCGAGATGACCGTTAGGAAGTCAGATGGGTCATAGTACCGTTGAAACTGGGTAACGCCAGTGGAGGGAAGGACCCTGGGTAAAATCGATCTCGGAAAGGAAACGTCGTGAGACCAACAGAGTTTCAGATATTGACGGAAACGAAATTGAAGAGAATAGCTTGGCTATCATCGGGAGACGAAAGAAAGGTGTTCGATAACCTGATACACCTTTTCAACAAGGAGTCTCTCATGCAATGCTTCAATGAGCTTGACGGACGAAAAGCCGTTGGAGTGGATGGAGTGAATAAGGCAAGTTACGGAGCCAATTTGGACGAAAACCTCGACGAACTGCTCGCCAGAATGAAGCGGATGGCCTATCGGCCTGGTCCGGTGCGGCAGACACTTATCCCCAAGGAGGGGAAACCGGGTGCGACACGTCCATTGGGCATTGGTAACTTCGAGGATAAGGTCGTGCAGAAAATGACACAGAAGGTCCTGGAAAGCATCTACGAACCCCTGTTTTACCCATGCTCGTATGGTTTCAGACCGGGCAGGGGGTGCCATGATGCAATAAGGGATCTATGTGACCACCTGTATCGATATGAAGTCCACACAGTTATCGATGTTGATTTAGCCAATTTTTTCGGAACGATAGACCACAAAATCTTAGAAAGCGTACTGCGAGAGAAAATCCGGGATAAAAAGTTTATCCGGTATCTCATCAGGATGTTCAAGGCGGGAGTGCTGGCTGAGGGTGAACTAACCGTCAGCGAAGAAGGCGTCCCCCAAGGAAGCCCCTGTAGTCCTGTCCTTGCTAACATTTTTGCGCATTACGTAATCGACGAGTGGTTTGTGAAAATCGCAAAACGGCACTGTGCAGGGAGGGTGGAATTATTTCGTTATTGTGATGATGTGGTTATTTGTTGCCAGTACGAGTACGACGCGGATCGGATCAAAAAAGCGCTCGGCAACCGCCTTGCTAAATTCGGCCTTAGGCTGAACGAAGAGAAAACAAAACAGGTTGCCTTTTCCAAAAAGGAAGTCACGCAGAGGGGGAAGCAGGGTACATTCGACTTTCTGGGATTCACCTTCTACCTGGGTCGATCCCGAGGAGGAACTGTCATCCCTAAAGTGAAAACCTGCGGAAAGCGCTTCAGGGCGAAACTGGCGAAAGTAGGTCAGTGGGCCCGAGAGGTTAAAGACCGATTTGGCTTGAAAGAAATCTGGCGGCGATTCTGCATCAAAATGAGGGGACACATCCAGTATTACGGAGTGTCCTTCAATACAAAATATGTGAGCCACTTTCGGTACCACGCCATCCGGATCATGTTTAAGTGGTTAAACCGCCGTAGTCAGAGGAAATCCTTTTGTTGGGAGAAATTTGGGTTGTTTATGAAAGTATCCCCCCCACCCAGTGTAAGGGTCTACCATAGCCTCTTTTGATCCAAATAGTTAGGTGAATGATTTTGTCTTGAGCCTATTGCCTTAATTGGGCACGATGGGTTCTAAATGGGGGGGAGTCGGGCGATCGGCTCCTCTACCAGCTAGTATAAGATTAAAACTGCTTGATCCATGGCACCACCGGAAAAGGAGGAACTCTTTTGAAAATTTGCCGAGTCGGGATCTCGGAATTCAGGTCAGATACCCGGCAAGCTGCGTGCCGTTAAGGGCAATAGAGAGCTCGTCATAATTTTCTATCTCCATGGAGAGGTTGCCGGAGCTTCTTCGTTTCAGGTCCGGCCAGAGCAACTCCTGTTCTTCGAGGCCCAGAAATCGGATCATTTTTTTAAGGATCGATGCAGGATCACGGATAACCGACTCGTATACAACACTGACCCCTGGATTATCAGGAAAGAGGTTTTTATGATCTGTTTCCAGCTCTTTCACCCTTGAGTGAAATAACATGAATTCAGAAGGATCGACCCTGATCCGGGTAATGGGAGAAACGGCTGTTCTGGT
>JAQYVF010000213.1 GCA_030145625.1 Desulfocapsa sp. | reverse complement strand
TGAAACATCAGATGTCTTCATCCCTTCCACTTTTACCTGACCCAGGAGCGGCATGACTATATAGCCGTTTTCGGTGACTCGCACTGTGGTTTTCAGATCGTCGTGATCATAAACGGTTATCTTGAGGACATCGCCAGGACCGATAATATAGTCGTTGGCTAGTGTAAGGGGTGGAAAAAGGAAGAGTAGCAGTAGGCAGAGCACTGTTTTCTGCAGCAGGTTTGTTGCTGTTGCCGAAGGGAGAGGAAGATCTAGTGGTTTTGCGTTATTCATTATTGGCCGAGGGGGCAGTTGATTTGTCTATTGTGTTACCGGAAGAAAAGCGTCTAGTAAAGATAACCAGATACAATGAATCCCTTCAAGGAGAATATGGCATATTCTCCAAACTTTCAGGAAGCAGTTGTGAGTTATGCAGGAGCGACTTCCACGTTGGTCTATGGTGGAAGTCGCTGTCTGGGATTTGTTTTATAGGGCAGTATTCAGACTGAGGTAGATGGTGTTGGTGTCATAGTCGAAAAAGTCATCTTTGGAATTCCTGGTGTCATAGCTGTATGACAGCTCTGCCATGAGCCAGTCTTTGAGTGTGTACTGCAGAGAAGGTTTGACAAAGAAGTGGTCGTCTGTTCGATCCGGTGTTCCGGGAATCTGATCGTAATTGTCATTGTAGTAGGAAAATGCACAGACGCCTTTTAGACGATCGGTGAAGTCCTGGTAGTAGTAGAGTGTGCTGGCGAAGACCTTTTTGTTCAGGGCCAAGGAAGAATCTGATTCTTCAATTTTGTGGCTCAGTGCAAGGGTTAAGGATGTCTTGGTGCTGTACTGATAATCGACGGCCATCTCCAGGGCCAGCCCATTCCTGTCACTTTCCGTAAGGATGTCCTCTTTGTATTGTTTGTCCTGATAACCAGCTTTCAGGCTGAGGGATGTTTTTTCCGTGGAATCCCACGTGATACCTCCGTAGAGGAAATTGTCTTTGCTGTCTTTTGCGGTTGCTGTGTCGTAGCTGACATCAACGTATCGATATTCCAAGAAAAAATCGGTTTTGATGCTGTATTTGTAGATGGCGTAGGCGGAAATGCCGTTGTCAATACGGTTGAGCCACTCGTCTATGTCCTCATCATAACTGAGCCAGAAATTGGAGTATTCCGCCTTGGCAGCGAATTTTTCAGAAAAATCCCAGTCTGCAGCAAGAAGAGCAACATTGGAATCATAACGGCGCAAGTTGTTTACAGCGGTGGCGCTGCCTGCATCAAACTGATCCTGGGCATGACTGAAACGATCGACAAGGCGAAAAGAGAGGCCTCCGCGCAGGTTATACTGGAAAAGGCCTTCAAGCAGAGCGTCCGTATCATTGAGATCGGAGTCTTCTGAATAAAATTTGAAGTCCAGCCCACCAAGGAGATAGGCGTTGAATCTGTCGAAACCCTTTGTGGAGGGAAGGGCTAACTGGAGACCCCCGGCAGCGGTATTACTGGGGTCGATGTTTAATGGAGGTTCTTTGGCACTTGGTGTCGAGAACCATATCCCTGGTGTAATTCGGGTGAGAAAATTGTTTGTTTTGTCGGTGTCGATATTATACAGGTTGTCTGTGTATTCACCGCTGATTGAAATGAATGGATGAAAGTACCCACCTTCAGTGCCGAAAAGGTTGTCGGCGTCGATCTGATCATCTTCAGGAAGCAGCGATGGTGTCGTGCCTGCACTTTGCCCCATAACGTCTGTTTCGGCCGCTGCAAGAAGAATTTTGTTTTGTGGGATTACGTTCAGGTTGTCAATGCTGATGTCGAACGGTTCTGCCGTACCATGCGCAAGGGTCGGCAAAATTAGTAATGATGAGAGGGTGATTACCCTGTACTGATGTTTCATAATCTTCTTCTCCTTGTCGAACTGCTGCTTTTTTGAATCTGTGGAGCATAATATAAATACAATAAAATTGTTTTCTGCTGCACTTTAGGTATTTTTCTGGGTGCGTGTGGCGCATCCTGTGTTCTTTGACGGTAAATTTCTAAGGGGATGCTGCTCTGTTCGCAAAGGATATGTGTGTATTGTGTGCTGGGAAGGGAAAAACAAAAAAGGCGCTACACGATTGACGTAGCGCCTTTGACATACAACACATGTGTAACTGCGAACTTACAAAACGACCCGATACGCAAAACTAAAAAGTGTTGGGGCTTGGGTTTTTTCGTGTTTGTTGTCTGTTGGGCATGCCTGCAAAATTAGGGCCTTGTACCGTGTATGCCTGGGTGTCAGCCATCTGGTCTTGACATTCTTCGACACTTTTATCATAGGCTGCTGTCAGGATCAGTTCCGAAATGCCGTTATCTATGGCGGCTTTGCCAATGTCATTTCCATCGGCTCCCGCGCAATAAAGGGCCTTGATAAGATTTTGGGGGTTCAATCCTTTAATTGCCTGTCCGGCAACAATGATGGGATGGGGAGCGATCCCATCTTCCAGGGCTGCAATAACTGCTTCGTCGATCCCTTCATGCTGATAGGTTGATTGAAAATTATCATTCCAGGCGGCCAGGGCAAATGAGGTGGTAAAAAATGTAATCAGAATTACAAAAAATAATTTTTTCATGACTCCTCCTGAGAAAAAATATACAGATGGATAGGTGTTTAATTTAAAAATTTACTTCCGCTTACAATTACAAGAACTCTTACTGAAAAGCAATAGGTATATATACTTATTTTAGCGATAATATCTATTTTTTATCGATTTCTTAATGTCCTCTGCCAAAAGTTACTTCTTTTGCGGTCAGGCCAAGTAGTTTGAAATCCAGGAGCAGGGACCAGTTGTCGATATACTCCAGATCCATCTGCATCCATTGTTCAAAGGATACATCGTTTCTGCCGCTGACCTGCCAGATACAGGTGAGGCCGGGTTTCATGGAGAGTTTGCGGCGCTGCCAGAGGTGGTATTGTTCTACCTCTGAGGGCAGGGGCGGGCGCGGGCCCACCAGGCTCATCTCTCCCTTGAGAATATTAAAGAGCTGCGGGAGTTCGTCCAGGCTGCTTTTCCGT
>JAQYVF010000012.1 GCA_030145625.1 Desulfocapsa sp. | reverse complement strand
GTCTGCGGGGTGATGGGAAAGGCAGGGAGGTAGTCGGCTTTTGCCAGCCGCATACCCCATGCCGCGGCACCGTTACCGGTAAGCAGTTTACGCATTAATCCGTTCCTCCATGTTCTGCCAGAACCTCAATGGCATGCATGGGACATTGAATCGTACAGATCATGCATCCCTTGCAATGGTCGTAATCGATCACCGGTAAACCTTCTGTTGAAAGAGAGATCACTCCATCAGGACAAAAGGTGTAACAGAGACCGCAACGGTTACAGCGATCTGGGTCGATAACCGGGCGCATGGATCTCCATGCGCCGGTGTTGACCAGGAGACTGGTGGCTTCTCCGTGGATTGCTGGCGCAGAGTGCTGGGCATCTTCAAATTGGAGGTCAACCCAGTGTGGCGGTTCATACCCATTTTCCAGATTTACGGAAGTTTCTTTGACCAACTTCCGGTACTGGAGCATCTTCTCGTAGGCCGTTTTTGCTTCTGTCAGATTTTGCTGGAGTAGGTCAGAAGGCGTCTTGTCAAGTTCTTCTGCCAGGGCCTGGGTGAGCAGAGGAAGAGGGAGAGAGAGGAGGGCTGCTGCACCACCTGCGCAGGCAGAGCTTTCCCTTGTATGGTATGTTGAGCCATCAATGGGCAAGGAAACAGGTAGTGCCAAAACAGCTTTGATAGAGCCCTCTGGAACGGGAAACTTGAGTTCAGGGTCCTCTGTCAGGAAAAGAAGTACCGTATCCTGAGTAATTCCTTGAAAGACACCGGCAAGCGGGAGGGAGAGAAGACTTGAGTCAGCTACGACAATCAGGTCCGGATTGGTGATGATACCACGTTCATAGAGAGGTTCTCGGCCAGCCCTGACATATGCTGTCATGGGTGCTCCTCGACGCTCTGCTCCATAGCGCGGTGAGTCTTGAACTTCATAGCCGGCAAGGAAGAAAGTTGTTCCGAGAATGCGACTGGCTGTTTTCATTCCTTGTCCGCCTCGACCATGAAAGCGAATTCGCCACATGGGTTTTCCTCCTGAGTGTGTATTTTATTCTCTCTTCTTGAAAGAATCAGAAAAGAGACCAGCGACGGTTTTTCATTGCTGCTTTAACCCGTTTTTGGGCAAGGTCCAAAGCAGCTCTTCTCGGCGTTATGCCGGAACGGGCAGATTGATCAAGGACTACCTGGGTGTTGCAGCGTATTTTTTGGGCAATGGTCTGGAAGGCGGTCATCTCAGTCCCTCCATGATATTCGACGGCGGCACAAATCACTCCTCCTGCATTGGCTATGAAATCCGGAATAACCAGAACTCCCCTGTGGTGAAGGATTTCTTCGGCCTTTTCGGTAAAAGGAATATTGGCTCCCTGGGCAATGAGTTTGGCCTTCAGGCGGTGGACGTTGTCTTCATGAATGACATCCGGTCTGGCAGCAGGAATCCAGATGTCACAGGCCATATCAATGACTGCATCCCGGTCTGATTTTTGTCCCTGACTGGAGTCGCCGAGGGCACCGCCTTTGGCTTTTAAGGATGCAAGCTCCTCAACATCAAGACCGTCTGCGTGGTAGAGTGATCCTTGAGAATCCGCAGCCCCGATAAGTACAGCTCCCTTGGCGACCAGATTCCTTGCAGCATGGATACCTACTGACCCGAACCCCTGGATAACAATTTTTGCATCCTGGAGAGTAAGGTCACAATATTCCAGAGCTTCATCAATGGCGTGGCAGAGACCGTAGCCGGTGGCGCCGATTTCATCGAGGGGAATTCCTCCTATCTCCGGAGGCAGACCGACAGCCCGTTGGATTTCATCATAAATCCAGGCCATGCACTGTTCGTTTGTGCCCATGTCAGGTCCGGGGATGTAGTCTGTTTCATTTCGAATGGCACAGGCAAAAGATCGGATCAATGGTTCTTTTTCTCCAATTGATATCCGGGGGTCCGCACAGATAACAGCTTTTCCTCCTCCATGGCGCAAACCTGCTGCCGCATTTTTTAAGGTCATGGCCCTGGCAAGCCTTATCGCTTCCATGGCGGTAACGTCAGGAGCTATACGGATTCCTCCAATGGATGGCCCAACAGATACATTATCTATGACGAGAATAGCCTTCAGGCCGGAGTCGGGTTGGTAGATATGGATAATTTTGAAAGGACCAAGTTCATTAGACATGTCAAAAAAATTGTTCATGCAATGCTCCGGTGGTCGAGTAAGGTAGGGAAAGTATAATTTACTCTCCTTAATTATATAGAAATGGTACCTTTCTGGTCAAGGAGAAAAAAGAATTGCATACATTGAGGGAGAGAGATGTGAATTGTCTCTTTTTCTTTGAGATTCAGTATAGTAACATCAAAAAAGGTTCATGAAAATCTACACGTTTGAGCAGAAGTATTACACTGTATGGAGTGCAATCCAAGGAGAGATATGGCTATTTGTTTTTTGAGTTCGCAAGAGGCATACCACTACTGTAATCCAGAAAAATTTTCGTTCGAAACCACTGCAGAGGTCGACGGGGTTACTCGATTTATTGGCCAGGAACGTGCCCTGGAGGCTGTTGACTTTGGCATAGGTATCCGTCACCAGGGTTTTAATCTCTTTGTCCTGGGGCCTGAAGGATTTGGCAGGCATTCGGTTGTGCAATCCTTTATTAATGAAAAGGCGGTGTCGGAAGAGACTCCGACTGATTGGTGTTATGTCCAGAATTTTAAGCATGGTCATCGTCCCTTAGCCTTGGAGTTCGAACCGGGGCTGGGGGCTATTTTTCAGAAAGAAATGCATGAGCTGATTGATATGCTTAAAACCACAATCCCGACGGTGATAGAAGGAGAGGATTATCAATCACGGAAGTTAGCGATAACGGAGACTCTTCAGCAAAAAATAGATTCCCTGTATCATGTGGTGGAAGAAAGGGCCAAAGAGGACGGGATTGCCGTCATCAAGACTGAGCAGGGAATATTGTTCACTGCAAGAGATGATGAACAAAAACCGATGAGCAGTCAGGCATTCATGGATCTTCCAAAAGAAGAACGGAAACGTTTTGAAACTCTTATTGAAAAATATCAACTGGAATTACAACAGGCAATTAATCAGGTCAGTATACTGAAACGTGAGGCTGAAGAGGAAGGACGAATACTGAAAAAAGAGACAGGACGACTGACGGTATCTCATCTTATTAACGCCTTATATGTAAAATATAAAGAGAATGAGCCCGTTATTTCGTATTTAAAAGGGGTGGAGGAAGAAATTACGGAAAATGTAGATGATTTTCTCCGTGCTCAAGAACCGGAAAAGGGAAACCCCTTTATTGGTATACTAAGTCCCGCTGCCACCTTTCATCAATACAAGGTGAATGTCCTGGTGAGCCATGAAGAGCGGGGGGCACCGGTGATCTATGAAGATCTTCCCACTTATCAAAATCTCCATGGGAGGATAGAGCATCATGCAAAAATGGGCGTGCTGAGTACCCATTTTACTCTTATTCAGAAAGGATCATTGCATCAGGCAAATGGTGGATATCTGATTATCGATGCAGGCAGATTGTTGCGACAACCTTTTGCTTATGAAGGGTTAAAGCGAACGTTGCGATCGCAGAAGATCAGGATAGAACCTGTGGAAAGGCTTTTGGGGTTAATGTCAACGGTTACTCTGGAGCCGGAACCGATTCCTCTGCAGACCAAAGTGGTTCTCATTGGTGACCCAATGCTTTATTATCTTCTCAATGCTTATGATCCTGAATTTCAATCACTTTTCAAGGTTCAGGCTGATTTTGAACATACAATGGTGTGGAATGAGGAAAACCAGCAACTCTATGCGTCCCTCCTTGCCAATCTGACCAGTAGCAAGGGATTGCTCCCTCTGCATCGTCAGGCAGTGGCAAAAGTTATTGAGCAGGCTGCGCGTGAAGCCGGTGATCGGGAAAAATTGTCTCTTCACCTCAGTGGATTTGTGGATCTTCTTCAGGAGGCCGACTATTTAGCTCGAAAAGAGAACAATGATTGTATCGGGGTGGAGGTTATCGAGACTGCAATCAGCACAGCAAACAGGAGAGGGGACCGGGTCAAAGACAGGATACAGGAAGGGATCCATGAAGGTATCCGTCGTATAGAGACCTCCGGCAGCAAGGTTGGACAAATTAACGGTCTTTCCGTAATGCAACTCGGTAATAGTTACTTTGGCATGCCAACCAGAATTACAGCCCAGACGCGACCTGGAGACGGCAAACTTATTGACATAGAAAGAGAGGTGAAGCTTGGTGGAGCTCTCCACTCAAAAGGAGTATTGATCCTGGAGGCCTATCTCAGTGCCACCTATGCTCATACTATTCCTTTAAGTCTTCGTGCCAGCCTGGTTTTTGAACAATCATACGGTGGCGTGGATGGCGACAGTGCCTCCTGCGCAGAACTCTGTGCCCTGCTTTCTTCACTGGCAAAAGTCCCACTTAAACAGAATTTGGCCATAACCGGTTCTATCAGTCAACATGGCGAAGTACAGGCAATTGGCGGGGTCAATGAGAAAATTGAAGGATTTTTTGATATCTGTCGCCATCGCGGTCTCGATGGAGAGCAAGGGGTGATTGTACCTGCTGCCAATATTAGGCACTTGATGTTGAAAAAATCGGTTCTTGAAGCAATTGATGCAAAACGTTTTCATCTTTATGGTGTTGATGCGGTAGATGATGCTCTTGAACTGCTTACCGGATTGCAGGCAGGAAGAAGAGGGGAAGAAGATGTCTTTGAAAAGGATTCATTTAACAGATTGGTAGAGGAACAATTATATTGTTTTGCCAGGGATCTACAGAAATTTAAACAGGAAGATGAGGAATCTAAAGAATAAGAATAAGAATAAGAATAAGAATTAGGGAATTTGTTACTTTAAAACAAATCACAAGGAATTGGGTTATTGGTTTCATTCATACTCTACAATCTGTGGATAAATTCAGAGTGGATCTGACAGCAGCATCTTGTTCAAATTGAACCTATTCACTGTTATGCAAGCAATGAGTTTTTCTTTCTGCTGCTGTCATTGGGGAAAGTTTTTTCCTGAGTTATTGTCAAGTGTGACGGTCTGTATTTTTTCTCGTTTTTTGTCACTTTTATTTTCATAAGTCACTATAGCTCTTAATAATAGTCACTTTTTTGTACCTGGATATACTTGTACTGGCGATATATAGTATAAGTGGAAAGCTTGTAACATGTCTGACTGGAGACCATTTCAAAGGATTACTTTTACCGTATATGGAAAGGGATTGTAATACTAAGAGGGAAGGGGATAACAGTGCTCTATATTGAAAGAAACAGTGAGGGGAAGATAGTCGCCGTTTCTCAGAAGGGTGATGGGCTGGGTGCAGAAGAAAAGTCTGCCCTGGATGAGGAAATTTTGCAGTTTCTAGCAGAAAATGGTGATTCTGATTTCTGGGCCAAAATACTATCCGTTTCGGATTTAGGGATTATACGAATATTGGAAGATCTTGTTGATCTCCTGGTTGCCAAGAATCTTATTATGTATACGGATTTGCCTGAAGACGCTCAGGAGAAGATTCGGGAAAGAAAAAAGGTGCGTAAAAAAATGGAAACCGAATCTTTGGTGGTGGATGACATCCTCTGAAAAAGAAAAGCAGTGAGTCGGAGAGAGATAATAACATTTTGTTTTCTTAATGTTTTTTATTTAAGTAAGTATTTGTTTTGGTTTGGCAATAAAATATCCTTGAACCCCATCGAGATTTAGGCCAGAGAGCATCTGGAACTGTTTTTCTTTTTCTACGCCCTCGGCAATAACCAGAATATCGAGGCTATGAGCAACGGAACAGAGGGAGCCGATGAAAAAGTAGGAATCGCTCTGTTCATTTTCAAGTTCGTTTGTGTAGGCCCTATCGATTTTGACATAGGCCGGCTGCAATGATTTAAGATATCCAAAATTGGTAAAACTCTGACCAAAATGGTCAAGAGCAATATCATGCCCAAGCCTTTTCACTTCGGAAGAAAACTGTCGTAGCTCTTCCAGGTGTTGTACTGCAGTAAATTCGGCGAATTCAAATATGAGTTTTGGCAGCTGAGCATGCCCTTTTTTGAGTTTTTGCAGAATCCATTGGATGAAAGAGGCATCCTGCAGAGAGGCAGGAGACATGTTCACAGCAAGTTCTTTGAAATCATACTTGTCTGTACTTATTTGGAGAACTTTTTCCAGGACTATACGATCAAAAGAAGAGACAAGGTCAAGGCGCTCGGCAATGGGCATGAATACTCCGGCACTGATTATCTTCTCACTGCCTGGAAGGGGAATTCGTGAAAATATTTCTTCCTGCAGTGGCCGGCGTGTACTGTCAGCTGTGACAACGGATTGTCCGACAAGGTAGAGTTTCTTACTAGCCAGGATGGAGGAAAATGTTGTTTTCCATTCCTGTTCCCCCTGCGGCACTTCATCGCTTGTTTTGGAGAGGAAATGGATTTCCCAGCCATTGGCGCCTTGTTGCTGGGCTGAGCGCAGCACTGCATCAGCCTCTGCCACAAGCTGGTTGAATGAGCAGGGATGATCATATGCTACTCCTCCGATGTGACCTATGTTTTCATCAACACCAAGCTGTTCATCGGCCAATCTGGAAAAGTCTCTGGTGACAGTTTTCGCAACATGTTCAGCATCTTCCATGGCTACATCCGGTAAGAAAATAACGAAATCACCACCGGTAAGCCTGGCTATGGCACTGTTGGTCACGGTTCTGGTGGTTGCGTCACACAAGATTTCAGCAGCTCTTGTGACCAGTTTGTCGCCAGCCTGAAACCCCTTGTCCTGATTGAGTTGTTGGAGGTTGTGGATCTGCACCAGAAGAAATGCACCTTTGAGAATTACTCCCTTACGATCAACACGGGCCGTTACCTGGCCTTCAATGTATCTTCGGTTGCCAAGGCCGGTCAAGGGGTCACTGTAGGCGTTCTTCCTGAATTTCTCGGCAATTGCTGCCTGTTCCTCAAACATGCTTTTGACCTTTAGGGTCATTTTGTTCATAGTTGAGACAACCTGCCTCAGTTCTCTTGTCTTGGGCAGTGGATCTTGAATCTGGTATTTCTTGCGGCAAAGGGCTTCAGCCTGCTGTTCCACGCGACGTAAGGGGCGGAGCAGGATGGCGATACCAATGGAGCCCAGAATCATTACGGTTATGCCTGCTACCAAAAAACAGATGGCCGTTTTCATGGTGGTGTCCCAGAGTGTCTTGTAGGCATACCCGGTATGACTTTCAACGTAAATGGTTCCTGCCTGATTCCAGCCGGACATGACCATGGCATCCGCTCCGGGAGCCTCCAGGGGGATCATACGGATAAACCAGGAAGGGACTCCTTGAATTTTGATTTGCAGTGTTTGTTCATATCGCAGGTTTTTTTCTATGTCCTGCAGTTTGATTATCCGGTAATAGCCACGGTCAAACACTGCACTGATCATGGTTTCTACGGTCACCATGTCATCGGCTGCTATATGTGGGGAGATGGATAGGCCTAGCGACGTGGCCGTATCCTGAGCGTGGGATGCAAGTTGATTGATTAGGAAATTACGAGTGGACTGTAACTTGGCATACCATGTTCCGATATAGAGAACAAAGAAGAGTGACAGCATGAAAATCAGGAGTTGTCTGTAAAGGGTCATAGAAACTACCTTAAAATTATTGAAGTCCGTCAGGCATACGTTGGAGAACGCCTTGCCATTTTGTTAATCTGTCACTGGAACCAACCATCTGTCCGCGCCCTCTTTCCTTGGCTATCCACAGGCCTAATCCATTGAAGCTGTACACCGGTACAAGATCTTTCCTTTGAGATGCAGGGCGGATATCCTGAACCAAGTTGTCAAGGACTAATGGTTCTGCAGCTGGAGAGGAATAATAGGTGAGGACCATGTGGGCCTGATTCAGTTTCACGGCCTTGACATACGTGAGATTAAGTTTCTTTTCTGATACGCCAAGGGCCTTTAAGGTAAAGTATTTTGCCAGGGAGAAATCTTCACAGTCACCACCGTTACTGGCAAGAAACTCTACAGGAGTCGCCCAGTAATCCTCTTTATTCCAGTGTATTGCATCGTCGACAAAATCAACAGAATTTAAAAAGCGATTTACTTTTTCCAGCTTCTTGGATTCGTTGATTGATTGGTTATTGCGAATGAGATCCTGCCAGGCAAGAAGCCGTTTGACAGCCTTAGTTCCATATTTCTGTTCGGTAGCATTGAGTACGGATTGGTCCAATGTGAAATTGCTGCTCGCCAAGGCTGTGCACGTGACGGTAGCATTTGTCGACATGAAAAAAAAGAGGACGAAAAAAGTCCATCGCAGCGAACTAGTAAGATAAAATATGCGACCAGATAGTAAAGTCAAATCTGCTGCCATTCAGAAACAAAAATTAGCATAATATAAGGGGGAAAACCCGGATGATTGTAAAATTGCCTTAACTCTGCAACTTATTGTAGTCGCTAAAATTGAAAACTGAAGGAGATTTTAGAATAAATTGAAGTATATTGGAATGAGTATGAAACTATCTGGAATCATAGGTTAAGATGTGGAAGGGAAAGGGGTTGTTCTGGGAGGATTTTCCAGGGGAGAGAGAGGTGTTGACTTGAAGAGCTGTGACAATCTGAAATTGCAGAATTCCTGGAAGAAAAACAGGGAAGAACTGCTAACGAAAAAACGGGACAGAAAGGAGAAGTTCTGTCCCGTTTTCAGGAGCGGAAATACAATGGAAACTATTCGACTTGTGCGGTCACAGCTTCAGGCTCGATGGGGGTACGTTCCTCTTGCTCGTTGTTGTCGACACGACTCTCTTCCGGCATTTCCAGAGAAAGCCCGGCAACGATTTGGCCTGTTCCGTTGAGAATACGATATTGTGAATAGAGGCCGTCATACTGGGTGTTGACCAGATCTTTCTTGGCATTAATCAACTCTGCTTCTGTATCAAGAACGTCAAGCAGCGTTCGTTTGCCAAGATTAAATTGCTTGGTATAGGCTTCAGCCGTAGAATAGGTGGCTTTTACCCTTTCTTCACGATATTGTACGCTTTCCATGACAGCCTGGAGGGCCATCCAGGAAAGCCTTATAGACTCAATAACCTGCCTGTGGGTATTGTTGCGGATTTCTTGTGCTTCAGTTATCTGCTCTGCTGTTTCCACTCTGCGGGCTTTGTCTTTGAAGCCCTGAAAGAGATTGTAGCGGAGCCTGATCATGGCAGTGAGATCTTCGTCCCGTCCTTCGAGGCGGTCATAGTCTTCTTCCCAAGTCTGGTCTACTTCAATATCAATAATTGGCATATACGGGGCTTTTGCTACTTCATATTGCTCTCGTCTTGCTTCGATGTCGGCTTGTGCTGATTTGAGGGTTGGGTGTTTTTCTATGGCAATCTCTTCGGCTTGCTCCAGAGACTCCGGCATCAGTTCATTGGGTAATATGGGCCTTTTCAGTTCACCAGGTAAGTGTCCTACTACTGAAAGGTAATTACTTTTTGCATCAATGAGGTTCGTCTGGGCTACGACTACATTGGCCTGGGCAAGGGCTACACGTCCCAATGCTTGTTCACTGTCTGCTCTACTGCCGATTCCGGAATCACTGCGCAGGGCAATTTGGTCTGAAATTCGCTGATGGGTCTCAAGATTTTGCTGAGATAAAGCAAGGAGCTCTTGTTGTCTGAGGACATCAAGATATACCTTTGAGGTTCTCAGAGCTAAATTCTCGGTAGTCCCTTGCAGGCGATAGGCAGCCGAACGAACCCTTGCTTCTTGTCTATCTATCTCATTCATGTCGGCAAAACCGGTGAAGAGGTTTTGTCTCAGACTGAGTTGGACCTGGCTGGGGGTAAGGCTGTTATCTTCGGGTTCGTAAATTTCCTGGGCGCCGATTCCGGCAATAACATCAAATTTGGGCATATAGCCGGATCGAGCTTGCCTTACTTCCTGGTCTCTTGCCAGGCGATTATGAGCGATTGTACGAATTTCAGGATTGGTCTGGATAACTTCGTCGACGGCTTCTGTAAGTGTTTCGGCCTGAAGGCAGTAATTGCCTAAAAATAGTATACCTCCAACCGCAACAGCACTGGAAAGTGTTGACCATTTCATAGGGCTCTCCTTGTGATAATATTCAGTTGATCTTTTTTGCTGTCACTGGTGACAAAGAGGAAATATTTTATTTTGACGAGTGCGAAATAAAATATTTTCAGGTTAAGTATTCTGAGTCAGGACAGCAGCTCCTCTCTCGAAATGACAAACGTTAATTATACATAACGTTTAATAAACTTATATTAAGTTTGTCATGTATGTAAAGGAAGGTCAAATAGTTTGTTACGATAATGAATTCCTTTTTGATTTATGAGAAATTATTGTGTGTTAAAAAATGGTTTCTCGATTGCAGGAGGAGTTAGTTAGAACTTGTTCCAGTCGCGAGAGGTTAAAAGTGATAGTAGTGCTATATTTTTATACAAAAAGAGTCACATAGGAATGAGAAATAATATCGAATGGTGGCAAGGTGGGATAGCCGGGAATTGGGGAAAAGATTTTTACAATATCGAAAGTAAGGGAGGGAGGAGGACGATACTATTGTTTGCGGTAGGTAGATGTCCGATTACGTTTTTGTATTAGATCGATATAGTAGGCGTTTACTTTGCCGATGAGGTTGTGCGTTTCCTGGTAGGGGGCTGGGCGACCTTTTGTCAGAATGTCAAGATTTTCCCCGGCATTCCATGCGGACAAGACCAATTCCAGTCTGCCGTTAAATTTATAATTGTATTTTGAGATAAGATAACAGGTAAGAAGAATATTAACAGCAGGGTCAAAAAGGTCTTCTTTCTTTAGGTGGGCAAGGGTTTCCCGGCTGACATGTCGAAATTTGAATTTTGAACAGGAGAGTTCTTTTGCTGCCTGTTTTCCTGTGGAATAAATGATCTGTCCTAAGCCCATGGCATTCTTAGGTGAAACTGCACGAGGATCAGCACTCGATTCAGCAAGAATCAAGGCCCTGATAAAGTCGGGGCTGACTTTATGGCGTGGACGAAAAAAAGTAAATTGGGAGTAGTAATTAATGAGACGATTGTAAGGGGCTAAGCGTTTGAGGGACTGACGTGTGACTCCGGTGTTTTTATATTTATCAAGAGCGTGTTGCAGCGGGGCAGCATTACTCTCATCAGAGGGGAGAAGGCAGCCATACGAGAGAAGTATTACGAGTATAAAAAGAAATCGGAGCATTGAGTGTCTTACGAATATATTTTTAACATTGTTTTGAAATGAAATAAAAAAACAATAGAGTTTCGAGTGGTATTGTCGACGATTAAGGCACTTGTTCTCCTTATGGAAAATTGAGTGGTTCAGTTAGGTTATGTCTCGTACTGTGGAAGTTGTGAACGGTTGTAAAAATGGGCAATGGTTTTGAAAAGCAGGTATGGATCCTTGCTTCCAGTAGTTTCACGAATGGAATGCATGGCAAGGCTTGGAATACCAAGGTCTACAGTTTGTACCCCCAGGTCGGTTGCAGTAATGGGACCGATAGTACTGCCGCAGGCCATATCGTTTTTCATGACAAATTCCTGTGGTGAGACTCCGACTTCCTGGGCCAATGTCTTGTACAGGGCAGACGAGCGTCCTGTTGTCGCGTAGCGTTGACTGGCGTTATATTTGATTACCGGTCCATGGTTTAACAGAGGGAGGTGCTGAGGGTCATGTTTCTCAACAAAATTGGGATGTACTCCGTGGGCATTGTCAAGGGAGATCAAAAAAGAACGGTTTAAGATTATCTGACGGGAAGGAGCGTCTGGAAGCAAACGTTCAAGCGTGGTGCGGAGAAAATTACCATGGGCTCCAGCAACACTTGAAGAACCGATTTCTTCATGGTTACTGCACAGGAGAAGGCAATTGTCTGATAGTTTGTCTTGAAGCAGTGCCTGGGCTCCGATAAAACAGCTTACCAGGTTGTCGAGACGGCTGGCAGATATAAATTCCTCTCTCATCCCAAGAAAAGCAGGGGCTTGTGTGTCGTAGCAGAAAAGATCAAAACCTAATAGCTCTCGGAATGAGAGGTCAGGGTATTGTTTTTGTATCTGTTGGTGAATGATAGCACTGAAAGGAGAATCTTCATTGTCAAGAGACTGGCCTAAGAGAGGGTAGAGGTGTTTCTGCCTGTCGATTGTACGTTCTTCGTTTACTTTCCTGTCAAGGTGGATGGCAAGGCTTGGGATCGTGACAACCGGCCTTTGGAAATCCAGGAGGCGAATCTTGATGGTGTCGTTTTCGTCGATGATTGTGACTCTGCCTCCTATCCCCAGGTCGCGATCGAACCAGGTGGAAAGTAAGGGGCCTCCATATATCTCGATACCAAGTTGGGTATATGAATTGCCACTCCTGTCCGGAAGAGGTTTGATTTGCAGGGCCGGGCTGTCAGTATGTGCACCCGTCATTCTCCATGGAGTGATCTCACAAGGATCAGCAGCGAGCTTGAAAGCAAGAAGGGTTCCGTTATCACGAATACAGTAATATCCCTTGCCGGCTTCGGTTTCCCATATTTCTGATTCCAGGAGACGTTGGAAACCGACCTGATGAAAATGATCAGCAAGATACTCGGCAGCATGGAAGGGGGTTGGAGATTGGTGGAGAAATTCAAAAAGCTGTTTGTTGAATTGTTCCTGTTGCATTGCTTGTTGCCAGGGGAGAAGATTGGTTAGATGGGAAAAACTGATAAGAAGAATCAGGCGGCCATGGCAGCCATGTTCTGATACGCAGTATTCATGGTTCTACGCGTTAATTCAGATATCGAAGCTATTGGTGATCTTTTATTCTGAGTGCCAGATGACGCATTCCCAGAATTCCCTGTCCTGTCACTGTTGTCATCTTGGTCAGTTGCAGAAAGAGGTTCTTGGGATGATTCTTCTCCTGTATTGTTCAGGATTTCTTTCATGGCCTGGGATTCTTTGGCGGTCGCCTGGGCTGCGATGCTGCGGTCGGCTGATGATGGGTTTGCAGGAGCCAGGGCAGCACGTTTGACTGTGCGCATTTTTAGGATAGTGGCTTCAGGACTACTCTCTTTGCCAATATCAATGGGTACCTCGCCGCCTGTTGCATAGCGCTTTCCATCAGGGCCGGCCTTGTAAGAAAAGGAGGCCCCACCTGCTGCGTACTGGCCTGCTGCTGCAAGATGTGCCTGTTCGTGAGTCTTTACTTCGGTATCTCTTCTTTTTAATTCAGAAATCTGCCTGAGTTGTTCTTCTGTCAGAGCTTGTTGGGCAAATCCTATTTTTTCACTACTGGTTTGGTTTGCATCCTTTTCAGTAACAGGAGTGGTTGAGGAGTTGCGGGAGAGTTTTTGTCCTTCAGCAGAGAGTGTGATGGAGTCATTGTCCTGGGGTGTTGAAACGGCTGAGCCTTGTCTGCTTACAGGCTTTTCGACTCCAAGAGAAAGCTGAGAGTTCTGGCTGCCAGTGTATGTTTGGGTAATGTATGGTTGGATGGCAGCTGGCATAGTCCTAATAAAAATCAAGTAAATTTAGTATGTTAGTATTGATCTCTTGTTTTTTACAACAAGAAGAATAATATCTTTAGTGTTTCCGTTTACGGTAGCGATTCCAGCATCTGTAAGGCGGAAACTGAAAATTGTCTTTTCCTAATTAGACCATGATAATTAATCATACTAATGATAGCCGAAAAAATCAAATATTGTCTGGAGAGATTTCTTTTAAGTAGGTAAATCTGGATATTTTTTTCAAGTTACCCATAAGTTATTTTTGGAACAGGTTTCCAATCTCACCTAAAACAGAACCTTCCCCTTGTGTAGAAAACCCTGCATTATTTTGTGGAGCAGCTGCGTGAATCTTTCCTGCCAGTCGGGAGAATGGCAATGACTGTAACCAGACATGTCCTGGACCGGTCAGGGTGGCAAAGAAAAATCCTTCACCACCAAAAATGGCAGATTTCACTCCCCCTACAAATTCTATATTATACTCTACGGTTTGAGTCAGGGCAACAAGGCAGCCGGTATCTACACGAAGGGTCTCGCCGGCAGCGAGTTCCTTTTCCACGATAGTGCCTCCGGCATGAACAAAAGTCAACCCATTCCCTTCCAACTTCTGCATGACAAACCCTTCTCCGCCAAAAAGGGCTGTGCCTATTTTTTGCTGAAAGGCAACTCCTAGAGATACGCCTTTGGCCGCACAGAGAAAGGCATCTTTTTGGCAAATGAGTTTTCCACCATAGTCTTTTAAATCAAGGGGAATGATTTTTCCAGGGTAGGGAGAAGCAAAGGCGACCTTTCCCTTGCCCTGACCCATGAACGTGAAAACAGTGGTAAAGAGACTTTCACCAGTGATTAATCGTTTTCCGGCCCCAAGCATCTTGTCCATAAATCCGCCTCGTTCAGAGGCATGACTGCCGTCACCGAACACAGTCTCCATCTGAATCGCATTGGACATATACATCATTGCTCCGGCCTCGGCGACTGCACTTTCCTGCGGATCCAATTCTATTTCTACAAACTGCATTTCGCTGCCGAATATTTCATAATCGATCTCGTGTGCCTGCATACCTGATGATGATGTTGGCGGGGGAGGAACCATGGCAGCAGAGTGATGTTGCAATTCGGGAATTTGAGCAATTGCTGTCCAGTCGCCAAGACCATCTCTCCAGACCAGGGTGTTAAGAGTATATTGACCGGTTTTAAATCCCTGCTGGATCTGTTGTTGGTCAAAAGGACCCTGTTGTTGGCCATTTACGGCGACATACCAGGAATGCATAATTTTCCTCCGAGGCAAAATAAGAGAGATTGGTGAGTCAGGTAGAAAGAATCGTAGACCTATTGATACCTTTCTTTGAGCGTATAGAGTGTGTCAAGATAAGAATCTTGTTTTTTTAGGGTGGAGCCTCCCGCTTCCATTTCAGCAATGAGCATGTCAATGGCAGGCTTTAGATCGATTCCATGTCGATTATTATTCTGATCGTTTGCCAGATTAATGATCGAAATAGCATAATAGGTGACAACCATACGAGAAAGAGAATCTCTTCTGAAGAGATAGAGTCTGCCACCCATTGTATTGAGAAAAAAGCAGGCATATTCGTAAAGTGCATCTTGATCAATGTTCAAGACATATGGAGTGTCGTTGCAATCAGGTGAAGAGATGAGGAAATAGTAATCTGCTAGGATAGCTTCAAGGAGACTTCTTTCACTGTCGAGAATGCCTTTCAGCATCAGGATATTGTCCTTTCCTGAAATCCTGAAGAAGTGAGCAGTGTTTTTTAATATTGTATAGAGATCATCTGTTTCTCTGGTTACTTGAGGAGGGTTGGCCAGCAGCTTATCGATGAGAGCAGTAAAATGGATCTTACTCGATGTGGTCAAGTGGTAATTCGTCATATATTGCTGCTGATCAAGATGGTGATAAAACTGATTGATATCCTCGGTGGTTTTCTCACATTGCGATAGTAGCTTTCCATCAGGGGCTTCCGGTAATGGAAGAATGATAGGATTTTGTACTATTTTTACGGCTTCGGGTACAGGCGCCTGAGTTATGGATATTTCATTTTGTTCTCTTTCAACATCAGGAAGCTGTGTATGGATAATTGATTCTGATTTCAGTTTCTTGGAATTGTCGGCAGGGGCTTTTGTGGCGGGGAGGGTTGTAGCAGTGTTCCTGGTGACAGCAGGTTTTTCTAAGAGAGAACTATCGTTTTGGGCATGAGGGTCCGGTGTGTCTGGGGTGGATAAATCTGTCCCCGATTGAAAATAAAAAAGGAAACCTCCGATGGTGACAAAAACGAGAAAAATTATAAGAGCAGGAAGAAAGTTGGATGATTTTTTGGACGAGGATGAACTATGGCTTTTGTCGTCGTCAAGAGGCATTTGAAACCATTGAGCAAAAGAAAAAGAAAAAGAAAAAGAAGATGTTCATAACATTTGATTATCTGCCAATATACAGCAGCTTTTGTTTAAAGTCACGGGGGAATTTGATCCGTTTTCAGGTAAGGCAGCAGAGATGGTGATGATGCTTGCAGGCTTCAAAAAAAATGAATGATGAATTCTCTAACAGGTCGAAAAACTTACTTGGATGATGTTGAGAAGTATGGTCGACAAAGGAAATAAGGTAAATTTTCAAGGCTGTTAGCTCTAATTCATTTCTTTTTGCAATCAAGCGGTGTGCCGTTTTTTTCTTCTTGACTCGTTCTCGCTAAAGCACTATTGTTCCTGACAATTTAAGATTTGTAGAAACTGCTTGTTCTCTATATAGGAAGCCCCTTCAGGGACGAGCAAAACATAATAAATAGTCTACGGAGGAAAACGTCATGACAATTTACGTAACAGGTCACTCAAATCCTGATACAGATTCAGTTACCGCAGCCATTGGTCTCGCAACTCTTCTTAATGCTCAGGGACAGGATGCAAAAGCTTGTATGCAGACTTCACTTGATAAGCTCAATCCTGAGTCTACCGTAGTTCTTGAGCGTTTCGGTCTGACCGCTCCTGAAGAGATGAATGATGTAGCTGGCAAGACCGTTGCCCTGGTAGATTTCAGCGATATCGGACAGGGTCCTGCAGGTATCACTGAGGCTGAGGTGGTTTCCATAGTAGACCATCATAAAATTGGTGACGTTACCACCAATCAGCCCATCTTCTTCCGTGCCGAGCCTGTTGGCTGCACCGGAACCGTACTTAACAAGATGTTTAAAGATGCCGGTGTTGCTATTCCTAAAGATGTGGCCGGCGGAATGCTCAGCGCGATTCTTTCCGATACAGTAAACTTCAAGTCTCCCACCTGTACCGACGATGACAAAGCTGCCGTTGCCGATCTCAAAACCATCGCTGGTGTTGATGATACAGACAGCCTGTTCATGGATATGCTGAAGGCCAAATCTTCAGTTGCCGGCGTTCCTGCAAAAGACCTGCTTTTCCGTGACTACAAAGACTTCGATATGAAGGGAAATAAAGTTGGTGTTGGACAGCTTGAGCTTGCTACCCTTGATCAGGTCGCTGCTATTCGTGACGATCTCATTGGTGCCATGAAAGAAGTTAAGGCTGACGGACGTCACACTGTTCTTCTTATGCTCACCGATGTTGTCAAAGAAGGTACCGACCTGGTCGTTATCTCTGATGACGCAGCTCTTATCGAAGGTGCTTTCGATGGAAAACTCGACGGTATTTCCATGTGGGTTGACGGCATGATGAGCCGTAAAAAACAGACCGTTCCTAATCTGCAGAAAGCTTTTGGCTGCTAAGGATGGTTTGATCTGATATTTTTCAGATAGCTATTTATAGAAGGTGTCTTTGGATTTTTCCAAAGACACCTTTTTTTTTGTTATTTATTCTGCCGGACAGGAGATCGGAACAATTTTTGTTTCGTATTCAAAATTGTCGTCATGTTCAGGCGTGTGACAGATGAGGCAGATGTTTTTCCCGGGTAAGCGTATCATTTTAAATCGTTCCGGGTCGATACTGTGTTTTTTTCCTGACCCATGACAGTTTTCACAGCCAACTGATTGTAACTCCCTTGGCAAAGAAAGGAGGGTCTCTTTTGAGAGATCTTGGTGATTGGTGCTGAACAGATTTCTTGTCACATGACAGGGAAGACATTCAAGATCCAGATTTTTCTCTTTTTTTGCCAGAGTTGTATACGCATTTGCGTGCTGTGTGGTTTGCCAGAATTCTGTCTGGGTGGGATGACAACTTTCGCATACCCGGAATCCAACGAGGTCATGTCCTGGAGCAAAGGGTGCCTTGCTGTTCGCTGTGTTCTGGGATTTGCGCGGCCTTTTGTGGAGCTGTCTGATTCGTTGGTTGAGGTTTTGAAGAATCTTTTCGGTGTTGGCATCATTGGGCAGATTCTTTTTCAGACCAATAAAGCGGTATTTATATTGATCGGTGAGTATGTCGGAAGATTGCTCCTGTGCCATAGCTTCTTGTAATGAGGTGATCTTGGCGGTTATCTCTTCCCGATCTTTGTGTAATCGTTCGATGGTCCTGGAGTATTTTTCTTTGGATGCACTCTTTGCTGATTTTTTTTCCAGTCGTTGAAGTTGCCAGTTCAGTGAACCTAACCTGTTTTGCAGATCCGCAATTTGTTTTTCCCTGTTTTGTCCCCAGCTCCGCTGTTTACCAAAATTAATTTCCAGGAGTCCTTGATATTGTCCCTGCTTTTCCGTTTGAGTCACAAGGGTATTGTTAATGAGTCGTGGGGATGCGTTCCTTTGATGTTGATTTGCACCTAACAGGAGGTTGATGGTTGGATACTGTTCAGCAATAAGACGGTTTTCTTCTGTGGAGAGAGTGGAGAGAAGAATGATGAAGGGGGTTTTGCTCTCTTTAGTGAGTCGCGGCATGAGCTCAGGCAGGATGGATTCCCATGGAGCAACTTTTACGGCAGGGGAAATATTTTTCGGCGGAGCGGAAAGAGCAGTAATTATCACCTGTACGCCCTGTACTTCTTTGTTGATCCATTGAGGAAAGAGTGGTTGACCATGATCATCTAAGATGTTGGCTGAAATCCAGGGGAAGTCTTTAGTTGCTTCAGTCTGTAGAAAATCAATACCCGCAGCCATATCCAGTGGACCGATTCCCACAGCATCATAGCCGATATTTTGATAAATCTGCATAATGGTTTGTGCCGTGAGTCGCTCCTGACTCGGACCTGCGGCAACGCTTGGGCGTTTGAAAAGAAGATTGCCGGAATCGAGTAGAAGTTTATCTTCTTTGTGTTGATCAGTGAGAGATTCAATCTGAAATATTTTTTTGGACAGACCGCCCAACTGTTTGGATTTTCAGCCGCACGGTTCTGTTTCGCCCTGGACGTTGTCAGAAAAGAAGAGGAGAGCAGGTGTTGAGGAGGCACCGTGAAGGGTGCTGCTCAAACTAAAAAAAAAGAAGAGCGGTAGCCCCCAAAACAGGAGTTTCCCCGGAAAATAGAGTTTATGGCTTTGCATTGTTTTTTCTCTGTTGAAGAATGACTCGCCATTTGTCTAGGCGGTCTTTGATAAGGGCCTCATACCCTCGGGTTGTGGGAGAATAAAAACGCTCTCCCTTGAGTTCCTGGGGAAGATGTTCCTGGTCAACCAGTGACTGTTTCGCATCATGTGCATACTTATAGCCTTTGCCGTAGTCAAGTTTTTTCATCAAGGTGGTGGGGGCATTGCGCAGATGAAGAGGGACAGGAAGTGAACCACTGCGGCCAATGGTTTGTTTTACTTCTTTTTCGCTTTTGTAGAGACTATTGCTTTTGGGGGCCGTGGCCAGATAGACAACAGCCTGAGCGATGGCTAATCCGCCTTCAGGGAGTCCCAGGCTATGATATGCGTCCCTGCAGGATATTGTGTGGATCAAGGCCTGGGGGTCAGCAAGACCGATATCCTCAGATGCAAAGCGAATCAGTCTTCGACAGATATAGAGTGGATCCTCACCGGAAGCAAGCATGCGGTAGAGCCAGTACAGGCTGCCGTCAGGATCGGAATCACGAAGGCTTTTGTGCAGGGCTGAAATCAGATTGTAATGTTCTTCTCCATCTTTATCGTAACGCAGGGTCGTCTGTTGGCTGGCTTCTCTTATATCATCCAGGGAGATGGTTTTTTTTAGGTCACTATTTGTCTTTAAACGGTGATGTGCAATAGTTGCTGCGATTTCGAGGGTGTTTAGTCCCTTTCTGGCATCACCGTCAGCCAATGCAACGAGGAGTCCGAGGCCCTTCTCATCAAGAGTCAGTTTATGGGTTCCCAGGCCATTGTTACTATCAACCAGAGCCCTATGTAATATGGTGTGAAGGCTGTCAGGCGAGAGAGGGGTGAGGACAAGGACCCGGCACCTTGAGAGAAGAGGTGCAATTACCTGGAAAGAAGGGTTTTCCGTAGTGGCACCAATTAAGGTGAAAAGTCCGTTTTCCACATGGGGAAGAAATGCATCTTGTTGACTTTTGTTGAACCGGTGGATCTCATCAATGAAGAAAATGGTTCCTTTATTTTCTTTGTCTCTGAGTTGTCCTGCCTGCTCAACGATCTTTCTTACCTCTTTCACTCCGGAAAGAACTGCCGAAAAATAAACAAAATCAGCTGATGTAGATCTTGCCAGAATTCTGGCAAGCGTTGTTTTTCCGGTTCCCGGTGGACCCCAGAGGATGAGAGAAGGAAGTATGCCTGACTCCAGCATGCTATCCAGAAGTTTTCCTTTTCCCAGCAGTTTTTCCTGGCCAATGAATTCATGGAGGGATTGCGGGCGCATCCGTTCTGCAAGGGGGGCTTGGTTGTTTTTCGTATTCTGCATAGTTACCGGTAGTAAGAATAGTGCAAAACAGTGGGGAAGGGATTACCTGGGTTGGTTCAGTTGTGAGCAGAAAGCAACTTCTGGCCACCTTGCAAAATTGCCTTTTCGCCCAAACTCTTCGTCATGAGAAAATTTATATCCTCGGAATATCAACTATATGCACCCCAAGGGTACTTGTACCCGTAGTTAGGGTGATTCTTGCAGGGTACCTGCGGTAAAATTTCTCTCATGCCTCGATTTTGAACGAAAATTCTAATTTTTCAAGGTACCCTTCTGTTTGCAGCGACTTAGAGTATGTATTGTTTTCTGCCCCTGTCAGGGCTTTTTCCATTACTTCCTTGGGAGGAACGAAGTTCTTCATAGTAGCTGTCTTCCATGGAGTCTTGAATAGTTTATTTTTAATTTTTTATCATAAAAAGCAAGAAAATTACTTAATAAGGCAGTAAATGGCACTTGTTTTTTTATTATAATGAAAATAATAGGAAAAGGTAAAGGCTATCTCTTGAAACCAGAGAAACTCAATGGTACTATTCTTTTGTTACACTTTCTTGCGGTACTGCTTATTGTCTGCAAATTCTTAAGATACCTTATCTAGTTGAGAGACAAAGAATAGTCGATGGTTGCAAATAAAATCCTAGTTGTAGACGATGAGGCATTTATTGCCGATATGAGTAGAATCGCTCTTGGCGATATTGGTCATGATGTGGTCTGTGCATACAGCGGAGAGCAAGCCGTTGAAATTGCAATGGAATCCCATTTTGACCTGGCCATTGTGGATGCCATGCTTCCCGGCATGAGTGGCATGGAAACATTTGATATAATTCGGCAGACAAATCCCGGGATCATAGGGATTCTTGTTACCGGTCATGCCAATGTAGATATGATCGTTGAAGCGATGAACAAGGGCTTTAGCCGTGTTTTGGATAAACCTCTTGATACAGAGGAGCTGGTCAAGGCTGTTCAGGAAGCCGTCGCTCTTGCCCACCTTCGTGAGGAAAATACCCGCCTGAAAACATTGCTCCCATTGTATAAACTTGGTGAAAAATTTCTTTCTGCGGCTTCTTACCAGGAGGTTTACGAGGAACTGCTGGAGACTGTCTGTATGCAGATCAGTGTCCCTTCTGCTTCGCTGATGATGTTTGTGGAAGAGGATAACTGTTTAAAGGTGGTGGCATCCAGGGGGATGGATTTAGAGCTGGCTTCCTCTGTTGTTGTAAAACCCGGTGAAAAAATTGCAGGTTGGGTCTATGCGCATGGGAAACCTGTTATTTTGAATAAACAGACTCAGGCTCAATCACCATTTAAAGAGTATCTGCATCGGGATGACGTTACTGCCTCTATCTCTTTTCCTCTTTTGGGGAGAAGAAAGGTGCTTGGCGTTCTCAATATCAGTCAGACCACTAAGGATGTGGAATATAGTCAGTCTGATATTGAGATGCTGTCAGTAATCTGTGGGCAGGCAGTTATGGCTATTCAAAATGTCGCCTACATGGAAGAGCGTGAACAAAACGCCCGGACTAAAGCCCTTTTTGAGCAGTATGTTGCTCCGGAGGTTGCTGAAATATTGTTGAGCTCTACGAAAAATCCCATGGAAATAGGTGGCGTCAAAGAAATTACAATTCTTTTTGCCGATATTAGAAATTTCACTCTGGCCGTACAGCATCTGTCGCACCAGGAACTCAGACTCTTTCTTACTGAATTCTTCGATCTCTTCTCGGAAATTGTTTTTTCCTGGAGAGGAACGCTGGATAAATTTATGGGTGATGCCGCGCTCGTTGCCTATGGTGCCCCAGTAACTCTAAAAGATCCTTCTGATGCTGCTGTGTCTACAGCCATTGAACTTTCCCAAGGGTTTGATCAGTTACGGCACAAATGGTTTCAGAAATCAGATATCTTTGAACAGTTAGGCCTGGGGATAGGAATCAGCCGGGGAGAGGTTTTTCATGGAAATGTTGGTTCTTTCAGACGGTTGGATTACACTGTTATCGGAACTGATGTAAATATTGCTCAACGGCTGGCTTCCGAGACTGAATCCGGACAGATTCTGATCACTGAGTCGGTGTACAAAGATGTCACGGGTTCTTTTCCAATACAGGAAGAAAAAGCCAGGCAGCTCCGGGGGTTGGAAAAGGTCACAAAGCTCTATTCGATCCACTTGGATGATATAGGTGGTGCTTTAAAAAAATAGGGTTACCGTTCAAGATCTGCGAAGCACAGATGTTGAACCATCCCCGATCTCTTTTGACGCAAAACGAATCGTTCAAGCTGTTCTGTGAAGTTCATTTGATGAACGAGTGACCTTGGCTATTTCTCCATTGCTGTTACCCGCAGGAGAAGGTTGTCTATTTTTACCACATCGCCATGGACCAATTTTTTACCCCGCTGCATCTCTTCTTGGCCGTTGACCTGGACATCACCGTTGGCTATTCGTATCTTTGCCTCTAATCCATCCTGTACACTATTGGCCAGCTTTAAAAACTGACCAAGTCGAATAGGTTCACGAGATATGAAAACAGGTGTTTGCTCCTGTGCCGAATGAATATCTTTATTTTGTGCAGCCAAGTTATTGTTCCGTTGTTATCATGAATATTCTAACGTGGTTTATCAATCCTCTTCTCTCTTCGGTAGATAGACTCCACACGTCTTTAGGCCACCATGCAAAATTGCCTTTTCGCCCAAACTCTTCGTTATGAGTGAAGTTTTATCCTCGGAATATCAGTTATATGCACCCTAAGGGTACTTGTACCCGTAGTTAGGGTGATTCTTGCAGGGCACCTGTGGTAAAATTTTTCTCACGCCTCGATTTTGAACGAAAATTCTAATTTTTCAAGGTACCCTTTATTTTGTTAATTTTGCATGGAAATCAATTGTAACTCTATTGTAGACTACGCAGCCATCCCTGTCGAGAGTGAAAGGCTAATAGGTTAAAATGAAAAAAAGCTTGGTGTAACGGTGTTAGATGATTTATAAACTTCTTGTGTGTGCATTGCCGGCAGGGAGTACTGGGAAGAGTGGGTATTGTGTTTGAAGATTGTCCGGTAGTGAATTGAAATTAAGTCTTTTTTTGATCTGTTTTTTTGTTGAGGTGTAAGATGAAGGTACAAGATCCTGCTCTTTTCAGACAGGAATGCTATGTCGATGGCAAGTGGATAAGTTCTGAGAAGAAAATTGAGGTGTCAAATCCAGCGGATAATAGTGTCCTTGGCGCTGTTCCTTCACTTGGAACTTTGGAGACACGTGAGGCCATCCTGGCAGCAGAGCGGGCTTATCCGGCCTGGAGAAGCCTGACAGCCAAGGAACGTTCCGGGTATTTGAAAAAATGGTTTGAGCTTATTGTCAGTCATAAAAAAGATCTCGCCATTATCATGACCTCTGAACAGGGAAAACCTATTGCAGAGGCAGAGGGGGAGGTCTTGTACGGTGCGGCCTATGTTGAATGGTTTGCCGAAGAGGCCAAAAGGGTTTATGGCGATACCATTCCCATGGCACAAAAAGACAAACGGATTGTGGTTCTCAAAGAGCCCGTTGGGGTTTGCGCGGCGATTACTCCCTGGAATTTCCCTTCTGCTATGATTACCAGGAAAGCAGCACCTGCCCTTGCGGCGGGTTGTACTGTAGTTGTAAAACCGGCTGCCCAGACTCCTTTTTCAGCCCTTGCTTTGGCTGAGCTTGCCCATCGTGCCGGAATTCCTCCGGGAGTATTTAATGTACTCACTGGACCGGCACCAGAGATCGGTGCCGAATTAACCTCGAATCCTATTGTACGGAAGTTGAGCTTTACAGGTTCCACCCCAGTAGGAAAAAAACTGATGGCTGCCTGCAGTGATACGGTCAAACAGGTTTCTTTGGAACTTGGTGGTCATGCCCCATTTATCGTTTTTGACGATGCAGATATTGATGAAGCGGTAGCTGGTGCCATGGCTTCAAAGTATAGAAACGCTGGCCAGACCTGTGTTTGCGCCAATCGTTTCATTGTCCAGGAGGGTGTGTATGAATCCTTTGCAGAAAAATTAGCTGCTGCAGTTGAATCTCAGTTGCGCACCGGTTCAGGATTTCAGGCTGATGTGAACCAGGGACCGCTGATAGATATGAATGCTGTTCTCAAGGTTGAAGAGCAGATCAGGGATGCCTGTGACAAGGGGGCAAGGCTTGTTGTCGGAGGTAAACGATCGGGGGATACGGGATTCTTTTTTGAACCCACCATCCTTTTGGATGTGACCAGTGATATGATAATTGCCAGGGAAGAGACCTTTGGTCCTGTGGCACCGCTCTTTGTTTTTCGAAAAGAAGAAGAGGCTATAGCCATGGCCAATGATTCTCAATATGGCTTGGCGTCTTATTTCTACAGTCGCGATATGGCTCGTTGCTGGAGAATTACAGAGGCCTTGGAATATGGCATGGTTGGTGTGAATACCGGAGTTCTTTCTTCAGAATCAGCACCTTTTGGCGGGATGAAAGAATCGGGAAATGGAAGAGAGGGCTCCATGTATGGTATCGATGAATATCTTGAGATAAAATATATGTGTGTTGGAGGTCTATCCTGAGGGGCAATGTAAAAGTGAAAAAAGACTCGACAAATAATGTAGCCTGAACTATCTACTGGTAATGACGATTCTTTTTTTGTTCCTGTTTTGAAGAGGCAATTCTTTTTATTTTGAGAATCTTTAAGGTAAATTTTGTTTTTTTATGGTCATAACTTTTATTTCAGAAATTATCTCCAAGGGAAGCAGTCAGTATTGAGGTGTTTGCATCTCTCAAGAGGATACTGGAAAATCATCTTTAGCGTTTGAGAATTATTAACTATTTAAAGAGATGGAGAAAGCACAATGAAGGATGTTTTTTTATTGAAACGAAGGGTTGTTTTTTGTTCGATAGCTATTTGGCTTGTTATGCTGAGTGGCTGTATACCGGGTACAACAACAAACACGGCTCCCATTGATGCATCTATTGAAGATCTTCCGTCAGTAACCAGTACTGTAGCAAATTTTAATGATATTGAATTGCCATCGGATATGAAAAATGATGCCAAGAAAAGCATGACAATATCAACAGATTCCTTCAGGGGAGGGATACTCTACTATTCTGGAAGGGTGGAAATAATTTCATTGAAAGAATTTATTATTGCTTCCATGAAAAAAAATAAATGGAAACTGGTTGGCGAGGTATCCTATCAAAATGTTATTCTTGCCTTTACTAAGCCTAACAGGACCTGCATGATAAATATTGAAAATAAAGGTCCTCTTTCTGATACAACTGTATCCATGTATGTCACTGTGGATGTTGCTGCATCTAAGTCTTTAAATGCCTTCGGTGAACCCATCCAATAATTTTGAAAGTTTTTTTGCAGGAAATGAACTGGATTTCATTCTGTTGCAGTATTTTTTCAGCCGCTATCTCTTCCCTGAGAGACAGCGGCTGTTTTTTTTTGTGGAGAAGTAAAATATATTATCTCTTGAAGTTGTGAATAAGTAATGAGCCGACTATTTATCCTTGTAACGCTCTTTTTATCTTTTGCTGTGACAATGTTGCCATTGCAAACATCCTACGCTGCAGGCAGTTTTATCTCCGACGTTAAACAATTTGCTGAAGCAGGTGACGGTGAATCTCAGTTTGCTCTTGCACTTCTCTATGAGTATGGAAATGAAGAACTTGGGCGTGATCAGAAACAATCTATAATCTGGTTCGAAAAAGCGGGTCGTGCAAATGTAGCAGGAGCGTGTCTCTATCTCGGAATAAAATTTGAAAATGGGAATGGTGTAGGTCAGGATTATGACAAAGCAGCCTGCTGGTATGATTGTGCAGCGCGGCAGGATTGGCCGTCAGCGCAGTTTTTTCTTGCACGACTGTATAGAGAAGGGAAAGGGGTGGTGCAGGATCACATCATTGCTCTGGCCTGGCTGGGATTGGCTGCTGAACATGGCTATCCCGGCTCTGAGGAACAATATGAAGAGCTTTTGATGGCAGTCGAATCAGTGGATGTCAATGTCTTGAAGGAGAAACAAAAATCTTTACTTCAAGGAAAAAGGTGTTGTAATTGAGAGTTGACTTCTTTTTTTCTTTATTTTCTTGCAAGATACACTGATAATAACGATTAGTTAATTCATCTGAAAATAGGTTTTCCCTCATTTTTTTTGTTGAGAATCTGTTTCGAAATGGTTGGTCATTGAATTGTTGTTTGCCTTGGATCTGTTCGTACTTATGGAAATTAACAAAAAAAAACAAAAAGCTGCCCAAGAGAAAGCCAAATCTCTGTTGAAACAGCAGGAAAAAATCAGGGTTCAGCGTCGGTTATCCAAACTTATCTCTGATCTTGAACAGGGACAGAGTATGGTGCTGCTGAATAATGAGTTTCTGGAAAAACTTCCCCAAATTATCGAGGAACTCTGTCGAGCAAATGATCGCGATCATGTGAAACTGCTTTTTGATAAACTCGGCGAATCTGCCTGTAGTGAGAAACCTGAGCTTCGTGAACGAGCCGTCATGGCCCTTAGTCTTTGTTCAGAATTGCTCTTTCATACTGATCAGTGCGGTCTTATGGATGAGGTAACTAAAATTCTTGTTCGCTGGCTTCGCGTCGAAAGCACCTTCCTCTCCTCCTGTAACACTGTTTGTCGCCAATTACAGGAAAATGGTATCAGAATGTTGCAGGAGGGGCGATGGAAAGAGTGTGATTATCTTCTAGAGACTTTTTACCAGATTCAATCTGGACGTTTGAATAAGAGCAATGCCATCAGAAGCGTGGTGAGCAGGGCTCAGGAGGCAATGGCTGCTGATTATATTCTTGAGGAATTGACCCTGGTCTGCCTGCGTGGAAGAGGGGAACGTCGAGAAAATGCGGAGAAAATTTTAATCCACCTTGGCCGTAAGGCTGCAATGCACCTTTTGGAGCATTTACTTTCCTGCCAAGAAAAGGAAGATCGATTTCGATTAATCGGTCTTGTTCCTGCAACCGGATATGTGGCTGTATCTGTTCTGAAAGAGTATTTGAAAAAAGAACTTCCCTGGTATGGCATTCGCAATATTATTCTTATGATTTCGGCAATGAATGATCCGGAATTAATTCCTCTGGTCATGCCCTGCCTTGAACATAAGGATATTCGTGTACAGCAGCAGGTTATTGACTGTATTCGGGAGGTGGCCGGTGAAAATAAGAAAGACTATCTCCTCGCTGCGCTACCCCTTGTAAGTGATGAGTTGAAAGGACAGCTTGTTGTTCAACTGGGTCAATTGGGCGGTGGGGACACCTCTGAAGTCTTTCTTGATCTTTTTGCCAGTCGCGATTCTTTTGCTCCACATATACGTGATGAGCTGCTGAAAAAGATTATTGTCAATCTTCGTTTAAGCAATTCTATCAGGTCCGTCAATCTTCTCAATATGCTCATTGAAGAGCGTAAAGACCTTTATGACCCCAGCTCAGATTCGGTTGTTGAGGTGGCCAGGCAAACCTTACATATCCTTAATCCCCGTTTTGGGATGGATGAAGTCGAAGAGCAGCTAGAGGTGGTTGAGGAGGAAATGGAGGAGGTAGTCTCTTTTGACAACGAACCTGTCAGCAGAGATCTTGCAAAAAGAAATCTGCAGCGAGTAAATGAAGAGGTCACTATCCTACTCGGCAAGGGACAGGTCAGCGAAGCCAGCCTTTTACTCTACGAAAAAAGTATAGAGGCGGCCAAAGAGAAGGATTTTGACAGTGCTGAAATGTTAAGGGATAGAATATTAGAGGTCGATCCCAATGCTTTGACAGAGGTAATAAGAGCGGGAGAGTTGATTGAAGAAGAGCGTTCTTCCGCAATTTCCAGTCAGCACCTCAGTATCTGGCAAGATCTGTATGATGCTCTGACAACTGAGGAGTTTAATGCCCTCTATTATATCTTCCAAGAGAAAAACTATTCACCAGATGATATCATCGTTGAGCAGGGAATGGCACAATCCAGTCTTTATTTTATTAATACAGGCCAGGTCAGACTCTCCTGCAGGCGGGGAAGGGATGAAATCTTTCTCAAAAGAATAAACCCGGGTGAAATCATTGGCGCCTCTCCATTTTTTAACGTATCTGTTTGGACTGTAACCCTGACGGCACTCACGAAGACCCAGGTGCATGTATTGGAAAGGGAAAAATTTCTTGAATTGCTGGAACAGTTTCCAGGTTTGGAATCCTGTCTGCACGATTACTGTACTCGATTGGATACTGTGCCGGAATTGATAAAGATGTCAGGAGAGGATCGCAGGCAGGCAGCACGATATCCTCTGTCATTGCTTGTGAAGCATACCTTGCTTGATGAGTATGGTAATCCAGGGAAACGTAGTTTTAAGGGAGAACTTGCAGATATTTCCACAGGTGGACTTTCATTTTTTATTCGTATTTCTCGTAAGGAAAATGCCAGACTCCTACTCGGGAGGAAGATCAGGACGAGTATCACCCTTGACCAGGGAGATGTTGTAAACTGTTTTGGGCATATCGTTGCAGTTCGTTTTCAGCAATATGTTGAGAGTGATTATTCAGTTCACGTCCAGTTTAAGGACATTATAGATAGCGGTACGATAAAACAGGTTGTACGCATGTACAAAGATAAGTCCTGATGTCTGCAACAGAGGTCTTTTCTCCACTGGAGGATAAAAAGAGAAGTGTTCTTTCGGTACCGTCACTGCTTATCGGTAAAGATACAACCGGGAATATATTGAACTGCACTCCTCCACTGGCATTGGCTCCGATGGTTGGGCTCTCGCACAGTGCATTACGTCTCCTGATCCTTGAATTGGGAGGAGTAGGACTGTTCTTCAGTGAAATGTTGTCAGTGACCAGATTACCCATCGAAAACGAGACCGTTTCCCCCTTGCTCTGTCGAACAGCTGCTGAATCTCCTTTCTTCTATCAAATTTTTGTAGTTCCCGGGCAGGATATTCTTCCGGCCATCGACCGTCTCCAGTCTCTCAATGCTCAGGGGATAGACCTGAATCTTGGCTGTCCTGCTCCTGCATTACGTAAGCAGGGGGCAGGAGCCTATATGCCAAAAAATGTTATTCAGAGGACCGTAGCGTGTTTGAGGAAGGCAACCACTCTCCCTATCAGTGCAAAAATTCGTCTAGGCAAAAAATTGGATGAAAAAGAGTTACTCTCTTTTTGCAAAATGTTGGAAGGTGAGGGGATTGATCTGCTCACGGTACATGGACGTCTGCAAGGGGAGAAATTCTGCAGAAAGGCGCGTTGGGACTGGATTGGGAAGGTGAAAGCTGCAGTGGGGGTACCGGTAATTGCTAACGGCGGTATCTTTACGGTTGAGGATGCCCGTAAGTGTCTTGAGCAGTCCGCTGCCGATGGGCTTATGATAGGAAGGGGGGCGGTGCGCAAACCTTGGCTTTTTGCTGATATTGCCCGCTCGCTCTACGGGGCCGATATTGATACTGGGCCGTCGAAGCGAGTAATTTATTTTCGTTTTATTGCTCTGTTACGTGAACGTTTCCGGCCGGAAAGGAGGCTGGGACGCTTGAAACAATTTACCGCTTATTATGCGCAAAACTTTTGTTTCGGGCATCATCTTGCATCAGCAGTACAGAATAGCAGTTCCCTGGAAGAAGCATCCGACAGGGCTGCCTTGTTCTTTGACGCGGTTGATCGTAATTATTGATAAAAAACAAGAATCAGCGGTTCTCTGATTCTTGGATCGACTTCAGCCGCGGGTAATCTTTTCCCTGCACTAATCAACCAGACAAGTGGGCTGCATAAAGTCCTGTTCGTGGACGAATCTGTTCTTTGAGTAACGCTCCCTTTCTTTCATTCACATCTTTCCAGTCTATAAATCATGATAGTGTCGACGGTATCTATCTGTTAGCTGAATTTAGCTTTCATTTTGCTGGTGAGAGCTGTGAGTTCCTCGAGTTTAAGCGTATGCAGGAGTAGCCCGTATAGCCCGGCTGCCGAGATGATCAGGAGGAGGAGCGAACAGCATTCCTGGAAAAGGGTACCGTTAAGCCAGTCTGCTAAGAGAATTCTGCCCAGGAGGAGAAAGGCGGTCATTGCCGTTCCTGCAATCCCTATCTTGATGAGTCCCTTGAGCAGATAGGAAACGGAGAAACCACCTATCTTCCAGTAAAGAACTATGCTTAGAAAAATGAAATTAAGCACCATGGAGCAGGAGGTGGAGAGGGCAATGGCCAGGTGCTGAAAGGAGGCGATGGTCAGGTTGATGATGAGGATATTGCTGCCGACCGCTAAAAAGGCGGCGAACAGGGGATATTTAGTGTCTTCCAGGGCATAGAAAACGGGTACCAGGATCTTGTTTGCTGAATAGGCAAAAAGGCCAATGGCGTATAAGGTGAGGGTATTTGCGGTTGCAATGGTGTCAAAGCCTGTAAAGGCACCCCGTTCAAAGATAATACGGATAACAGGTTCCGAGAGAAGTATGAGGCCGAGGGTTGCTGGAATGGTGAGGCTGAAGACCATGGTGAGGGAAGAGACCATGGTCTCCTTCATTCCTGAAATATCTTTTTTGGCGGCATGTTTGGCAAGAACAGGCATGGCGGCAATGGAGAGTGCTACTCCAAAAAGGCCAATGGGAAGTTGGACCAGACGGAAGGCGTAGTTTAGCCAGGATACGGAACCTTCGGCACAGGAAGAGGCGAAACTGGTATTGATAAAGATATTAATCTGAGTTGGGGAGAGACCGATTACTGCAGGAATCATCAGGGTGATGATACGTTTAAGACCAGGGTCCTTCAAGTGCAGGCGAGGGGTAAAGCGAAAACCGAGTTTAGTAAGAGTGGGTAACTGTACAGCCAGCTGCAACAAGCCGCCAAGCAGGGTTCCGATGGCCATTCCTACTATTGCAGGGTGTCCGTATCGGGGGAGGATAAAAGCCAGGCTGACCCCGCAGACAATGGAGCCCAGGTTAAAAAAGGCAGAGGCTATGGCCGGGACGAAAAATTTTCCCCTGGAGTTGAGAATTCCCATGACCACTGCAGATAGTGAAATAAAGATCAGGAATGGGGTCATGATCCTTGACAGCAGGATGGTGAGTTCTATTTTTCCTTGAGTTTCTGAGAAGTTATGAGCCAAGAGGCTGACCAGAGGATCAGCAAAAAAGATGATACAGAGGCTGATCAGTGAGAGCAGGATGCCGAAGAAAACAAGGACATTGGAGGCCAGCATCCAAGTCTCTTCTTTTGTCCTGTTGGTATCATAGTCTGTAAAGACTGTGATGAAGGCAGCTGACAGGGCACCTTCTGCAAAAAGATCGCGGAGGAGATTGGGGACACGAAAGGCGACGACAAAGGCGTCGTAGGCAAGTCCGGCGCCGAACATTGCAGCAAAGATCTGTTCCCTGACCAGGCCGAGAACACGGCTGCACATTACGGCAATGGAGACGGTACCCGCCGATTTTGCTATTTTTTCACTCTGCTGAGCTCTTTTCTTCACTGGTGATCCGGTAAGAATTACAAAAAAAGAAAGTTTCTACTAGGCCAATATTGTGGAGTCAACAGATGAACCTGTCAAGTATACAGGTTTTGGTGGGGATTTGCCACTGAAACCCCTCTTCTTTTTTGTCATCCTGTTCTTTCTCCCGAGATTCTCGAGAATGTTCCGTATATTATCGAACACGCTTGACTTTCAGGGGAATTATTGAATATATGAATAATGGTTCATTGCTCGACGATAGATAGGAGCATTATGCAAATCGTCCCTCTGATTTATATGAATCTGCAGTTTGTATCGATAAAAGTATGGCACAACCGTTTTCTATAAGGAGGTATGCATGCAGGATTTCAGTAAGCTGAGAAACATAGCGATCATTGGACACGGAGGTTGTGGGAAAACCTCTTTGGCGGAAGCCATGCTGTATACAGCCGGTAAAATCAAACGCTTGGGTAAGGTAGATGAGGGAAGTTCGGCACTCGATTTTGAAGAGGAAGAGATACATCGTAACGTTTCCATAAATACTTCCTTTCATAATTACACCTGGAAAAAGCATGATGTCTTTCTCATGGATACTCCGGGTGACGATAATTTTATTAACGAAACGTTTATTGCTACACAGGTCGTTGATGCGGCTGTTTTCATCATAGGCGCAGTTCTTGGAGTAAAAGGGCAGACAATAAAATTTGCTGATTTTATTGCTGAGAAATCTCTGCCTTCCCTTATCATGATCAACAAACTGGACCGTGAACGAGCCGACTTTGAGCGGACCATTGGCCAGATTGCCGAATCCCTTCCCTTAAATCCAGTCGTTCTTCATATTCCCATTGGCGAAGAGGAAAATTTCCGTGGATTGGTAGATATCATGAGCGGGAAGGCATATCTCTTTGATGAAAAGGGAAGTGGGGCCCTAATTGAAACTGATGTACCTGAAGAACTTGCTGACAGCGTCACTACCTATCGGGAAAGCCTGATGGAAAATGTGGCTGAGACAGATGATGAGCTGATTGAGAAATTTCTGGAAGACGGTGAACTCTCCTTAGATGATCTGAAAAATGGTTTGAAAAAAGGTGTTTCTGACGGAAACCTTGTCCCCATTTGCATAGGCGCTGCCACCAACAATTATGGAACTGCAGCACTTCTTGATACAATCAATGATCTTCTTCCTTCTCCTGGAGATAGACCGGCAATGGTCGGCGTGGATCCAGCAGGGGAACTTGTGGAAAGAATGCCATCGGCTGATGAAAAATTTTCAGCACGGGTCTTTAAAACGATGGCTGATCCCTATGCCGGTCGTCTGACTATTTTTCGTATTTATTCAGGAACGCTATCCGGTGATTCATTTTATAACTCCAGTAAAGAAAATGATGAGCGATTTGGGCATCTTTTCATTCCGGAAGGCAAGGAACAGCGACCTATAGAAAGTGCCGGCCCCGGTATGATAGTTGCTGTTGCTAAACTCAAAGAAACCACCACCGGGGACACCCTCTGTGATACCTCTGCCCCGATCATTTATGACGATCTTAACGTGATGGAACCGGTCATTTCCTACGCGGTAACCGGTAGTAAGGGCGATGAAGAGAAACTCTTTTCTTCCATTACCAGAATGCTTGATGAGGATCTTACTCTGCGACTCACCAGAGAGCAGCAGACTGGGGAAATCCTTCTTTCAGGAGTTGGCCAGGTACATCTTGAGGTTGTCGGTTCCAGGATCAAGAGGAAGTTCGGCGTTGAAATGAATCTTTCCCTGCCCAAAGTTCCTTACAAGGAGACCATCAAGGGTAGTATCCGGGTACAGGGCAAACACAAGAAACAGAGTGGTGGGCGAGGACAGTTTGGTGACTGTACCATTGAAATCAGTCCGCTTCCCCATGGTGACGGTTTTGAGTTTGAGGACAAGATTGTTGGTGGCGTTATTCCACAGCAATATCGTCCCGCTGTTGAAAAAGGTATCATTGAGGCCATGGAAAAAGGCGTTTTGGCCGGCTATCCGATGGTAGATATCAAAATTGCTCTGGTTGATGGCTCTTATCATACCGTTGACTCGTCAGAGATGGCTTTTAAAATTGCCGGATCACTGGCCTTCAAAAAGGGGACCCAGGACGCCGGATTGATCCTTCTGGAGCCCTATATGAATATGACCATAAAGGTTGGTAAAGAGCATGTGGGCGATATTATGGGGGACCTTAACTCCAGGCGTGGTAAAGTCATGGGCATGGATGCCGATCAGGGACGAGAAGTGATCAATGCCCAGGTCCCCATGGCAGAGGTTCTGCGCTATGCCACAGAACTGACTGCAATGACCGGAGGGTTAGGCACCTTTACCACTGTTTTTTCTCATTATGAAGAGGTTCCGGCCCAGGTTGCTGAAAAAATAGTAGCCGATTTTCAGGCTGAATAAGGATCGGGAGCATTATGGATATAGATGCCAGTCGTTTTTGCTTTGGGGTACTGACCATGAGCGATAAAGGGGCTCGCGGGGAACGGGAAGATACCAGTGGTCCCTTTCTTCAAGAGCTCCTGGTACAACAGGGGTATACCTCCAAAGCATATGCTATTATTCCGGACCAGGTTGACCTGATAGTAGAAAAATTGATCTCCTGGGTGGATGAAGAAAAGATTGATCTTATTGTCACCACGGGCGGTACAGGCGTCGCACCCACTGATGTAACACCTGAAGCTATGCTGAAGGTTATTGAGAAAGATATCCCCGGCATGGCAGAGGCCATGCGGGCAGCAAGTCTGAAAAAGACGCCAAATGCAGTGCTCTCCAGGGGAATGGCAGGGATTCGTGGTATGAGCTTGATTATCAACCTTCCCGGAAGCAAAAAAGCAGCCAGGGAGAATATAGAGGTGCTTCTTCCTGCCCTTGCCCACGGTCTTGATAAAATTCAGGGTGGGACCAGTGATTGTGGGTCTTGAGGGCAGCGAGTCTTAAAATGAAAAGAAAACTTTGAAATGTAATAGGGGAATACTATAAACAAAAAAAGGCGTATGGTTTTAAACCAAACGCCTTTTTTGTTTCTCACGGTGTAACTATTCAGCTAATGCCTAATAACTGGCGAACAATCGCTCTGTAACTGAATAGTTACCTCTCGATTTTGAAAACTCTTTTGTTAACGAGTTAAAAATTCAGGTGTACCTGTTCTCCATCTTCTTCACGATAGGCGGTGATTTCTCCGATAATTGCAGCCTCTTCTCCCATGGCTTGGAAGTGGTGAATAATGTCGCCTACGGAAGTGTCATCGACAATAACCATGAGTCCGATTCCCATATTAAATGTGCGATACATCTCGTTTATGGGGACTTCTCCTTTGGTAGCAAGAAAGTCGAAGATGGGGAGGGGCTGCCAGCGATCGCAGTTAATTTCAGCCTTACAGCCTTTAGGCAGGATCCGGGGGATATTGTCAATAAATCCTCCACCGGTGTTGTGAACCATGCCGTTGAGTTTATAATGTTTGAGTACCCCAAGTACAGATTGAACATAGATTTTGGTGGGCTTGAGCAGTTCTTCACCCAGTGTACATCCAAGTTCATCTATGTACTGGTCAACACTCAGGTCATGATCCTGGAAACATATTTTGCGGACTAAGGAGAATCCATTGGAATGGAGGCCGGAAGATTTTAACCCGATAATTTTATTACCAACCTTGATACCGGAACCGTCGATAATCTTGTCGCGATCACCAATACCAACCACAAATCCGGCGAGATCATAATCTCCGGCTTTGTAAAGTCCTGGCATTTCAGCAGTTTCACCGCCTACTAAGGAACATTTAGATTGCCTGCATCCTTCAGCAATACCTTTAACCACTTCAGTGGCTACATCCAGTTCCAGTTTGCCGACTGAAAAATAGTCCAGGAAACAGAGAGGCTTGGCTCCACCTACAATGATGTCGTTAACGCACATGGCTACCAGGTCGATGCCTATGGTATCATGCTTGTTGCAAAGTTGGGCAATGACCAGCTTTGTGCCGACACCGTCCGTGGATGTCACCAGAACGGGATTTTTGTAGGTGTTGGTGTCTATGGCAAAGAGGCTGGAAAACCCCCCGATATCGTTAAGAACTCCACGCTGATGGGTGGAACTGACGATATCTTTGATGCCTTCGACAAAACTGTTGCCTTTGTCTATGTCGACACCGGCTTCACTATATTTTGATTGTTTTGCTGAGCTCATTTTTTTATTGTATTTGCTGATCGAAAGAGGTTTAGAAAAATCATAGCATCTTAGTAAGTGTTTTGTAAAAATGCAAGAGGGGGGGCGCAGAAGAATTCTTTATCTCCACTTCTTGTTCTATAATAACAGATTGATGGGGAAAAGGGATATGAAAATATTATTTCTGTTGGTGGGAATGGTCTTGATACTGGAAGGCATGCCCTATGTGGCATTTCCCGATTCCATGCGTGAGTGGCTGAAAAAGGTCAGTGAAATGAAGTCGGAGCATCTTCGCATGCTCGGCCTGCTTGCTATGTCTTCCGGACTGATGATCTGCTGGTTTGTTCAGCGCAGTGGATTTTTTCAGTGAGGCCATTTGTTATTTTTCGTTTTAGAGCGTATAGCTTTTTCCAGGCGAACCGCTCTACTTTTCTAAAATAAAGATGTTTCCTGTGATCCATTTTCCATTTTCTTGTCGCAGGTTGGAAAGGTGCTGGTCGCGAAGAGTCCATCCTGTTTTTTGACTGAGGTCTTGGATATAGTCGGATGAATGACCAAAACGGCCTGTCTTTTTGAGTTTGAAATTATTGCTGTTTGATTCTTCCACGGAAAATAAAAACAGACCTTTCTCTTTTATCACCTGGAAGCATGTTTGAAATATATCCGTAAGGTCACCTAAATAGGTGAAAACGTCGGCAGCCACTATAAGATCCGGAGAGTCTCGGGTTTCGCTGAGATATTTGACGATGTCGCTTTTTAACAGATCGTCGTAAAGATGCTTTTCTGCGGCAATAGTGAGCATTTTCTGAGAGATATCAACTCCGACAATACGTCTGCAGCATGGTGAAAATTGTTCACCGGCTAAACCTGTTCCGCAGCCAAGATCAAGACAAAGATCTCGCTGGTCGTGAGGAAACAAAGAACAGTACCTTTTCCAAATTGTTTGAGGAGTTTTGTAGGCCAGTTCTTCGACCAGGCTGTGCTCAAAATTTTGCGCATAGTTATCGAATACAGCTTCAACATAATCCAGTGGGGCGGTGTCGGGAGTTATCCCGGAAAGAGAATCAAGCATATGCCTGGCGGCCTGATGTTCAGGATTCAGGGCAAGAAGGCGTCGATAGAGTTCTTCAGCTTTTTTGATGTCACCGGTCTTGTGACAGAGGTAGGCATAATTGTTGAGCGTGGAGGTGTGCTTCGCATCCTTTTCCAGGATGGAATCGTAGAGCAGTTCGGCTTGAGAGAATTTGGCCAGATCCTGATAGCAGAGTCCCAGGTTGTAAAGGGTGTCCAAGTCATGATCGCCTAACTGAAAAGCGTACTCAAAGGAGTCGGCGGCATCCTGAATTTGATCAAGGCGTCGGAAGTTGAGTCCGCGATTATAATGAATATCCGGGTCCTCTGGATGGAGGGTAGCGGCAATACGGTAATGTTCTTCCGCTTCCTGGTACTGTTGCTGGTCATAGAGGGCAAGTCCACAGTTGAAGTGGAGTTGGGGAAAATCGGGCAAGATGGAGAGCAGATTCTTATATTCTTTAACTGCCTCACCAATTGCTCCTTGTTCATGGAGCAGACAGGCCTGGTTAAAGAGTTCCTCGATGTCTTTGGGAGAAAGCGTTTGTTTGGTCATGGAAAATGGAAATGAGGAGAAAAGCAGAGATATGATTAATTCAAATTGACGAAATCGACTTACAGGTTGTATCATGTACTGTTTATCGTTAAGTAAGTCAAGCTCATGCATCTGATCCATGGGACTCTGAATCGCATTCGTTAAATTGGTGATTGGCTATGGGATATATAGAAAAAAAGGAACTTATCGGTAACGAAGGAATGGTACTCCTCGATATGATTCGAAGGTTGAACCGTCGCAATGCCACTGATAATCTCCTCAAGCTGATAGTCAAAACCCATCCGGCGGATATGGCCTGGGTCTTCAGACACCTTTCTGAGCAGGAACGTGACGAGGTCTTCAGTATCCTGGCTCAAACCAGTCAGGTAGGTGAATTTCTCAGTGAACTTGACGAGTCCATCATGGTCACCCTGGTGGAGAGTCTCACGCCCATGTTCATGGCCGATGTGTTAAGCAAGATGGCTTCGAACAATGCGGTCGATCTCATTGAAGCTCTTCCTGATGATTTTGCAACTAACATCCGCAAGCATATGGAAAAGGCGGATCGGGAAGAGGTCGATGAACTCCTCCAATATCATCCGGAAACAGCCGGTGGTATTATGTCGCCGGATTTCATGTATCTTAATGAAGAGTTAAGTGTTGGTGAAGCCATTGCCAAGGTACAGAAACGCAGCGAAGAAAAGAAGATGGTCTTCTATCTTTATATCACTTTTGGTGATGGTAAGCTGGCAGGAGTTGTCTCGCTGCGTGAATTGCTGACAAATCCACCGCACAGGCAGTTGAAAAATATCATGCGGACCAATGTGATTGCGGTCACCACCGATATGGATCAGGAAGAGGTTGCCCATGTTATTTCCCAGTATAACATCCTGGCTGTCCCTGTTGTTGATTCCAGTTATATCCTTATAGGAATTGTAACAGTAGACGATATCATTGATGTAATAAGGGAAGAGGCTACTGAGGATTTCCTGCAAATGGCCGGTGCTGGTAAAGACAGAGAAATTCTCTTAAAGTCCACCACGGAAAATGCCATGCTCCGCGCTCCCTGGCTTTTTGCCTCATGGCTTGGTGGTGTCATGGCGCTGTTGATCATTGGTTCTTTTGAAGAGGAACTGAGCAAGGTGCTTGCCCTTGCCGCTTTTATTCCTATAGTAATGGGCATGGGTGGAAATATTGCAACTCAATCTTCCACCATCGTCGTCCGAGGAATAGCCACCGGTCGCATCAATATGGATGATTTCTTTAAACTAGTCTTTAAAGAGATGCGGGTTGGAGTGATTCTTGGCGTGTTGTATGGTGGATTCCTGGGAGTCTTGGCCTACTTTGGCTATGCCGAACCAAAGCTCCTTGGTGTCGTTGTGGGTCTTTCCATTTTCTTTTGTATGGTCATGGCTGCTACCGTCGGCACCATGATACCTCTGGTTCTTAAACGTTTTGATATCGATGCGGCAATCGCCACAGGGCCATTTGTCACCACTTCTATTGATATCCTCGGGGTCCTGGCTTATTTTATGATTGCCAAGTTTTTCCTCAATCTCTAAATCGTTTTTTTGCTCGTTATGTCACATCCTTCTTCCAATAAAATTTCTCCTATTGCCATACTTGTTCTGCTGTTTCTCGCTTTCTGGCTGCTGTTCAAACCACTGGATAACAGAGGTCTTGATTCTACCGCTGTACCCAGGGCTGTTACAGCAAGAGGTGATCTTGCTGCAGATGAACAAAATACCATCGAACTCTTTAAAAATGTCTCTCCTTCGGTGGTTTATATTACCAGCATTGCTCTACGCAGGAATCTGTTTTCCCTCAATGCCGTGGAAATTCCCCAGGGTACGGGGTCAGGATTTGTTTGGGACAATACGGGGCGTATCGTCACTAATTATCATGTCATCAGCGATGCAGGCAGGATCGAAGTGACCATGGCAGACCATAGCAGCTGGAAAGCTGTTTTGATAGGTGCTGCTCCAGATAAGGATCTTGCCGTACTTCAGATTGATGCGCCGACCAGGTTGCTGCAACCTATTCCCGTGGGCGAATCTGATGAACTGCTGGTAGGACAAAAGGTGTTTGCCATTGGCAATCCTTTTGGTCTTGATCAAACCATTACCTCAGGAATTATTTCCGCTCTTGGCAGAGAGATCAAATCCATTACCGGTCGAATGATTCGTAATATGATTCAGACCGATGCGGCAATTAATCCCGGGAATTCCGGAGGGCCGCTCCTGGACAGTGCCGGAAGATTGATTGGAGTCAATACTGCCATTTTCAGTCCCTCCGGGGCCTATGCCGGAATCGGTTTTGCCGTACCCGTGCAGGAGGTCAATAAAGTAATCCCTCAGCTTATTCGCAGTGGAAAACTCATAAAGCCTGGCATTGCCGCATCCTTGGCTGATGCACGACTGGTCAAACGTTTAGGGGTGGAAGGTGTGCTGATACTGGGGGTGGAACCCGGCGGGCCTGCTCACAAGGCTGGATTGAGACCCACCAGGCAGTTTGGCAACGAGGTTGTTCTAGGTGATATTATCACCAAGGTGAACGGTCAGGGTGTTCGTTCATATGATGATGTCCGCACGGAACTTGAGCGCTTTAAAGTGGGTGAGGAGGTCTCTCTCACCATTCTTCGAGACGGACAAAGCATGGAAATTCAACTTCGCCTGGCTGCCCTCGATAACTGATATCTACACGGCAAAGGATGTTATTTTTTTCTGCCTTTACTTAGTATTTCTCGATTCATCTTTCTGGCAAGCTCTCTCATATTCGTTGTCCTGTCTGATTCATCCATGATTTCCCTGCCTACGATTTCTTCTAAGATATCTTCCATGGAAATAACACCGGTTACGGCACCGTATTCATCGACTACAACAAAGAGGTGTTGCCTCAGGTCGAAGAATTCTATGAGGACACGATTGAGAGGGGATGTTTCGGCGACGAAGTGGGCTGATGACATGAGTTGAGCCAGGGAAAGGGAATGTTTCTGCTCGGCCGCAGCTAACAGTACATCTTTACGAAGAATGATTCCTGTTACGTTGTTCGGTTCGTCTTTGTAAACCGGCACCCGACTGTGACTGGAGAGTTTTGCTTCGTTTCTCATGGCTTCTGCAATGGACATTTCCTCATTGAGTGAGACGGTGACGGTTCTCGGAGTCATGACATCACGAACACTTCTGGTGTTAAGTTTAAGGATATTACTGATTACCCGTTCCTGGTCTGCTTCGATATGACCTGCCTGTCTGGAGAGTGCTGCAATGGTTTGCAGTTCTTCAGCGGAAATACTGTCTGTATCCTTGGGTTGAGGGATTAATCTAGTCATTATCTGACAGAGCCAGACTATGGGTTTAAGTATGATGATCATCCAGTGCAGAGGAAAGGCAATGTAGGGTGCCAGTGCCACCGCATAGCTTACACCGATAGTTTTGGGTACAATTTCTGAAAAGAGAAGGATTACAAGGGTAAAAGCTGCCGAAAAGGCAAAGAGATTATCTTTACCGAAAACAACGGCTGCTGCTGCCCCTGCCACTGCCGCACCAAGAGTGTTGGCGATTGTATTTAGGGTAAGAATGGCAGTGATTGATTCATCGATGTCTTCGCGTAATGTTTGCAGGCGTGCAGCAGAGGTGTGCCCTGCCTTTTTCAGCATCTCAATTTGGCTGTTTGAAATAGAATAGAGAACAGCTTCCAGAATCGAGCAGAAGGCGGATAGGGTCACTGCTAGAGTCACTGAAAGGATAAGTGTGCTGGTCAAAATCTTCTCCTTGTGCTGGGGCGTGAGTGGATAATGAAAAAACAAATGGCATCGACTGTAATTTTGATGATTAGAGTAACTATACCGTTATTTTACTTCTTTGCCAAACAGATGTGAACGGCTATAGTGAGTGGTGTAGTGAGAGATCGCTTCATTTCTATTGACCATACCTGAAAGTTGCTGGAGGTAACTGAATGATATCTACTAAATTGATTTTGACCCAAAAAAAACCAGAAATATTTTCGGGTGATTTACTCGTTTGCTGTTTTGAGCAAGATAAAAAAGATAAGGTGAAAGAGGGGTGGGCTCCTGTTGAAAAAGAGTTGAAAAAGGCAATATCTTTAGGTGATTTTAAGGGAAGCGAAGGCGATTCTCTGCTTCTCTATCCACCGGTCTCAGGAAAACAGAAATTGTCAGCTAAGCGATTGCTTTTGATAGGTATCGGTAAACAGGATGGCGATAAGCTCAGTGCAGCGCGTGAACGATGTCGCTGTTGTGGGGGAACCATTGCCGCAAAGGCTGCTGAGTTGAAGGCGGAAAAGCTTTTTCTCTGTATCCCAGAGGTGGTTGGTCTGAAGGAAGAAGAGGTGTTGGAATGTCTCGTAGAGGGCATTCTGCTTGGAGATTATCGTTTCTTGAAATACAAAAAGCCTGACAAGAAAGATCCTGCTTTTTTGACTATCAAAGAGATCCAGGTTAGGGCTTCAGGGAGCGGGAAGGACTTACGCCAAGCCATGCTTCAAGGAAAGCATGCCGCTTTAGCGGGACGTAAGGCAAGAGATATGGCCAACGAACCAGGAAATGGGTGGACGCCGACAAGTTTTGCCGAATATGCCCAGACTCTTTCCAAGAAACACAAGATGCAGTGCACTGTCTTGGATAAGCAAGATATGAAAAAGTTGAAAATGGGTGGGATCCTTGGTGTTAATCAGGGTTCTGCCGAACCACCGAAAATGGTTATCCTTGAATATCATGCATCGGAAAAGGCTCAGACCATACTCCTTGTCGGAAAGGGGCTGACCTTTGATTCCGGAGGTGTCAGCCTGAAGCCGTCTGCAGGTATGCAGGATATGAAGTATGATATGTGCGGTGGTGCTGCAGTGCTTTCCATGATGCAGGTTGTAGGTGCCGAAAAACCCAAAGTGAACGTCGTGGCCATTATTCCTTCCACTGATAACATGTCAGGCAGTTCCGCTTTGAAACCCGGCGATATCGTAAAACATTATGGTGGTACTACTTCAGAGATCATTAACACCGATGCCGAGGGACGACTCATCCTCGCAGATGCCCTGGCCTATGGAATTGAGAAGTATCAACCAGCCTGTGTGGTTGATCTGGCAACATTAACCGGAGCTGTTATTCTGGGCCTGGGTCATCACCGCACCGGACTTCTTGGCAACAATCAGGATCTCATTAATCGTCTCCTTACTGCAGGAGAACGCAGCGGTGAACCTCTCTGGCAGCTTCCTTTGGATAAGGAATATGTTGAACAGATTAAATCTGATGTGGCAGACATTAAGAATACCGGGGGGCGGCCTGCCGGTACGATTACGGCAGCAGCGTATCTGCAGAAATTTGTTGGCGACACCCCGTGGGCTCATATGGACATTGCAGGTACGGCATGGGATTTCACCCAAAAATCCTATATTCCTAAAGGGCCATCCGGTACCGGAGTGAGGACTCTTGTGGAGCTGGTGCGGAGTTGGAAAAAATTCTGAAATAGCCGATGCGAATCGACGACCTCTTATTTTTTTATTCCAATTTTAGCCTGAGGAAGAGAGAGCAGAATGAAGGAAAATAGTTTTCGCCTGAAAACGAGTGAGCTGGATAAACTGGCTCAGCAGTTGTTGGATATTGAGAATGAGCTTAACTCCAACATTCCTGTAACGTTGTGGATCAGTGATTTGCATGGTGAGGGGGATCGTTTCATGGCTATCCTCCGCGGTCGTTTCGGGATGTTGTATCAGACCTGCCGTGAAGCCCTTCCCAATACCTTCAGTGTCGATAAAATTCAATATCTTACTCAGATTATCCGCAAGAAACAGTACATTGTCGAAGATCATATCTTGATGGACACACAGGATGTGATCTTTTGTCTGGTTGAGATATTAAAATACCGTTTAGCCAATATCAGGCATCGGAGCAAAAATATATTTCCAGCGGAGTTTCGCAATACTATTAAGCGATTGATTTCAGGGCTTCCTGTACCGGATCATGTCTTTGAAGAAAAAGTGCTTTCAGAAAGATTGATCTCTCATTTGGCCCACAGCATTAGCAAAATCTTACTTGATCGTATTCTTGTATTGGGTGATATCTTTGATCGTGGCGCGCAACCTGACAAAATTATCCGTATCCTTTCTTCTTCGGCCTACCGGGATGTGGTTGATTATGTGTTTGGCAATCATGATATTTTGTGGATGGGAGCAGTCTCTGGCAATCAATCATTGGTGGCTGAGGCCATGCGCATCACCTGCCGTTATGATCACTTTGAACTGATGGGACGTCTCAACTTTGACAGTTCAAAATTGGCGGCATTTGCTGAAAAAAAATATCCTGTTGAAAAAATAACAGGCAAATTCAAGGCAAAAACAGGAAAGGGCAAAAGTATGGAAAAAGCCCTGGCGGTCATCCAGTTTAAGCTTGAAGAGCAGACCATTAAAAAATTCCCTGAATATGAGATGGATTCCAGGCTATGGCTTGAGCGTCTATGTGCAATGCTGAAAAAAGGAGACACGGCAGGGCTTAATGATACCCATTTTCCGACCATTGACCTGGATGATCCGACAAAACTGACAGAGGAAGAGCAGGAGGTTATAGATGATCTTACCCTTCAGTTTACCAGGAACAGCAAAATTAAAAGGCTGCTTAACTATTTTTTTAAAAAAGGGAAGACGTATCATATCCATAACAACAGTCTCAATATTCATGCGCTGGTTCCCTCAGGAGAAGATGGCGAGTTTGAAGAGTTTCTTGGCCGAGAGGGCAGGGAATTACTTGATTTTGTTCAGGAAACAATAGAGCGCGTTGGTGCCAGATACATAAAGGGAGAGCCGCAAGAGGCAGAGGATCAGGCCCTGTTTTTTTATCTCTGGTGCGGGCCTAAATCCCCATTTTTTGGCAAACACGCGATGAAGACCTTTGAACGCTATTTCCTCTTTGATAAGGAAAGTCACACTGAGCGTACCCTCTATTGGAAGAAAAATCTGCAGACCGAGGAATTCAAACAGAAGTTAAAGGATGAATTCGGCATTCAGCGAGTAGTCTTTGGCCATACCCCTGTCGACTATCTGAAAGGGAATCAAATGGCTTCAACTGATGGTGTGGCAATTAATGTGGATGGAGGCTTTGCCGCAGCCTATTATAATCGCGGACATGCTCTGGTTCATACCCCATATCAGCTTTTCGGTATTATCCTGCCCACTCCGGAAGAAATGGAGGAGGCAACCAAGAAGTTGGAGTCGGCCCCCCTTGATATTGAACTGATCGATGAATTCAGACAGCCAATGAAGGTTAAAGACACAGCAAAGGGTGTCATGTTGAGACGACAGAGTAACGCTTTGTTGCAAAGGATTCGAGAGTTGACCTGTGAACCGAGTTAACTGGTAGGGAATTGTTTTTTGTTGTTTGCAGATTCTTTGCTGGAAATGACTTAGAGGAATTTTGTTTCTTCCTGGGTCTAAGTTTTTGATCTTATCTCATTACGTTATGAAAATGTTATATCGGATTGAATCATGAATATTAACTATGGAATGGAAATTGTCAGAGCCACCGAGATGGCTGCACTTACTGCTGCCAGGATCCAGGGGCTTGGAAATCATGATGACATCTTGAACCAGGCAAGAAAGGCTATTGTCAAGACCCTAAACAGGTTGATGATTAACGGGACTGTGATTAACGATCGTTTTACCGGTCGTAAAGAGATATGTAAATTTCCGAATACACTTGGTGAAGGTGGCCCGGATATGGATCTGATGATTGTTGCTCTTGAGGCCCAACATGCTGCAGCAGACGGTCGAAATAATGCCACTTCTTACACGGTCATTACAGAAGATGGGTCAATCCAGTCAATTCCTAATCTGCGGATGTATAAAATGGTTGTCGGTCCTGAAGTGGGTGGTGAGGTCATTGACATCAATCAGTCACCTGCGGCTAATGTCAAACGGGTGGCCAGGGTTTTAAGAAAATATACAGATAATGTGACAGTCTGTATCTTAAACCGGAAGCGGCATCAGGATTTGATAAATGAGGTGAGAAGTTGTGGCGCACGAATAAAACTGATAGAAGAAGGTGAAATATCAGGGTGTCTTGCTGCCATCAGCGGAGAAAAGGCTGATATTTATATTGGGTATGGGTATGCCCCTGAAGGAACAGTAGTTGCTGCTGCCATAAGTTGCCTTGGCGGTTATATGGAAGGGAAAATATCTTACGATAATGACTCGCATCGGCAAGAGGCCATGGATCATGGCATTCAAGATTTAGACAAGGTTTTCAGAGTGGAAGATCTGATAAACTCCCGTAAGATCTCGTTTGCGGCAACGGGAGTAACAGATGGTGAATTTTTAGAAGGTGTCAGGTTTACAGCAACAGGAGCCGTCACTCACTCCTTTGTCGCCAGGAGCGAAACCAGGACCTATCGTAATCTGACAACCAGACACTTTTTTGATTATAATCCGGTATTTTAGCGTAACTTAAACAGCTGTCCCGTATAGAGTGAACATCTCATTGTTGAATAGTCGCCAACAGTGCGCTGTTGGTATGATCAAACTTTCTTATATGGGTTGAATTCCGGGTACAGTTCTTCTGCACATTCCGGACAAATCCCATGGCTGAATTTTGCTTCTGTCCTTGCATGAATATATGATTCAATTGGATGCCAGTTTCCTTTTTCATCCCTGATTTTTTTACAAGAAGCGCATATTGACAGAAATCCCTCAAGGTATTTCATTCTTTTGAATATCATATGTGTGTAGCTGACTATTATTACACCAAGAATTAGAACACTTACACTTTCAAACAGCGATTCTCTCCAGTTTACCAGGGTTGCTTCTGCCCCGAAGAGCAAATAAGGAATATCCATCACTTCATCAACCCAGATGAAGAGTATTATGAGTATAAAGGCTATTATTTCATTAGCGATTACTCGCTTTGAGACAAAATATTTTCCTGGTGCTTTCATGTTAATTATCCTTTCTTTTCAGCTCAATGTATGAGTATCTGTATCTAAAGCCTGTCGGACTTTGACATAACTTTGCTGCAATTTTGATAAATTCGCAAGAATAAATAAATCTGATTTGAAGTTTATGTGCAGCATACGTACAAATCTGATTGAGCAGGTATGCTGCACAGGCAGCTAAATCGGGCCTCGGACGCAATTACTTGGACACGTTGAAGAATCACTCGAGCATAGAGAAATTTCACAGAAAGTCTGACTCCAGAAACTAACATTCCGATCATACAATCAGGGAGAAAGGATTGGTGACAGTAATGAGTTTCACTCCGTATAATTTAAGGCCACCTTGCAAAATTGCCTTTTCGCCCAAACTCTTCGTTATGAGAAAAATTTCACCCACGGAATATCATATATATGCACCCCAAGGGCACTTCCTGCGGGGCGCCTACGGTAAAATTTTCCTCATGCCTCGATTTTGAACGAAAATTCTAATTTTTCAAGGTACCCTTACGAGTATATCAAACCTAGTTGAAATAATCTTCCAATCGCAGAAAGATTTCATGTCCACCATTATGGTCACATACTGTGTGAACATCTTCCAATTTCTGCAATTGTTTAATGATCTGCTCCAACTGACTATTATTATTCACCAATAGCCATATTCTGCTGTTTTCTTCATCAGCAGTAGGCATACACAAAAATCCATCCATATTGTATACTCGGCGTGAAAAAAGACTGCAGATATGGGACATGACTCCAGGGTGATTGTTGACTGTTAATTTCAAAACCACTTGCTTTGAGTTATCTGTGTCAGCGGAGAGGTGACATCTTTTAATTGATTGCATTTTGAGTTCCCCCTATCATTTCTTTGTTTGATGCCCCAGGCGGCACCATCGGGTAAACGTCTTCATTTCTTTTAATGGAGAGATGAATAAGGCATGGCCCCTCTGATTGGATTGCTTCAGTCAGGGTGGCAATAGGGGTATCGCTTTCCCCAAGATCAAAAGCCTTCATTCCGAAGCCCCTGGCAATGGTTACAAAATCAACGTGATTTTGGTACTCAGAGGCAAAGTAGCGTTTACCAAAAAACAAGTCCTGCTGCTGGTGTACCAGGCCCAGCGATGTGTTGTTTAAAAGAATCAACTTCAGATTCACCTTATGTTCTACAGCGGTTGCCAATTCCTGAATATTCATCAGAATACTGCCGTCCCCGCTGAAACAAATAACAGTTCTTTGCGGATGGGCAAGAGATGCACCAATGGCGGCAGGTAAGCCAAACCCCATTGTACCGAGACCACCGGAAGTAAGTAATTGGCGCGTTCTTCGGAAAGGATAGGCTTGGGCAACCCACATTTGATGTTTCCCGACATCAGTCGCAATAATTGCATTGTCATCAACACACTCTGCAATTTTCCTGATCAGACCATAAGGCATAAGCGGATCTTCAGCGCCGGGGATGATGAAAGGGTGCTCTTTTTTCAGTGCTTCCACTCTTGCCAGCCATTCGCTTCGTTTACGTTGTTCTATAACCACCAGCAGTTCTTCGAGAATCATAGCAACATCACCAACCAGCTTTACATGAGCTGTTTTCAATTTATCCATTTCCCCAGGGTCAATATCGATGTGAATAACTTTTGCCCCAGGGCAAAATTCTGAGATTTTACCGGTTGCACGATCATCAAACCTGGCTCCGGCAACAATGAGTAGATCACATTCCTCAATGGCCAGATTGGTATATCGTGCAGCATGCATTCCTAACATACCCAGAGACAGTGGATGGTCTGTTGGAATGGAGCCGAGTCCAAGCAGAGTCATGGTTGTTGGCAGGGAGTTTTTTTCTGCTACTTTGATAGCGATGTTACTTGCATCAGCATGAATGATACCGCCTCCGAGATACAGTATTGGCTTCTTTGCTGCATTGATCATCATAGCAGCCTGCTGAATATCGCTTTCTGTATGTGACGTTTGGAGCTGTGGTTTTGCTGCTTCAGGCCAATTGTCGAATTCTACAATCTCAAGTTGGACATCCTTAGGTATATCTATAAGAACAGGTCCAGGCCGTCCCTCGGTTGCAATGCGAAATGCATAGGGGATTACAGTTAAAAGCTCTTGGGCTGTTCGTACCAGAAAATTATGTTTGCAAATGGGGATACTCATTCCATATGTGTCTACTTCCTGAAAGGCATCGGTTCCGATCATGGCTTGTGGAACCTGACCGGTTATGCAAATAATAGGAATTGAATCAAGTTTTGCATCAGCTATGGCCGTAAGGATATTTGTAGCACCTGGTCCTGAGGTGGCTAAACACACTGCCGGTTTTCCACTTGAGCGAGCTATACCTTGGGCAATAAAACCAGCGCCCTGTTCATGGCGAGCTAATATGTGGGTGATTTTTGTGCTTTGGGACAACGCGTCATACAATGGCAGGTTGGATCCCCCTGGTATTCCGGCAATGGTATGAATTCCATACCGTTCTAAAAGTTTGATAATTACTTGCGCCCCGTTCATCTTGTACATTGTTTTGTCCCTCCTGCTTTGGTTGATTTGTTTTCCCTCTGTGTGAAAATAAGGCAAAAAAAAACCCCCGCCGGCTATTACGCCGACAGGGGTTGAATGAATATATATTCGATTAATTCCCCCTAAGGCGCTTCCCCTTGGTTTACGCACACCACTACCACGACACTTACAAGAGTGATTGTAATGGGAGTAATAGTGGTCAGTTGGAGAGCTTGGGAATTCATCGTTTAATTATTTTTTAAGATTCTTTTTGGACTGCGATTAGTAAATATATGTTCTATTTTAAATACAATGTCAATAAATAAGTCAAATGTGAATTAACCATCATGGTTGATAACAATCGTTTGTTTGGGCCTTATCGGAACATGCCATGTTTTTTATGCCTCATTGCTCCAGAAAAACATTCTTATATTTCTGTCTTCTTGCTGGAACTGTTTTCTCCACCTTTAACGAATTGAAAAAAAGTGGTATAAAATAGTTTGTTGATTGCCACTAATCTTCAGCTCATCTCGGTGTCATTACCCGGATACAAGGCGGGAATGACTTTGTGGTAAGGGAATAATTGTGAGATATCAATGTGCGACCTGGATTACTTCTAGTTTGGCTGAGTTTGAATGGTAAACATAAAATTATTTGTTGATCGTATCCAGCGTCGTATATATTGTCATATTCAAATAACACTCTGAAATTGAATGAAAAAGAAAAGTAGGGTGAGCGCAAAGGCTACAGAAACCATACTGGAAAGTATTTCAGATGGTGTGTTCACTGTGAATCATAAATGGCGCATTACATCTTTCAACCGTGCAGCGGAAGAAATAACCGGTATCCAAAGAGAAGAGGCCATTGGCAGATATTGCTGGGAAGTCTTTCGCTCTAACATGTGTGAGGGAGACTGCGCTCTGAAAAGGACGATGAAAGTCGGTAAATCCTTTGTCAGTACATCAACCTATATCATCAACAGTGATAAGCAGCGAATCCCTATTGCTGTTTCCACCTCCCTTTTAAAAAATGAAGAAGGGGAAATCCTTGGAGGCGTTGAAACCTTTCGCGATAATTCCGTTGTTGAGGAGTTGCGTCGTGAACTCAGTGGCAATTTCCGCCAGGGTGATATGGTCAGTCGCAGCAAATCAATGCAGAAGATATTTGCAATTCTGCCGCAGATTGCAGAGAGTGACAGTACTGTGCTTATAGAGGGAGAAACCGGAACAGGTAAGGAAGTGTTGGCAAGGGCCATACACGATCTTTCATTGAGAAAAAAATCATCTTTTGTTGGCATTAACTGTGGAGCTCTACCTGATACCCTGCTGGAATCTGAGCTGTTTGGCTATAAGGCCGGTGCTTTCACCAATGCCACAAAGGATAAACCAGGATATTTCAATGCTGCCTCTGGTGGCACTATTCTTTTTGATGAATTGGAGGAAACCAGTCCGGCATTCCAGGTAAAACTGCTCCGTGTTCTTGAGGAAAAAGAATTTCAGCCACTGGGGAGCGTTGAAAAACAGATAGCAGATGTTCGTATTATAGCAGCAACAAACAGAGATCTTTCTCTGCAGGTAGAGGAGGGTGGATTTCGTCGTGATCTCTTTTATCGTATTAATATAGTAAGGGTGCAGTTGCCTGCTCTACGAGATCGGAAAGAAGACATACCGTTACTTATTGAGCGTTTTATTGCTAAGATGAACCGAGTGCGCGGTAAAACAATAGCCGGTATTGATGACCAGGCGCTTGAACTACTGATGCAGCATGAATACCCTGGTAATATAAGAGAATTGGAAAATATTATCGAGCATGCATTTGTACTCTGTTCGCAGGGACGGATTGGAGTTCATCATTTACCGGCTCATCTGGAACCTTGTTTGACTCCAGTAAAAAAAGATTATTTTTCTATCCAATCTGCTGTTCAATCGACAGAAGCTGAAATTATTTTTTCAGCTTTGCAACGCAATGGCTTCAACAGAGTCGCAACCGCTAAAGAGCTGGGTATACATAAGAGCACCTTGTTTCGAAAAATCAAAAAATTCCATATCGATCTTCCTGAAATTGACGGTCGTTCTTCGTAATCTCAACGTCACGTAAGGTAGCATTGCTGCGACCGTTTGCAACGGTATACCGTTGCAAAAACGCTATTGTCTGCTTGCTGTTGATCCTCTCCATTCTTTCTTCGCATTTTTTAATATCCCGATATTTCACCATAATAATTGTTGTTCTTTGTTTTTCTGAATGTGGCATACCAGTTGCTAAGTAATTGTGTATGGAAGCAAAAGGTTCAGCCATGAAAGTTGCGGTTACAGTATGGGAAGATCGAGTCTCTCCTGTCTTTGATTCTGCCAGGAATCTGTTAATCGCAGAGATTAAAAATGCACGGGTCATTGATACCAGTTACCAAAAGTTTGACCCAGAGATGGTGTCGAAGCTTGCTGATATGTTGAAGATACAGAAAGTGGATATCATCATTTGTGGTGCGGTATCGGAGGGTCCTGCAACTCTTCTTGAATCAGCAGGGTTTGAGTTGATCTCTTTTATAGCTGGTGATGTTCAGCAAGTTCTTAAGAATTTCACCAAAAAAGAACCTGTTTGGACGGAAATGATAATGCCTGGGTGCGGTAAGACTATTTGCTGTAGAGGAAAAATTCGTAACCGGTCTGAAATGAACAATATTGCCACTGATAAAAGGATTGTCGGGAGTCGCGGTTAAGTGTGTTTGGTCAAACTGACAACTCCTGTAGAAATATTATTCATTGAATGTATTGATTTCGATACAGGGAGACGGTTCAGAAAAGAACAGGTTGAGCCGCCTTGTTAATAAGAGAATCTGGAGGATAATAAATGCCTGGCTTAAACAAAAAAGGACCATTAGGACAAGGACCTCTATCGGGAGGCCAAAAAGGAGTCTGTGGGCAAAACAAGACAGTCTCGAATGATGAAAATGAATCATTGCAACAGTCGACAGGTGATTTCAGAGGTGGAACAGGGTGTCGTCGTCGCGGAGGATCAGGCAGAGGTGTCGGCCAGGGTTCTGGGATGGGAAGAAAAACGACGAGTTAACTAAAATCCGGCTGTGAACCGTCAGCAGCCTTAAGATACAAGATGATCCAGCTGTCCAATAAAAGACGGCTGGATTTTTTACGGAGAAAGGATGTTGACCATACTGTTGGTATACGAAAAATTAACGCTCTTTGCTTCAGTTAAGGACAGTTTTGTTAAATCTGGAACTGTGAATGTTTTGGAAGCACAAACTACAGATGCTGCACTGAAGATTGCAAGTGAGATAAGTCTTGATTTAGTCATTGTAGCTGAACAGCTTAATACTATGATTGGCATTCAGTTTGTCAATATGCTTGTTCAAGCCAATCCTCTTATCAATACTGCCCTGGTCAGTAGTCTGTCGCCGGAAGATTTTCATGAGGAAACGGAGGGGCTTGGTGTCCTTATGCAGCTTCCATTAGAGCCACAGAAATCAGATGCTGAAGAGATGTTGCAGAAGATGGAAAGGATTATCACTTTGATGAGGTTACCTCAAAGCAAGGAGGTAACAATATGATTGTCAGTGTCGCCAGCGGTAAAGGAGGGACAGGTAAAACTATGGTCTCTACCAATATGGCGTTGGCTCTTGGTGAGAAGTTGACTTTCCTTGACTGCGATGTTGAAGAGCCCAATGCCCATCTATTTCTTAAACCTGAAAAAGAGCTGGTAGAATTGGTAACTACCTCTGTTCCTTCAGTAGATGAGTCAAAGTGTACTTTTTGTAAAAAATGTTCTGATATTTGTCGATTCAGCGCCATCATTGTGGTTGGCACCAACGTCATGGTTTTTAGAGATCTGTGTCATAGTTGTGGTGGCTGTATGGTTGTCTGTCCTGAGAATGCCATAAGCGAAACGGGTAGAGAACTGGGAACGATTGAGTATGGTCAACGGGATTCCATTCGCTTTGTTCAAGGGCGTTTGCGTATTGGTGAGGCAATGTCTCCACCCATGATCAAGAAAGTTCGTGAAGCAAGCTTTCCAGATCAGCTTACAATCATTGATGCACCTCCAGGGACATCATGTCCGGTGATTGCAGCCATGAATGGGACAGATTTTGTTCTCATGGTTACGGAACCAACGCCTTTTGGTCTGTATGATCTTCAGCTTGCAGTGGAAGCTGTGAAATTACTTGGTATCCCGGCAGGACTCGTGATCAACCGATGTGATATCGGTGATCGTAAAGTGTATGAATATGCTGAAAGGCAGAACATTTCTGTACTACTGGAAATTCCGTTTGATAGAAAAATAGCTGAAACCTATTCCCGTGGGAAATCCATTGTTGAAGAAATGCCGGAATGGAAAGATAAATTTCTAAGATTATATAGAGATATAGAACTGCATCTCGAACGGTTAAAGGAAACAGTCTAATGCAAGAACTGGTAATTGTCAGCGGGAAGGGGGGAACAGGAAAGACGAGCTTGACTGCGGCTTTTTGTTCGCTGGCAGAAAATAATGTGCTTTGTGATGCTGATGTGGACGCAGCAGACCTTCATTTGCTTTTGCACCCAGATATAAAACAGCGTTGTGATTTTATGGGCGGCAGTATTGCAGAAATAGGCGCTGATAGCTGTACCCAATGTGGTGTATGTAAAGATCTCTGTAGATTTAATGCAATTGATGAATCGTTTGTTGTTGATAGCATAATGTGTGAGGGGTGCGGTGTCTGTGTTGATATGTGTCCTGAAAATGCTATCAACTTTCCTGTTCAAAAAAGTGGAGAGTGGTTCATCTCCAGTACCCGTTTCGGTCCGATGGTTCATGCCAGACTGGGAATAGCCGAAGAAAACTCCGGAAAACTTGTTAGTCTTATTCGTAAAGAGGCACGCATCCTGGCAGAAAAAAAAGGATTTGATTTTATTCTTACAGACGGGCCTCCTGGGATTGGCTGCCCGGTTATTGCTTCAATCAGTGGTGCAACTGTATTGGTTATTGTTGTGGAACCGACTGTGTCAGGATTTCATGACATGGTCAGGGTTGCAGATCTTGCAGCTTATTTCAGAATTCATGTAATGGTCATTGTTAACAAGTATGACCTGAATATTGAAATGACAAGGTCCATTGAGGAGAAGGCACAGGGGCGCAATATGACTCTTCTCGGTCGAATTCCCTTTGATCCTAAGTTTACTGAATCAATGGTTCAGGGAAAGAATATTTTTGAATACGGCAAAGAGGGCGAAACCTTAACTGCTGTTCAGAATATTTGGAATAAAATCATGCAATCACCTTTTATGAATAAGCTGGGAAGCATGGATTATAAAGTAACCATAAAATGAAATTTGATGACCACCCATCCTTAGCTAATAATGGTGCACATGGCGCACCATAAAAAAGCCCAGCTGAGTTTCGGTGGTGGTCATAACACAATAAATGGAGAAAAAGGTATCATGTCGAAAGTAAGAGTAGCAATCCCGTCGGAGGGTAATGGTGGGTTAGATGGTAAACGTGCAGGTCATTTTGGTCATTGTGATGTCTTTACCTTTGTAGACCTGGAGCATGGTAAAATCAAAGATATTACAATATTGCCTAACATAGAACATGTACAGGGCGGCTGTATGGTGCCGGTGAATCTGCTTGCAGAAAATAAGGTGAATGCGCTTGTGGTTGGTGGAATAGGGCTACGCCCGCTCAATGGTTTCAAACAGGTTGGTATAGATGTATATCATGATGCTGTTCGACCTGATATCAGACCGATTGTCGAAGATTTTATTGCAGGTACCCTGCCGATGATCACTGAGAATGATGTCTGCGGCGGCGGAAAATAACGAGTGGCGGTTTATTTATAGACAGGCCCTAACTCATTTTCAAAAAGGTATATTATGAAAATAGCTGTCTCTGCAAAAGGAACTGATTTGACAAGTGAAGTAGATCCACGCTTTGGCCGTGCTGCTTATATCCTGATAGTTGATACGGATACCTTTGATTTTGAAGTAATAGACAACAGCAATAATTCCAAAGCCTTTAAGGGGGCTGGCATTCAGGCTGCCTCCAATGTGTGTGAGAGAGGAGCAAAAGTTTTATTGACGGGATATTGCGGTCCTAAAGCATTTGATGTGGTCGAAGCTGCCGGGATTAAAGTTGTAAGTGATATGGAAGGGAAGGTAAAAGATGCCGTTGATATATTTCTAAGCGGCAATTTCAGCTACACTAATTCTGCCAATGCCTTTGCACATTGGTAAGAAACAGTGGTTTGTTTCTACTGCTGGAAGGGTTTGTCTGGCAGTAGAAACAGATATAAAAAAAGACGTTTCAAATGTTCCTCATTCTACATGAATATCAGCGTGAATATTTTTTATATGATTAGCATTTAAACTCAGCAAAACAAGAGAAAAACCAAGTAGTGCGTTGATATCCCACAGTTATTCCCTTGCCACAAAGTCATTCCCGCAAGGCGGGAATGGTGAGTGTTTGGCAAGATCTCCTAGATTCTAGCTTTACGAGAATGACACCGAGATGAAATACAAACTACCTTTTTTCCGCTTTTAGGTTAAATTCAGATGCTTTCCAGATTCGATATTGCACTTCGTAATTTTCAGGAACGTAGACAACGATTGGTAGACGGCTGTTGTATGGAATAAGAAGTGGGGAGGCGGTCAGAAATTTATTAACCATAAGGGCTCCTTCAGGAGCAGCCATCATGGTACTCAACGTTTCAGAAGATCCGGTTACTTCATAGTAAGTGTACCCCCATCCTTTCAGTGTATGTGCTCCGATGGTATTCCCGAGTCTGACAAGATTGACGCCATCGGTGAGCATGTTTTTGCCGATAATGATTTCAACTTTGAGGGAAGCTTCTTGGTTCCTGTCCTTTTGATGGAGTGTTATGGCAAATCGTTCCATTCCTTCTTTAGGCTCAGGAAAGGCCTTTAACTCTGGGTGCTCTGCACAAAAAGCTACAGTTTCAAATAGTATTAGGCCGATAATAAGCAACTGTGCAAAGGTGTTCCTCAAAATCATTTCGATACTCCTCCTCTCATGCATTATGTAGGCATAAAATTAATAATATTGCATCAACGTTGAGAATTGGCAGGGGTTATTCCTGGTATAGGATTTCTTTATATTCATCTTTGTAGTGTTCTTTCATGCAATCAGGGCAAATGCCATGACTGAAATCAGCATCAGATCGTTTTTGTACATAAATTTCAACCTGATTCCAGTACCCGTCATCATCACGGATTTTTTTGCAGTATGAACATATTGGAAGGATCCCTCTAAGGGTTTTTACTTCACTTAAGGCTTTCTCTAATTTTCCAACACTATTTTCGAGTCCTTTTAAAATGGGGTTCGTTATTTTAAAGAAAAGGGCTACTCCTAATAAAATGAAAACTATAGCTGAAATTCCACTAATAACGGCAGCTTTAATAAATGGTAATCTGATTTCTAATAAATCAATCTTTGCTACAATGCCTATATTGAGTTCAGCAACTGGTTCATATGCCGCAAGTACTTTTTCACCTCGGTAATCTTGGCCTATAATTATCCCAGATTTTCCAGATAGGGCCAATCGCATAGGTTCGGCTAATTCAGAATTCCATGGAATTGGTTTAGGTTCATTGAGATCTTGATGACGGTGGCTTAATAGGAAGACGATTTGATCGTTTTCTTTTGTGGAGAGTGTGAATTCACCGGTTTTACCAAAACCATGGTATTTAGAATGTGCATCCTTAATTTGGCTTAGAGTTGCTTGTCTTGCTCCATACGGATAATCGTTACTGTATATCTTGTCAAAACGAGCTATTGCTTCGATTAAGCGTGCCTGGCTTTTTGCTGCTTCCTCGAGGCGTGATGTCTCTTCTTTGATTGACGCCCTGTAAAGGGTGCTGATCGTAATTGCTTGTACAACAAGAACGAGTAAAGACATTATCAATGTTAATAACAGAATTCTTTTGCGCGGAGTCATATGATCATTTCTTTGGAAAATATCGGCATAATGGATGGATAACTGGTGGTGAAAACCGGCAGTTATCACCGTCCCCGATTATTTAAAACACTTGAACAGACATGCCTGGATCATCTATTCATTACTTTACCTCTATTTTTTTCTTATGCACCCTCATTTTGGTGTCAATTTTGGACCACTTTTTCCCGCTAAATGGACCTGTCTTCGATTCGAGAAACAAATAACGAGGGTTCGGTCCTCTTCGAATGGTCAGAGATCCAAAATTTCTGAGTATATCTGATGGTACATCAGCCCATCTCCCCACATATTTGTTAGGGGCTTCGAATTTACCATAAAAAACATTGGCCCAACCTTTTCCTTTGCCGTACCAGAAAATTTCATCTCCATGGGTTTTTATGTAATAGGTGCCTCCATCATCGCAAGAATAATTGCCGGTTAGATCAACAAATTGACCAGCCTGGCTAGGAGGACTGATTGCCAAACCAAGAAATGCAAAAGTTAACAGCCACATCCATGTTAATGTATTGATTTTTTTCATTCCTTTTCCTCCTTTGTTTGGTTATGACCGGCAGTTTTTTTGTAATATTGGTTTTCTGCACCGGGTAGATTAGGAACCTTGCGGTTCCTAAATATTTTCAAAAACAAAAATGAAATATTGGCTTGGCCCGAGCCAGTATTTGGTGCCGTTGAGGTGAGGGTACTGGTGGTGATTAGAAAATGTTTCTTGTAGCTTGCCTAAAAATGAGTCTTTCTATCTCTGTTTCAGGACTCTATCGAGATCAAATTAACCGAGCCTTCTCTTCCCAGCAAGGAATTTGACATGTAGCCATTTCCAAACAAGTACACGTACACACGTTTAAACAAACAAATCCTTGAAATATATTGAACTGTCTGGGAAAATTCAATGTAATCTTCCCCGAAAAAACTTAGGACTCCTCTCGCCTTCAGCCGTCTATTGAGTTCTTCTTTTGCAACAAGTGTATGGTAAATTTCAAATGCTTACCAAAACATCTCTGCTTCAAAATGAACTTGCCAATAAATACTATTCACCTGATTCAGGCAAAGAGAGAGTGAAAATCGTCCCCTTTCCCTCTTTGGTCTCAACTTTTATGGTACCGTGATGGCTATCAATAATTTCTTTCACTATAAACAGCCCTAGTCCTGTTCCATTCTCTCTGGTAGTAAAGCGCTCTTTAAATATATCAGGTACAACCTCTGCTGGAATTCCCGGCCCATTATCTTGCATAGAAATGAAAATTTCACCCTCTGCACTCCACACTTTTATAGTAATGACTTGTTGGATCTGATTTTCAATGGCTTGGCAGGCATTAGTAAAAAGATTTACCAGAACTCGTTTGATCTGATAGCCTTTGCAGAATAATAACGGCAGATTTTCAGAATAATTTTTTATTGTTTTTCCTTTGAATTGCCTGGAATACATATCTATGGGTTGCAAAAGAGGTAAGACAGGCTGAGCTTTCGCTTGTGAACCTATATCTCGCAGATAACTCGTATACCCCTGACAAATTTCACAGCCAAGCTGAAGACTTCTCAAAATACTGTCAGCATCTTCTTGCACCAATGTCTTCTCCGGAATGGATTCAGGTAGATGTTCAGGAAGAAATTCAATAAACAAACAGGCAGCAAGTATATTATTAATGTCATGGGCCAATCCCCCTGCCTGGATTCCTAAATCTGCTTTTTGTTGCATCATTTCAGAGTCATGTTCCATTATTGAGATACTTTTTTTGAGCTGATCATGCTGGTTTTTAATGAGTAGGTGGCTTTTTACACGTGCCAGAACAATTGGAGGACGTATCGGTTTGGTAATGTAGTCGACTGCTCCGAGTTCCAATCCATGGGTTTCATCCTCTACTTCACCCATTGCAGTAACGAAAATAACAGGGATGTCCTTGGTTGCTTGGTTTTGCTTCAGGCGCCGGCAGACTTCATAGCCGTTCATCCCAGGCATCATAACGTCAAGTAATATTAAATCGGGGACAGGCTGGCTGGAAAGAAAGTCTAAGCATTCTTGCCCATCGACAACTGCACTTACGTCGAATTCATTTTGAAGAATCGCGTGAAGAATTTTTATGTTTGATGAGGTATCGTCAACTACCAAAATCCTTTGTTTTATCATCAAGATTGTTCCCCTATGTTTTATTCGCCAACACTTTCTTAATAGCTACTAAATTATGAACCGTGCTTTTAAAGTCAAACACATCTGATTTATTCTACAATTCCGTTGTACTATTCTCGACTATCTTCTCACGTAAGTAAAAAAGCCATGTCAGATGGTTGTATGATTTAATAGGTCGTCAATAGCAGCTAATTCTTTCAGGGATTCTTTGAATTTTAACGACTCTATGGTCTTGGCCAGGCGAATCGTTTCTTCGGGTAGCAGCAAATACATGGCATCTTTAAACTCAAGAAAAACTTTTCCAGCATTCATATCACTAATCTCCAGCAGTTTTCTGAGCTCAGTCATTTTGGGGGCGAGCGTCTCTCTATCAAAAACATTTTCAGACGATGGAGGGATTGTGCTCATTCCCTGCTCTACAGGCAAAGCTTGATGAATAGCATTCATAACTGTCGTCAATAAACCCCATGTATATTTCAATAGGCTCTGAACAGTTCCGGTCCGTTCCATGATGGCTGTCTCCAACTGCAACGCCTTTTCCTGCAATTCCTTAGCCCCGATAGTGCCGGAAGTCCCTTTCAGTGTGTGGGCCAGTCTCCGGGCTGTTTCAATATCACCATTATTCAGAGCTTCCAGGACATCAGCTGAGAAATTTTTATTTTCTTTTTGAAAATCCTGTAAAAGATTCAGGTAGAGTTTTTTGTCGTCCGCAACGTTTTTCAGCCCAGCTTCGAGATCAATACCCGGGATGTTCGCAGGAAAACCGTAAGTTCCTTTCTCTGTCTTACGCCCTTTACCTCCGACCTTTTTCCTTTTTCCCGGCTTTATCCATTTTACCAGGAATTCGGACAGTTCTTCAGGATTGACCGGTTTGGTAAGATGATCATCCATGCCTGCAGCAATGCTCTTATCACGGTCTCCTGACATGGCATGGGCTGTCATGGCAACAATGGGCACATTTTTAGCATTGGATTTGAGACTGCGGATTTTCCTGGTGGCAACTATACCATCCATTTCCGGCATCTGAATATCCATGAGGATAAGATCGAATTCCTGGTCAGTCGCTTTTTCCACTGTCTCTTTGCCGTTATTCGCCACCTCAACGATCATTCCCCGCTTCTCCAGGAGTTCCAAGGCCACCTGCTGGTTGATCTTGTTGTCTTCCGCCAGGAGAACCCTGGCTCCCCGGATCCCTGTCAGCTGGGCTCTGATAGCACCATGCCCTGTATCAGTCACATCAGCGAGGTGCTCTGCACCAGGCTGGATGCCACAAACCTCTACAATGCTATCGAACATGGTCGAAGGTGTTAGCGGTTTGGTCACATACCCTTCAATCCCTATCGCTTTTGCCTGCTGCAGTATTTCTTCGGATCCATAGGCGGTTACCATGATGATGGTGGGTGTCTTGAGCAGTGCCGCATCACTTTTGATACGGCGCGCTGCCTCCAGACCGTCCATCTCTGGCATTTGCCAGTCCATCAGCACCAGGTCAAAAGGGTTCTCTTCTGCAGAAGCTTTTTTGAGCATTGCCAGTCCTTCTTCGCCGCTTCCTACCGCCTTCACACTTATGCCAAAAGACGTAAGCATTTCCATAAAAATTTTCTGAGCTGAAACGCTATCATCAACGATTAGGGCATTGAGCCCGATAATTTCTTTTGCTGTCAGCAGCGCTTGTTGCGCCTTTTCTGGCTGCAGGTCAAAAACAGCGGTAAAGCTGAAGCTGCTGCCCTTGTTGGGTTCACTGTCCACAGTAATTTCACCGCCCATCATCTCCACCAGCATTTTTGAGATGGAAAGGCCAAGGCCGGTCCCACCATATTTCCTGGTGGTGGAGGTGTCCGCCTGGGAAAAGGGCTCAAACAGTTTTGCCGCCATTTCTTTCGTCATCCCAATGCCAGTGTCACTAACAATGAACCGGAGTCTTGCACTCTCTTTTCCCTTGTTAACAAGCTCAACCGCGATAATGACCATCCCCTGCTCCGTGAACTTAACCGCATTATTTGCAATATTGAGCAAAATCTGGCCAAGGCGCAAAGGATCACCCCGCAGCAACAAAGGAACGGTAGAAGGATTGTGTATCAGCAATTCCAGTCCCTTTTTATGGGCAGTCAGATTGATCATGCCGCCAACACTTTCCAGCACATCATCCAGCCGGAAATCAACGGCTTCCATCCCCAGCTTTCCAGCCTCAATTTTAGAAAAATCAAGGATATCGTTTATGACAGTGAGAAGTGACTTGGCAGACAGGTCTATCTTCTTCAGATAATCTTGCTGCTTAGGATTCAAGTCCGTATCAAGGGCAAGGTTGGACAGACCGATGATAGCATTCATGGGGGTTCTGATTTCATGGCTCATGTTGGCCAGAAAATCAGCCTTGACCTGGGTGGCATTTTCAGCTTCCATCCTGGCCTTTTTTAGATCTTCCATTATATTCAGCATGGCCCGACGTGTCTTGCCCAGCTCCTTAACTTGTTTATGAGACGATTTTTTTTCTTTCTCCAACTCCTCAATCTTGTATTGCAGCTCGTTCGTGCGTTTGTCTATCACAATCTCAAGATTCTTTTTATATTTACCCAGGGTCTTTTCTGCTTCCTTACGTTCGCTGATGTCAATAAAACTCGCACGGACCAGCTGACGATCTGAATCGGACAGGTGGGCCAGCCGCACCTCGCAGACAAGGTCGCGGCCGTCGATGCTCCGGATGGCGCGCTCGAACATCACCTGTTGGCCAGCGATCAACTGCGCAGTATGCGCCTGCATACTTTCGGAAATGAGGTGACCATCGGGTTGGTCCTGTGCATAGAACCGCTCAGGCCCTCCTTGCAGCAGTTCATCGCGGCCGCAGCCAAACAGCCGTTCCGCGTTGGCGTTGGCGTCCACAAGCCGTTTCAAGTCAATATCATAGACAACAATGGCGTCCGGGGCCTGTTCGACCAATATTCGGAAGCGTTCCTCGCTATTTCGGAGAGCCTCCTCCGCCTGCTGACGCTCGGTGATGTCACGTGCGGTCGCATAGACCCGGTCGCCTGAAGAAGTTGCATTCCACTCAAATGTCTTATACGTACCGTCCTTACATTTATATCGACCAATAAAACGCTTTATTGAACCACCATCAAGCTGCTCATCTACTTTTTTATTCACACGTTCAATATCGTCAGGATGGATAAGTTTTTCCCAGCCCAGCTCAAGGATCTCAGCTTTTTTATAGCCTAGAATTGTTTCCCAGGCAGGATTGACCTTCAGTATTTTTCCTTCAAGGGTTGAGACACACATTATGTCCACTGAGTTGTTAAAAATGGCCTCTGCTTCTTCCTCAGCCTTTAGGCGTTGAGCAAAGGCCGAGGCTATCTGCCTAAAAGTAAAAAAGGCAATCAGGATTGATATCAATGTTCCGATGGCAACAGCAATAATCGTAAAAATTGAAAATATTTTCGCAGCTTGTATGGATTGTTGAATAAATCCATCAGCTTTTTTCTGAGCATAAGAAGCCATGGTCAGCATTTGCTGCTCTAAACGAAACTCATGGTCAGCTCCTATTCCTTTTGTTAGTATGGCAGCTTTCTTCAGCTCTCCATTTTTAACAAGACGAATGACATCGGTCCGAATTGGCCTCCAAGCGAGAAACATTTCCCTTGAGCTTCTCTCCAGTGATTGCCCTTCAGATCCAATAATTGAATCTTTAACGGTGTCTAAATTGGCAAAGACTCGCTTCTCTGCGTCATTAACTTTGTTAATTGTCTGTTCAAGAGTTTCAGGGTTTTCAGCCAATACCACATCTTTCATGTCCCGGTGCATGGAAATGATATTTGTTCTTGCACTGAGTGCGGCATTTGAAACTTTCAAAGGATGATTGTAGATAGTGGTTGTCAGAGATCCAAGAGAATTGATTTCAATAAAAGAAATGGCTCCAAGGAGGCAAAAAAGAAAAGCAATAAGGGCAAATGCAAAAAAAACCTTCCTTTTTAAAAATGTATTAGTATCATTGTTCATAATAAAGCCTGAAAATGGGTGCTCATATCTAATATCCTTGCTTGATTAATTGGAAAAGCCAACTCACTTCACAACAGTATATTTTTCTTCCCTTTCCAGCTCCGACAACAGACTATTGATCTCCTCCTTGAGAAGGATCATCTGTTCTTCACGATCAACTGTGAACGTATTGAAAAGCTCCAACTCGTCAATCTTATCTTGCAGTTCACTCGTGCGTTGCTCTACCAGACTCTCAAGCTGTTCTCTGTAATTTTCCAGTTGCCTTTCTGTTTGCTTACGCTTAGTGATGTCTTCAATTACTGCAACAAAATAATCAGGAGCATTATTTATGTCTCTCGTAAGACTTGCTGTAAGATTGATCCAGACCATATCACCATTCTTTTTTAAATAGCGCTTTTCCATAGTATAGGTTTTTATCTCATCTTTAAGAAGCTGATTGACGTAATTTAGATCAGTTTGTAAATCATCAGGATGAGTTATATCCTTGAATGTTTTTGATAAGAGTTCCTCATGTGAATATCCCACAATATCACAAAGCTTTTTGTTGACTTCCAGCCATGTTCCATCCAGTGCCAGTCGAGCCACACCAACAGCCGCTTGATTAAAAACGCCTCTAAATCTCTCCTCACTTTCTTTTAATTCTTCTTCTGCCAGCTTAATCTCGGTTATGTCTTGGGCGGTACCAATTACCTTGTAAGGTTTTCCTTCTTTATCACGGCTAACAAGACCTTTCGCAGATATTACTCTCACCTTTCCATTGTCCTGACGGATAATGCGATGAGTTAAATCGTAGGGTCTCACTCCAGCAAGTGCATCTTTAAAAATATTCTCAATATCTTTTGCATCATCAGGATGTGCAATTGACATCAATTCAGTCATGGTTAATATTTTGTTTGTAACTCCATGTATTTGACGCCATTCTTCTGACATATTAAATTTATCTTTTTGTATATCCCATTCCCAACTACCAATATGAGCTATTTCTTCAGCTGTTTTAAGCATGCTATATGCGGTTTTTATTGTCTCCTCAGAGTTCTTACGGTCGGTAATGTCATATTCTGTAGTAAGAATTAATGGAGGTTCATCTCCTATATCAATACGTTTTGCATTAACTGCTACATCGAAAGATGTACCATCCTTGCGAACATGTACATTCTCACAATAAAACGGTTTGCCTGTCATAATTTCACTTGTTCTCTTTTTAACCAAACGTTTTCCCTCTTCATCATCTATGTTCGCAACAGGTATGCCAACAAACTCTTCCTTTGTGTAGCCATGCGCAAAACAAGCCGCTTTATTTGCATCAACAATCACAGGTATACCATCTGAAGTATTAGGATCAATAATCATGCAATAGCCACCAGCCTGCTCAAAAAGAGCTCGGAATTTTTCTTCATTATTGCGTAAAAGTTTTGTTGCAGAAGCTAACTGCTGTTTTGTCCGGATTTCTCGATTGAGAAGTAATGTAAGATAAATACCTATCAATAGGGTTAAAGGAAGAAGAACAATGGCAAGAAACAAATGTGACACAAACGTATCAATACTGTTTTGAATTTTGAGGATTGCTTCTTTGGAATGACGGTTTTTGAGGCTTTCGAGTGTGACCAGGGCACTAAGAATCTCCGGGGTTTCAATATCTAAAAGAATATCTAATTCAGTAGGCCCGAGAAGTTGATTTTCAGGTTTAATAAGCTGTTCATGTTTTTGTCGGATGACTAAAACAAAACGATCCAGCATTACCATGGCATGAGCTGATTCAGGGTCCTGAAGATGTTCTTTGATGAAGGCATGGGCGGTCTCAAGTTCCTGAACATTGGCATCAAGAAGAACTAACTGGGGTGGGGACCTGTGGACAATGTACTCCTTGACATTATGAATGAACCCTCCAAAACCTAAGGATCGCTGGAAATCTCTGAAATAAGTATCAAGCTCACGACTCTTGGTAAAAAAGGCAATTTCTGATTCCCTTAATTGCAGCAAGTCGTTATAGATTCGCTTGCCATACAGAAACATCCCCCCTGAAATAGCTAATGCAGCTAACAGAATGATAATATGTGTTTTTTGTTTGAAGAAATTCATACTATGAAAGACCTCTTTAGCGGAATACATTTTCCCCTGCGATCATGAGTAAGTGAGAAGGTATTTTCAGTCCATATTTCTCCGCAGTTTTCATATTTAAATAAAGATTAAATTTCCGAGGAGTAGTAACCGGAAGAGTGCCCACATCAGTACCTTTAAAAACTTTAGCGGCCATTTCAACAACCTGCTGCCCAGTCTCCTGAGAGTCTGTAACAACCGCCATCAAAATTCCCTTTTCAACGGCTTTTGGTGTATACCCTAAGATGATCGGTTTCCCAGAGTTGATAAGAATTTGCGAGGCCTCAACTATCTCACTCATTGGCCCAGAACTTTCCCAGAAAAAATCAACTTTATCCTTAAGCGAATCAATTCCTTTTCTCATGTTCGCATACATTTCAGGAAGTCCTTCTGGTATTGGTCTATAAGGATAAATGTAAGTGATAAATTCGTAATTATCTACCAAGGAGGAGATTTTTTCCAACTCTCTAAAGTCGCTTATAGATGATGGATAATCAGAACTAATAAAACCGATTTTTAGAACCGAATCACGGTGTGTATGCCTCAAAAGGCGCATCACCATCTCAACCTTTATATTATGTTGCTGGGTATAAACAACCCCAGTGATGTTGGTCCCGCTGGCAACACCTACCTTTTTGATAATATCCGCCCCAATAGGATCAATAACCACGCAGAAAATGATAGGAATGTTGCTACCGGAAAGGACTTCTTTTGCAGCCTGTGTTGCAAGGGTTGCTATGGTTACAACAAGATCGGGGCGCTTCTTTTCCAGAGAATTTTTGAGGAGTTTAGCCGCCCTGTCTTTTGCTCCCATACCCTCAAGGATCTCAATCTCGTAAGTGTCTCCACTTTGCGCTGCAAGTTCGGCTAGGGATTGTTTTATCGCCTTGGAATGTTCTGTTACAACTGGGACAGGCATGGTTTCCAGAATTATAATTTTACGGGATTCCGCCTGTGCTGAGGTCATTACTGTTAAACAGAATAAAAAAGCTAATGAAATCGAAATATTCATTCATTTTCCTCCACACAATTTGTTGTTATAAATGGTGTGCTTAAAAGCCAACTCACTTCACAACAGTATATTTTTCTTCCCTTTCCAGCTCCGACAACAGACTATTGATCTCCGCCTTGAGACTGATCATCTGTTCTTCACGATCAACTGCGAACGTATTGAAAAGCCTCAACTCGTCAATCTTATTTTGCAGTTCACCCGTGCGTTCATCTACCAGACTCTCAAGGTGCTTTCTTGATTTTTCCAGTTCCTTTGCTGTTTGCTTACGCTCAGTGATGTCTTCTACGAATGCGGTTCCGAATCTGGCATTTCCCTCAGCGTCCATGATCCCAGTAGCGTTGACGATCACATCTATCACCGCGCCGTCCTTGCAAACATATCTTTTCTCCATGGAAAATCTTTTCTCATTCAAAGAAAACATGTTCTGGAAGAGCTTTATGTTCTTAGGGCGATCATCTGGATGCGTCACATCAAAAAAGGAAAGCCCCTTGAGTTCTTCTTTGGAATAACCCACCATCTGTTCATATGCCAGATTTGTCGTGACAAAGTCGCCAAGCTGGTCAACCGTACAAATTCCAATAGGAGACGCCTCGATAACGAGATGCAAGTTTTCTTCACTTGCCATTAATTTTCTTTCTGCTAACTTGCGCTCGGTCAAATCAAGCCCAACGGCCCAGTTTTTCTCACCAATAGTCTTGAATCCCCACGATATCGTTTTTTGCGAACCATCCTTGCAGGTGACAACGGCCTCCATCGGTTCAATTTCCGATTTGTTTTCGGTGGCACGCTCGACCCTAAGTTGCCATTCTTCTGAAATCTGTTTGCGGTAATTCTCATCGGGAAATGCCAGAGGCCACAATTGCTTAACAGATGGAACTTCTTCGAGCGAATAGCCGAATAGTTTCAAAAAAGTCGGGTTTACATATTCGGCTTTTTGCTCAATGCCGACCGACATGTATATCGCAAGCGGGGATGTTTCAGCCATCGCCTTAAATTTCCCTTCACTTTCCAGAAGGGCAGATTCGTATTTTTTTCTTTCCGCGATATCGTTCTGTAAATTGCTACACATTGTATTTATAGAAATAACCAAGGTCTCAAGCTCGTCATTTGTTCTGTTTTTTGAGACCGATCGGTCCAAGGCCAACTGGTTATCGAGGTGATCCAGAGCGAGCTTTTTTGAATAGTTGGCTATACGAATGAGATGACGGCCGACAAGCAAATAGAAAACAAAGAGAATAAACAAAGAAACCAGTAACGTTTTGATCCCCTGGGTCAATAGGATTACAACTACACGGCTGCGAAGCCGCTGAAAGGCGTTGTCCAGAGTAGCTTCAACTTGCAGGCTGCCAAGGCTGACCTTCTTATCCCGGAAAGAATATGTCAAGGGATACTTTTGAGATAAGATCTTTGTTGATTCTCGGGTGCCGACACTGATTGTCTCTTCACCATCTGCAGAAATCGCAATATACTGGATGTCTGGCAAAGACAGGATCTCCAGCAACTGAACACTAATCTGCTCCTGGTCGTACACCCATAGATTGTTGGCAATGCTTTGTAAGTGCGTTGTCTCGATCTGGTTAAGAGTGCTATGGATGTTATTCTTATCTTTGCTATAATCCAGGTAAAGCTGTAACGAAGTGCCAATTAAGGTAATTATCGAACTGAACAGCAGTATAAAAAAAATAAACTTTCTGGCCAGAGTGCTCTTTAGTAATGGATATATTTCTTGCTTATTATCAGTCATGGCCCTCTTGCAGATAGCTCCACAGCGCCCTGTTTTTGATCTCAGTATAAGTGCCGTCCGTTCTCATTTCCCTGAGGGCTTGTGCCAGAGATTTGATAAGTTGTTCATGCTTCTTGTATTACCTTACGTTCAAAACTCCGAACTTGTCACTTCACAACAGTATACTTTTCTTCCCTTTCCAGCTCCGACAACAGACTATTGATCTCCTCCTTGAGACTGATCATCTGTTCTTCACGATCAACTGCGAACGTATTGAAAAGCTCCAACTCTTCAATCTTAGTTCGTAGTTCACTCGTGCGTTCATCCACCAGACTCTCAAGATGCTCTCTGGATTTCTCTAGTTCCTTTTCTGTTTGCTTACGCTTAGTGATGTCTTCAATTACTGCAATAAAAGAATCAGCATCATTATTTGTGTCTCTCGTAAGACTTGCTGTAAGATTGATCCAGACTGTATCACCATTCTTTTTTAAATAGCGCTTTTCCATAGTATAGGTTTTGATCTCATCCTTAAGAAGCTGCTTGACGTAATCGAGATCAACTTGCAAATCATCCGGGTGAGTTATATCCTGAAATGTTTTTGATAAGAATTCGTCACGTGAATACCCAACAATATCACAAAGTTTATTATTGACCTCCAGCCATGTCCCATCCGGAGCCAGTCGAGCCACCCCCACAGCCGCTTGATCAAAAACACTTCTAAACCTCTCCTCACTTTCTTGCAATTCCTCTTCTGCCCGCTTGCGCTCGGTGATGTCGCGCAGGAAAAATATCATCTGCCCGCCGTCATCAGGCCGGTATTGGCCGCTGATCTCCACGTCGAAAATGCTCCCATCCTTGCGGCGATAACGGGATTCAAAACGATCCTCTCCTTGCGCAATGAGCTTCTGAAAGTGCGCGTCGATTTCGCCGGGTGTCTCGATTGCTTCCAGGTCTGATACGCTCATGCCCAGTAGCTCCGGTTCAGTGTAACCACTCATCTGACAATAGGTATTATTGACCTCTAGCAGTCGATTCTGCATATCCGTTCGCCAGAAGCCGTCCATGGCCGTCTGCAGAATGAGTCGGTTCCGCTCCTCGCTTTTCCGCAACTCGACCTCCCTCTGTTTGAGGCTTGTGATATCCTGTAATATCCCTCTGATCCGCACCACCTTTTCGCCGTGTTTTTCGGGGTGGCCAATTATTCGCACCCATTTGTGATTCCCTTTAGTTGTGAAAATCTCTACTTCAAGGTCGTAAGGTGTACCTTGCTTAAGGGTAAGTCCCAGGATCGATTCAATTTTCTTGCGCGCCTCTCCCTGGTATTGATCAAGTCCTTTTTCTAAATTTATTTCTGCGTCTGGGTCAAGATCCTGAATCCTTGCCGTCTCTTTAGTCCACGTTAGTTTACCGGTTAAAACGTTAAGCTCCCAGCCGCCAACTTTGCCAGTCCGGCTCATGTTTTCCAGCAAAATGCTTTGCTCTTTATTTTTCTCGGTAGCCAAAACACGTTCTGTAATATCAAGTAGCTCTCCACTGAGAGCTGTTTTTCCTTCAAATTCAACCTTGCTACCATAAATTTCAATCCAGATAACAGAACCGTTTTTGTGTTTTCCCCTTACAGTATAGTTGCGGCTATTTCTTTCCCCTGATGAGCTTTGTTGGGTTTCTATTTTTACCAGTCCCCAGTCTTCCATTATTATAAGTTCCGGTAGCGTAATTCTTTCGAGTAATTCTTTTTCTGAGTAACCGAAAATTTCACAAAACCGATGGTTCACATATTTTAATTTTTCTTCCTGTATGACACAAACACCGAGGAGAGACTGTTCGACCATAGAACGGTATTTTTTTTCTGAACCAGCAACAGCGACCTTTGCTTTCCTAAGATCCTGCTCGATGCCGTCAATCCGACCTCCCATAAATTTAGCAACTTTAGAAACAGCTATTGTTGTGATAATACTTACGAGGAGAGCTATAATTACAGATAAGAGAGCATCGTTTATCTCGATAGAGGGATCTAATAGCGAAGAAGCTGATCCCTGTATTAAAACAGCCAATAGACTTACAGGGAGAAAAACGCGCATCAGTTTTGCTCGAGTAGAAGCACCATAAAGTAAATTTACGGGAAAAGAGTTTGTTGGCAGGCTTGCAAGTAATATCAAAGATAAAAAGAAAAAACCTAACGCCGTAGTAAGCGCCATTGGGATAATGTGCTGGCCATAAAGGAGAGGAGTGCCATATAAATATCCCAAGAGAAATGTAAGACTACTTGCACAAACCACGACACTTAAAAAACCTGAACATGATACGAGAAAATTTCTCTTTCGCTGAGGGGGTACTGCAAACATTAACAGCAAGGTTGTTCCTGAAATGAAAAAAAATAATCCGGTGCTTGGAGACATTCTGGCAATTGGCACACCATGCAATTCACCTACGCTGGGGACAAAAGCTTCTTCGAGACTAATGTCTTTATTGACAAAATGACCAATGACTTCGAGTAAGCCAAACAATGCCACAAGCGCCACACACAGTAGAACGAATGCTGAAGCTGTTTTGTTTGAGCTTTTAGATTTAATGAGTAGAGAAGACACAGCAAGAAGAATAAAAGAAATCGCCGTAGTTGGCGCCATTGGTATAAAATCAGGACCCAAACTCCCCCAAAGGCCGAATCCGGGAATATATGAAAACAAACCGAGGGAAGCGATTGTGATAGTGACTATAGCACTATAGAAGACAAGAGATTTATTTTGAGAATCCATTCTTATTATCACAGCATCACACAAGACTAAATTGTATTTTAATTTAGATTGTCACAGGTTATCAGACACTGACAACATG
>JAQYVF010000146.1 GCA_030145625.1 Desulfocapsa sp. | reverse complement strand
CTCTCAACTGTCCCCTTTGCACCACTCATAGGCATTCCTGAACATCTGCATCCAGGGCGACACCTCCAACCCCTTCATATCCTCGGGCAGGTAATGGGCCTGCCAGGCCAGGAAGACGCGTTCCGGATGCGGCATCATGGCCAGATGCCGTCCGTCAGGAGAGCAGAGTCCGGCCAGGCCGCCGGGAGAGCCGTTGGGATTAAAGGGATAAGACTCAGTGGCCTCTCCATTATCATCCACATAGCAGAGCGGTGCCAGATTCTCGGCTAAAATCCGCTCTTTCACCCCTGCATCAGGAAAGGAAAGCCTGCCCTCACCGTGATCCACGTGGATGCCAAAGACCAGGTCCTCCATCCCCTTGAGCATGAGGGCCGGGCTCTTGCCAACCTTCACCGTGCTCCAGCGTGACTCAAAACGGCCGGAAAGATTGTGCACAAATCGTGGTTGTTCTTCTGCAGCCAGGTCCTGCCAGGGCACCCAACCCAGGAGGCCAAAGAGCTGGCAGCCGTTACAGATACCAAGGCTGAAAGTGTCGGGACGCTCATAAAAGGCACGAAACATCTCTTTCAAGGTATCATTGAAGCGGATAGTTGCGGCCCAGCCCTTAGCTGATTCAGGGACATCTGCGTAAGAAAAACCACCCACTGCAGCAAGCCCCCGAAAATCATCCAGGGTGATCCGTCCTGCCAGGAGATCACTCATGGTGATATCCCACGGCTCAAATCCTGCAGCGTAAAAAGCGGAACTCATCTCCCGGTCGGAGTTGGAACCCTCGTCCCGCAGGATGGCCACCTTTGGTTTATCGCTCCTGGTCAGAAGCTCGGCAGGCGCAGGTTGCGGAGAAAAACTCAGGTGATATTTCGGTCCCTGACGGTCATAGCAATTTCTCTTTTCTTCATCGGCGCAATCGGGATTCACCTGCAGCCGCTCCAGCTGGTAACCGGTCTCTTCCCACCACTCTCGAAGCAAGCGCATATCTTCATCCAGCACCGATTCTCCGTTCACTTGAACCCGGATCTGCTTCTCCTGCACAGTACGTCCAAGGAAGGTGGAAGAAATTTCATAGCGCCCCAAAATCTCCTGCAAAGCAGCAAGATCATCATCAGCGCATTCCAGCACCAGCCCCAATTCTTCGGAAAAGAGCGTGGCCAGTGCAGTGTCGGAATCCTGCAGTTGCAGATCAAGTCCGCAGTTGCCGGAGAAGGCCATTTCCAAAACAGTGGTAACAAGGCCACCGTCGCTGCGATCATGTCCCGCCTGGATCAATCCCTTTTCTATACCTTCCTGTACCGCAAGGAAGGTCTGTTTCAGGAGTTTCGGATCTTCCATGTCCGGACAGTCGTTGCCGAGCCTGCTCCGGGTCTGGGCCAGCGCTGATCCGCCCAGCCTGTTTTTGCCGTTGGCTAGATCAATAAAGAGGAGAGAAGAGGCACCGGGCCGTTTCACATCCGGAGTAATGACCTTACGAATATCACTCATGGCCGCATAGGCGGAAATGACCAGTTCACGGGGCGACTTGACGGTCTCATCACCCACCATGGTGGCCATGGAAAGACTGTCCTTACCGCCGTCTACGGCCATACCCACTGCGATCATGGCATCACACATGCCTTTGGCCGCATCAAAGAGTGCCGCCCCCTCACCGGGAAGCTTGGGTGCCCACATCCAGTTAGCAGAACATTTGACCTCTTCCAGGTCGTCAATGGCAGCCCAGACCAGGTTGGTCAAGGATTCGCCCACGGCCATCCTGGCACCTGCTGCCGGATTGACCAGCATCTTAATGGGCTGTTCACCAATGGCGGTTGCCCCGCCGCTCAGACTGAAATGCGACTGAGCCACAACGGCCACATCACTCACGGTCAGCTGCAGCGGACCACAGCACTGCTGCCGGGCAATGAGCCCGGTCACGGCCCGGTCCACCTTATTGGTGAGAAAACGTTTAGAACCAACGGAAACCAGGCGCAGGACATCATGGAGGGCCTCACGTACGGTCAGATCGGCTGGCAGCTCCAAGGGTTGCAGCTGTGGGGCGATACGCCTATCCTCAAAGGTCTTGCGCGGGATATCGCCGAGAAGCTCTGAAAGGTCGATATCCACGGGAGTGGAACCATCCTGTTCATCATGGACCACAAACTGGAGATCACCGGTGACCTCACCCAGAACCTCGCAGCCCACCTTCTCACGCTCACAGATGGCCTGGAACTGCTCGATATTTTCCGGGCTGATGAGAAAACCGTTCCGTTCCTGATATTCCGCCACATAGATCTCCAGCACCGACATGGTGGGATCACCCACCCGAATATTGCGTATCTCGATGCGGCCGCCGGAATGTTCCACCAGCTCTTTTAAGACATTGGCTGGCCCCCCTGCTCCCTGATCATGGATAACATCGATGAGGGTCTTATCCCCCATCTCGTTGCAGGCCCGGATGACACGGTTCATCTTCTGCTCCATCTCCGCATCGCCACGCTGCACGGCATTAAAATCCAGCTCCGAAACATTTTCCCCCTGGAGCATAGAAGAGGCAGCCCCGCCGCCAAATCCAACCCGGTAGGCAGGTCCGCCAACCTGGACGATCTTCATCCCTTTCAGTTCTGCGTCTTTTTCCGTATGCCGATCATCGATCTGACCAATACCGCCGGTGAACATGATGGGTTTGAGAAACCCCCAACGCTCCCCGTTTTCCAGGCGCAGATCAAAAGAACGGGTAAAGCCCTGGATCATTGGCTCACCAAATTTATTGCCGTAGTCAGAGGCTCCGTTACTGGCCTCGATCTCGATCTCCAAAGCAGAGGCCAGGTTTTCAGGACACTGATAAGTCTCTTCCCAGGGCAGGGTGTAGCCCGGAATATGGAGATTTGCCACACAGTAACCGGAAGTTCCGGCCACCACAAATCCACCCTTCCCAGTTCCCTGTACGTCACGAATACGTCCGCCGGTCCCGGTCTCGGCCCCGGGAAAGGGGGCAACACCAGTGGGGAAGTTATGGGTCTCTGCCGTAAGCAGGACATCATAACGCACGTCGATGGTATCAAGACCACTTGGCAAGCCAGGCACATCGGGAACAAGGGTTTGAATATCATGGCCCCGGACCACACTGGAATTATCCTTAAAGGCCACCAGGCTGCCCTTGGGGTTTTGCTTCAGGGTCTCAATCACCAGATCAAAAAGGGTCTCATCCTGCACTTCACCATCAATGATCTGCTGTCCCCGGAAAAAGCCATGGCGCGAATGCTCGGAGTTGGCATTATTGAGATCCATAATCTCAACAATGGTGGGATTCCGGTCATGCTTGCCGACAAAATAGTCATAATAAAAATTCCGATCCCGCTCATCCATTGAAATCCCGGGAATCTCAAGCAGTGCGTCCGGCCCCTTACCCTTCATATCCACATCGTAGACCGGTTCAGGCTCAATTCCTGTCTCAAAGGTGGTAAGCGATGCGGGATAGGGACACTCCGTCATCCGGTCATGATTATTGCGGATAAACTCCTGCAGATCCTCGCTCTCATCTACCTGATACCGGCGAGAACGTTCCACCCGACTCACACACTCCAGCCCGGTGGCCCGACAGATGGAGACCATGTTGGAAGACCAGGCCGTGGCAAAGTTAAGCCGAGGTCCGAGTTCTACCACCCGCTCCCCTGTCAATCCCGTCATTGTCGATACGGAATCGGCCAGAAAGCCATCGGCCAGGATCAACTGCAAACGCGTCCTCTCCTCATCCGTCAAGGGACGGTTCGATTCAATATTAAAACAGTATTCCCGGTCCTCACCAGTTTTTCGGTATAACTGACTGACAGTGGCTGACATGAGCATTTCCTATATGTAATAAATAGTTCAGATGTGTTTTTAAGAGACTCGTAAAGAGAAATATCCCCAGAGTTGGACTTTCATTTGTTTATAACAGATAGCCCCCCCAGTTGAAAACGAAAGTTTTCCCTTAATGCTTCGATTTAGAAAATTGATAGTTTTTTCTAAATCAAAATCCTTGATGAATGAGATGCAGACATCTCCCTAATTTTCCGAGGATTAAATTTCAAGAGCAAGGAAGCGTTAGGAAAAACAGATATTCCCGGACAAGCACTCTTGAGTCCTCTCCGCCTCTAAAACTCGCTTCATCAGTGAAAGTTCCTTGATAAAGCTACGGGAAAAGAGCAAAATAGTTACTGATTACCACTAATCTTCAGCTCATCTCGGTGTCATTCCCGCCTACGCGGGAATGACTTTATGGCAATGAAATAATTCCGAGATATCAACACACGACCCGGATTGCTTCTTGTTTGGCTGAGTTCACATGGTAATCAGTAATTAATTTGAGTACAGTCACGCAATATTGTTAGAAGTTTCCGGTTTCACACCGGCAAGAGGTATCTAAATGAATTTTCTCAACAGCGACGCCCTGCTTGATCTGCTAGACCAAAAGGGCCTCATCACCCCAAAGCAACGGCAGTTTATCACCCTTGAAAAGGGAAAACAGCGCCAAAAACTCCTCAAACAATTCGGAGACGCCAGAAAACTCGATAAAAGCTTTCCGGATTTAATTGATGTCATCATCTCTTTCAATTTGTACGTGGGTGGCAAAAAGGGAAAATCCCTGGATGAAGATACCATTATGCTGGCAGTGAGCCAGTCCTGCAACATCCCTTTTAAAAAACTGGACCCCCTTAACCTGGACATGGATACGGTCACCAAGACCATTTCCAAAAACTTTGCCTTAAGCCACATGCTCCTCCCCTTCAACTTCCAGAACGGCATCCTGGAAGTGGCGATGTACCATCCGGACAACACTACGGCCCTGAAAGACATTGAGCAGGCCAACCAGGTAAAGGTCAAGCCCTATCTCTCCTCAAAATCGGACATCAAAAAGATCCTCTCCGAATTTTTCGGTTTTCAGCGTTCCATCAGTGCTGCAGAAAGCCAGTTCGGCGGCCCTGGAATCGGCGGATCGGTGGATATCGGCAACCTGGAGCAGTTTGTCAAGATTTCCTCTTCCAAGGAGATCTCCTCCTCAGATCAACACATCAAATCGGCAGTCAACCATCTCTTCAACTATGCCCTGGACCAGACTGCCAGTGATATCCATGTAGAGCCCAAGCGCAACAACTGCATGGTCCGCTTCCGGATAGACGGGGCTCTGCACACCATCTATAACCTGCCCAAGGCCGTGCATTCGGCCATTACGGCCCGCATCAAGTTTCTGGCCCGTCTGGACATTGCCGAAAAGCGCAGACCGCAGGATGGCCGCATCAAGCTTGCCATGGGCGGAGACAAAGAGGCCGAAGTCCGTGTCTCCACCGTTCCGGTGGCCTTTGGCGAAAAGGTGGTCATGCGTATCCTGGACCCAAATGTAATCTTTCAGGACCTGGACAACCTGGGTTTTTCCAAACGGGACGAGATCGTATACAATTCATTTATCAAATCACCCCACGGCATAGTCCTGGTTACCGGCCCAACCGGCTCGGGTAAGTCAACCACCCTCTACTCCACCCTGGAGAAGATCGCCACGCCGGAAAAAAACATCGTCACCGTGGAAGACCCGGTGGAAATGGTCCACGAGGCCTTTAACCAGATCTCAGTACAACCTCTCATCGATGTCACCTTTTCCACCATCCTCCGCAATATCCTGCGCCAGGACCCGGACATCATCATGATCGGCGAGATCCGCGATCTGGATACCGCCTCGCATGCCGTACAGGCAGCCATGACCGGTCATCTGGTCTTCTCCACCCTGCACACCAACGATGCGGTCTCTTCCATTGTCCGACTCATGGACCTGGGCCTGGAACCCTTTCTTATCTCTTCCACCCTCCTGGGAGCCCTGGCCCAGCGCCTGGTGCGCACCATCTGTATTCATTGCGCCGAATCCTTTACCATAAGCGGAGAAGAACTCCTAAAACTCGGTTTCCCGGTGTCAGAAAACGATAGCTACACCCTGAAACGGGGAAAGGGCTGCAGACATTGCCGGGGAACAGGATATAAAGGGCGATGCGGAATTTTTGAACTCTTCCCGCTCTCCGAACAGATGAAAAAAATGGTCAGCGAACGACACAGTGCCGACGAAATAAGGCAGCTTGCAATCCGTGAAGGAATGACTACCTTACGTGAAGACGCCTGGGAAAAGGTCAAGGCGGGAATCACCACCTATGAAGAAGCCGTACGGGTAACCGCTGAATAAGCACCCCCATTGGCACAACAAGTTTAGCACTGCAAGTAATGGGAATAAAAGGCACAAGCAAGGCGGTCAAGATCGTCGCCAAAAATAAAAAGGCCTTCCACGACTACCATATCGATGCCACTTACGAGGCCGGTATCATGTTAAATGGGCCCGAGGTCAAATCTTTGCGGGGCGGTAAAGCCAACCTGCGTGACGGCTACGCCCAGATTGACAATCGGGGGGAACTTTATCTCCACAACGTCCATATTTCCTCTTACAGCTTTGCCACCCACAACCCCAATGAACCCATGCGGGTACGCAAACTCCTGCTCCACAAAAGGGAACTGCGCAAACTGATCGGTAAATTAAAAGAAAAGGGGCTTGCGCTGATTCCACTAAAGATCTATTTTATAGGAAATGGAAAAGCAAAAGTGGAATTGGGTCTTGCCCGCGGAAAGAAACAGTACGACAAGCGGGCCAGTCTGAAAGAAAAGCAGAGCAACCGCGAACTCCAGCGGGCAATGCGCCATAACCAACATGGTTGAACCGAAACGGTGCAACCTTACTTATAAAACTCAAAGATATGGGGGCGAAACGGCTTCGACAGGGATGTGTAAGCTCTACGTTGCATGCCGAGCTTCTTTCTGCTCGTTAAACTGATTGAACATTAATTATAATCGCCGACGATTATAACTACGCACTGGCAGCTTAGACTGCTGTGCCGCTCCCCCGGTCTTCGCCCGTAAGACCGGACCGGAGCGCCGACTCAACGGGCTGGTCCTCCTGCGATGCCTGTAGCAGGAGGACGAGAACTACAGGCTAGCGTTAGGATACCCTTGTTCCGGCGGGGCCCCTAGCGCGAAGCTTAAAGCCCGGGACTAAGCATGTAGATACGAGAGGGGAGCATTTTTGGACGCGGGTTCGACTCCCGCCGCCTCCACCATTT
>JAQYVF010000150.1 GCA_030145625.1 Desulfocapsa sp. | reverse complement strand
GTAGCACAGACAACTTTCCCTTTAAAAAGAGGCAGTTCAACACCAATCCGCTGTATGGACGTTTCAACAGTCGCCAATATTTTTTCAGAAGGTATCCTCAAGTGATCAATCCCCGCGGGATGTCTTCGTGTAAAACCGTGATGGCAGCCAATACAGTAAGCATCCGGATTCTGAACGACAAAACTTACTTTCTCCGGTCCGTGAATTTGAAGATCCGGCATGGATGAATGACAGAAAAGACAGGTTTCCTCCTGTATCTGTCCCTGATCATTCACTTGGTCATGAGGGTTCAAGAGTTTGTAGGTTTCTTCAAAATGACAGAGAAAACAAAATGAATTACGCGATTTCTGCTTCCCTCGCAAAAAGAGGATGTTTGTTACAGCTCTTTTTTCTTTTTTCACACAACCGATCTGACGGAGCGAATCATGACATGTTGCACAGGTAAGCTTGCCATCTTCTAAAATCATGTAAGCAGGAATACGAACATGTTGTGACGGTTTGATTCCCACCGGATGGATATCAGACCTGGCATAAACAGATGCATGACAGCGATTACACAGGGCGTTGCTATCTCCTTTTTCCAGGAGAGGGGCATCACCTTTAAGGGGTTGCCTTTCATGACAACTCAGACAGTGCAGATCATTCCAATGGGGATCAATGGCCCTGGACTTACTGCACATAGTTATATATGCGACACTGAGAATTCCCTTCCCGTCTGTCTTGCCATGATGATCATGACAGCTGGTACAGGTCGCTTGACCATTAGCGGAAAGTATACCGGATCGTATAGCCTCTTCTCGAATATCAGCATCAATAAAGGGATCACTGCCCTGGAAATGAGAGTCATCCAGATCGTAATGGCACAAGTCACATGAAGCCTGCATCATCAGATCAGGAGGCCCCTGTTGGGATTTTTTATCAGTGGGCCGGGCTATGTGACAAAAGCCACAGACCTTCTCATCTTCAACATGGGGTGACTTATTCTGAAAACGATCCAAGTGGCAGTGAAGACAGAGCGAAGTACGTTTAGATCTGTAAGTAGTTTGTTTTCCCTTGAGAAGAGAGTGACCCTCTTCGGCCAAGTGAACTTCATGACAGGTCAGACAGACAATTTTTCCTTCTCTATCATTTCTGCTGAAAGGAAATGAATGTGTCCCCCCCCTTGATTCCGGCAGGATATCCACCCCAATCGGATGGGTATTGACCTCTGCATGACACCTCACACACAGCTCTATACCGTCTGATGCAGAAGAGATTGCAGTCAGCGATATTTTGCCATCCTCCATCGTATGACATTCGTCACAGGCCAGTTGCGCATGAGGTCCTGTGCGATACTTATCACCCTCTTTTTCCCCTCCGTTATGTGAAATCAGCTCAGATCCGGTAGAGCCTGCTTTCTGCTCATCAGAAAAGCCCTTACTTACGGTAAGGAGTGGAGATACCAGTATCAAAATGGTGGCCAGAATATATCCTGAAAAAGTACCGAATGACGATTTTCTTTTCCCCGTCATGGTGTACTGCCTCTGGGTTGTGTTTGATGACCACTGCCCTGAGGTGTTAACTGTCTGAATTTGGGAGTATAGGGCCCCATCAATTTTTTCCTCTCTTCCACAACATGGTAATACCGGTACAAAGAGAGCGTTTTGATACCATGGCACTCATAACAGAGCCCTCTTCTTACATCTTTTCTAAGAAAACTGTTAACAGTTGTTCCTTCGAGATTAACATCAGGTCCTTTCACAAATTTCCCAGGTTGCCAGATATGAGGATCATGACAGGTTGGACAGGTTATTTCACCAGATATCTTTTTTTGACCCTGATTGTCGTACAGGGGAAGCTCAACATATTGATCTTGCCCTGTACGTTTTTTTCTTGCGTACGGTTTATTATATCCGAAATGGATTCGCTTTGGATGTGAACCCACTTTGACGAGTTTCCCCTTACCAATACCATCTGCATTATGGCACCCATAACATGCTCGAGCCATGAAATCTTTTTTGTAGGGTGACAAGGCCGCATTCCATAGAGCGGCCTGATTGGCGGCATTATGGACCGTATGGCAGGGAGTACAGATCGAAGTCGGAGTTGATGTTGCTGCCGATTTGAGAACATCAGGCGCGACCACCCGCATATCATGCTCTGTTCCTGCCACATTACCCTGACGGATGTGACACTTATTACACAATACCGGATCTTCCACACTTGTTTCCCGTAAGAAACTGCTCAATCCGTCACCTTCAATATTTTCGTGACTGTAGGGCTGTTGTCTATCCGGTCTCCAGTTATGAGGATTATGGCAGGTCGAACACTCCATCACCGATTTAGTCTCATTGACTTTATGGAGGGGAAGTTCAGGAGAACCTTTGACTTCAACCCCGACCGGATGGGAATATTTTCCTACAATTTTTTTGGAAGCCGCTCCGTGTTTATTATGACAGGAAAGACAGAGCAATGAAGTCGACTTTCCTTTTTTGGACATCGGCCGCGCCCATAACATCGGCCCACTTCCATTATGCGGGATATGACAGGCACTGCACACTCCAGCCTGGTTAACATTCTTGCCGGAAATATTTTTAACCTTCTGCCCGGTGATGCGAAGGTCATGATCAGTTTGTTTAACCCTACCCTCTTCAGCATGACAGGTGGAGCAAAGAGTCGAATTCTCAGCACAAGGCCCTCTCAAGAAGCTGCTCTCCCCATCACCTTCAACATTTTCGCCTTTCCCTTTTCTATTATGCCCAGGCTGCCATTGATGGGGGTCGTGACAGGTGTGACACTCCATCACGGATTCTCCATTGGCCTGTGTATGAAGAGGAAGCTGTTTTGCATCCTTTACTTTAACACCCACGGGATGGGAATACTTACCAACATCTTTTTTGGCACCAGGCCCTTCTTTCGAGTGACAGGAAAGACAGAGAGCAGATGGTGAGGCACTCTCCTCAAGGCCGGGACGTGACCATAAAAACGGCCCGCTTGCCTTATGGGGGACATGACAGGAAACACAGACACCGAACTGCTTAGTACCCTGCTCCAGACTGTTTAATTCATTCGATGCCGTAACAGCAAGGTCATGATCGGTTCGTTCAACCATATACTGAGGAGCATGACAGGATGAACAGAGCGGATCCCGCTCCGCTGCAAGTGCCTTGGTCCCGGGTGTATGCTGGTGGATCTTGTGACAGGTAAAACAATGAACGGTACTGTTTTCTCCTGCAGCAAGCTCAACTTTAGTACCGGGAGAAGGCTTAAATGTCACAGCCAGAGGATGGTTTGAATTAGTAACCTTGAGGGGAGACAAACGGTCGTCTTTATCTGCGTGGCAAAAAGAACAGAGTGGATCGCGGGTTGCCACCAAGGCCTTGGTTCCAGGCGCATGTTCATGTACCTTGTGACACGAAAGACACTCAAGACTATTCTTTGGTCCGGCCTGCAGGGGAATAGTCACTGAAGGGTCTGTTTTGAATTCTACCTTGAGCGGATGATTGACTCCTACAGCAGATTGAGTCGGGTTGGCATCAATCTTGTCCGTATGGCAGATGATACAGATGGCCGATTCCGCCATTGTATGCACCAGAGTTCTTTCAACACTGGCATGGGCCGTATGACAGCTTTCACAAATAACAAAATTGGGATCTGTTAAGGAGACACTGGCCCCTTCGTCAAAAAGCTGCTGCGGAAGAGGGTTTTTACCGGAATGAACCGGATGATTGGTCTCATTTGGCACCTGGTTGACATGACACATCTCGCACATGATAGAGTCGGTATTGGTAATCCTCAGGAAAACACTGCGCTCTATACTTGTATCAGTCGGATTGGAATGGGCGGAATGACATGTTGCACAAACCATCTCACCGTTTTTGGAGAGAGGAAAAAGTTTAGGGATTTTGACTTTGTCGGAGGGTTTGACTTCGGTCTTATGCATGTCCTGCATCCAGACTTTAAGACGGGAATCTGCAGTTGATCCATCATGACAGCTGAAACACATCAGCTCAACACCTGCGACATCCTCAAGTTCATAGTCTGCCAGCACAGTGCTCTGGCCCTCTATAAACTGATCTATCCATCTAAAATGGCATATGGCACATTCACGTGAGGAATTTTGGGTCAGGTTACCGGCTGCTTTCAGGCTGTGAAAAGGGAGAAACAGTCCGGCCAGGAAAATAATCAAGGCGACAGGCAGGCACCGACTCATGATTTATGGCCCCTCTCTTTCGAGAACGACAAGGCGATTGGTATACATTTCTATAACAAACAAACGATCTCCGAAAACCGTCATTCCCATTGGTGTTGTAAATTTTCTCAGCTTACCCGCTTCATCACCAACGGCCCCGAGAAATTTTCCACCATGGGCAAAAATTTGAATGACACCTAGATAACTGTCCGAGACCAGAAGTGTGCCATTCTCATCAACAGCAATGCCTTTTGGTCTGAAAAATTGGCCCGATTCAATACCCCAGTCACCAACAAACCTGACATGGGCTCCGTCTTGATTCAGTACCTGTACTCTGGTATTGACTACCTCAACAATATAGAGGTTGTCTTCTTTGTCTCTATCCAGCATGAAAGGAAATCGAAATTCTTCCGGATTACGTCCCATGGTCCCACTGGACCAGAGAACTTCACCTTTCATGTCAAGAGCTATCACTCTGTGGTTATCGTTATCTACCACAAAGAATTTTTTATAATCCTGACCAAAAACCACATCAGTCGGATCAACCGGCTTGCCTCCCGGCGGAACGGGCAGATCAAAAAACACAGGGGTTGCTGCTTCAGCAGAGAAAAGCACTATCCTGTGGTTTCCCGAATCTGCAACCAGCACATCCCCATCGGGAGAAACGTCAATCCCCAACGGAAGGTTCAGCGTTTCTTTGTCGCCAAGGATAAACAAGGATTTTCCCTTGCTATCATATACCCTTACAACATTAACTGTTCCATCAAGAATATAAATATTCCCTTCCCGGTCAACAGCAACATCACTGGGAAGGCGGAGTGGCTCTCCGATAACAAAAAGCGTGCGATACGTTATCAGGTTGAGAGGCTCATCCTCACTCAACTCGTATACAATCTCCTCCTTAAGAGGGTCTTCAACGATCTCAACTTCAGAAGCCAGATCAAGGGTATCTTCAGCGGCCTTGACACCACTTGTCATGAACAGAATAACTGATATCGAAAAAACAACTAACCACCATCCCGGATAGTGCACTCTTTGCCTTATCGAGGGAGCATTTAAAGAGTAAATGATTTTCACCTGCTGTGTCAAGGTTTGACCCATGACACGAGCAGGGGAAAACAAAGTGTGCATATATTCTGGATGGTGGCGCATAATGTTATTTAATCGGTTGAACGATCTTCAACCTCCAGTTCTTTAATCTTCTTCTCTTTGGCCATATCCGGATCAAACATGGTCGGCAGGTAAAATTGCATATACCTATCTATCATGTCAGCCGCTTCTGTCCTGTAAAGACTGTCAGACCGCTTCTTTGAATATCCGGCTGTAACAAAATCAATGTATGGCTCACGACTGTGACATTCTGTACATTGGATCGGCTTTTTCGACATCCCCGTATGCAGCATGACTTTGGCCTCGGCCTGTTCTTCGGGAGTCAGGTTATCTTTCTGAGCAAGATACTCCTTGATGAATGCAGGATCACTAGCCTGATCCAGGCGGTGTTCTTCCCCATTCCGGGTAGCCACCGGAACCATCCTGGCACCGTAGAAACCATTTTTGCTTTCATCGAATGCCATCACCTGCTCTTCCGTCATGTTGTCGTACCAGAGATATGCCACCTCACCCTTCACGTCAGCACGGCGTACATGACAGGTTTCACATGCCATAAAGTAGTTATGCATGTTAAGGAATGAGCGAATATCCGGAGACTTACTATGCGGCAAGGTACCATGACAGCTCACACAGATGGGTTGATCAGCTATGGTCAGCTTGACCGTCTCATCCGTATTGTGAAAATGTGTATCTGTCTTCTTTGCCTGACCGGAGGCAACAAAGCCTTCAAATTTACCTTCCTCGACCGGTTGCATAGACACTATTGAACGCGCTGAAGGGAAGTAAAGAATCTTCAGCAGGAGTACGGAGACGATGAGGCAGAAAAAGAATGTGCAAAGCGACATCATTTCCGCCAGTCTTCTCCCAAAGGTTTTATGGCCTGAATCCCCATGATCCAGGTGATCAGATTCATCGACAGGGGCAAGCTTACCCTCTGCAACCATTTGTTCATACTGAAGAGGATGCTCTTCCAAGAGGTGATGCGCGGACATTTTACCATCGATCCAGACACTACTCATCGGAAATTGACCCGGCTTCCAGTGGACAGCGTAGAAATGCCAGACAATGATGGCAAGGGTCGCAAGAATAGCCTCCATTCCATGAATAAGAATGGAAAGATCAAGCACAAACTTACTCCAGTAAACTTCAGTCCAGAGGAAAACTCCTGTCACAGAGATAATAATAGTACCAGCCACAAGTGCCAGGTATTCAGCCTTCTCCCGGTAATCAAATCTTCTGAATTTGGGGGGAGCAGATCTTAGGCCGACATAATAGGCCAGGTTTTGAAAGATATCTGTAACATCCTTCCAAACTGGAATCATAGCGAACATGAAAGATCGTCCACTCTTGCAGACTACCAGGTAACTGAGATGATAGAGACCGGTCGCGATCATGAGAACACCGCAGACACGGTGGGTAATACCACGATAATAGAAAACAGTTTCTCCCCAGCCTCCGAATTTGAGAATCCACTCCTCCGGCATTCTCAGCATATAGCCTGTTACAACCAAGAGGACAAAGGTAACAAAAGTCAACAGATGCTGAATCCGTTCCTGGCCGTTGAGGCGGACTATTTCACTGGGTAGTTCTTTTGATTTTAGAG
>JAQYVF010000007.1 GCA_030145625.1 Desulfocapsa sp. | reverse complement strand
TACGCCTTGAGACAGAAGCAGAATACCAGTTGAGAGCTGTACCCCACGAATTACCGATTTCGGAATATAGCGACCAATAACATTAATCAAGCCAGTGGCACCAATGAATATCAGCATGACAAAGACCCACAGGCAAGATGCCTGAATCTGAACTGATGAAATTCCTGTGGCAATAGCATAAGCGCTTATGACCTTCATCGGTTCAACAGGGCAGGTCACTTTAAAGTAGAGACCAGAGAAAACATAAAACAATCCCACACCAATAAAGATTCCAACAGGATTAAGATTGTTGATCATAATCATGCCAACCGCCAGCGGAAGCAACGTACCTAGATCTCCGAGCGAGCCCGCGAGTTCCATTCGAGTGAATTTGAAGTGTTTTGACATAATGGAATAATCCTGCAGATAAATAGTTGAGGTAAGTCAGCGACACCTCATTGGATTAATACTAGAAAAAGAAAGAAATGCAAATCTGAAAAGTATCGTAGCAAGCGAAGCATCAATCTGAAACCCCGGCAGATTAAATAAAATCCAATGATAATCTTTGCAGAACAAGGCAAGACTGGTACTAAAAACAAGCAGAAGAGAGTATTATCCGGCAACTCTCGAAGCTCCTTGACAGAGGAGTAGGACAGGACTATAACGCCCTTGATCAATAATACCTGATCCCGAAAACGTTTGAAGAACGTAGTCTAAAATATGTAACCTTGAAGACCCCTGTCAATTCGGGCCAGTAGCCTTTTTTTACGGGATGGAGAGAGCATGGTAGAAGTAAATCTGCGACTGATGAAAAAAAACCAGTCCGGCATTATCAAGGCCGTTAAGGTCAGCGGTGAGCTGGGGAGAAGAATTCGAGAGATGGGTATTGTTCCAGGTACTAAAATCACCATTCAAGGGCGGGCACCACTCTATGATCCTGTAGCCTTACGAGTCATGGGGGGAACACTGACCCTGCGTAACAACGAGGCTGATCATATCATCGTTGAGGTTAGCGAAGAAGGCTGAACCATATCAACTCCTGCTTCTTTGAGTAATATTACCGCGACACTCTCCTTATCCTCTGCCACAACCTCGTCCGGTTTCAATTTCAGCAACAAGCGTCCAACCAACAGTCCTTTTCTCTTTTTCGCATCTTTATACCGATTTTCTACAAACTGGCGCCTTTTTACTTCTCTGGTCTCAGTTAGCATGACTTCAACGAGAAACCATGGGGCGGTAGCAAGATGAAAACTTAATTCTCCTTTAGGGCTTTCCACCGGAGTGACTCTTCGTATAAACTGTCCCGGAGAATAATGGGGCCGGATACGGGCAAGAATAAGCCTGGGATAACGGTGTAACAATTCTTTTTCTAAACGATCTGCAACCAGATCTGCCACTTTATGGGAAGGTGTGTGCAGAACCACATCCATGTCCAGCAGAAAACGACCTCCTGCCTTTCTGCTGAAACATTTTTTAACACGTATGATTCTTGGGTGTTCCTCCACAAAACCTATTATTTCTCGTTCTGTCTCTCTATCGATTGAGGCATCCAGGAGATCTTTCAAGGCTCCAATAAACAGCTGTCCACCTGCATAAAAAACAAAGAGACATACAATCCCGGCTGCGAGTCGATCCACGTTATAGCCTAAGGGAACAACCAGCAGACTGATGAGCACCACGGCGGTGGAGAGGGAATCGGCAAGGTAGTCACGGGCATCTGCGATAAGTGCAGGGGAATCCAATCTCTTCCCGGCACGTAACTGAAAAATTCCAAACCCCAGAGCAATCACAAGAGAAATGCTGGCAACAGGTAAAGCAATTCTAACATCAGGAAGTCCGGAAACACCGAATATTGCCTGTCGTCCTATCTCATAACCGGCAAGAATAACTGCAATGGAGGTAATCAAAGCGGCAACTGTTTCTGCCTTATAGAGTCCATACGGAAAGGAAGGGTGCTCATGTCCTGCCACCCAAATACCGACGAATACGGCAACTGAGGCAAAGACATCGGTGGCGGAATGGATAGCATCACCAAGCAGAGCAGCAGAACCGGACAGAATCCCGGCTATTCCCTTGCCGAGTGCAAGAAAAAGGTTCAGTAAAATGGAAATAGCTGCCTGTTTTCTGGCGGCAGCCAATTTTCTTTGAGATTGTTTATGAGGCATGGCATCATCACGTAGCGTTGATGATGCCGCAGTAACTCTCTTCTCCTTCACAGATATGAACCTCCAACGATTGCAACGTATCTAGCCTGTGAAAAGTTACTCAAAGAGTTACGCTTATCTCTTTGAGTATTCATGAAACAAGACAACAAAAGATCTCTTTTCTCGAATTCCTTTCTCTCCGATAGAATTATAGTGACTGATATGCTTTCTAAACACAAGAAACTTAATCAGCAACTCCGTTATGTTCCCACCTAACATTCCAAAAAAATTCTAAAAAAAGACACAAGGACCTTGATAAATCTGTTGACAGTCCATAAAGTTTGGTGTACCTAAACATTGTTTACTAAGGAGAGTGATATGACCCTGAAGGACTTGAATAAAAAATGTCGTTGCTTAGCCAAAAAAGTACAACAGTGTACCGTCTCCCAACATTGCGTTGGACAGCATGGCCCTCTCTCAGAAACCTGTCACGCAGGGAAGGTGAAGATCTGCAAGATCACCGGTGACAGAAAGCTCTGTGCCAGAATGGCCTCTCTTGGTGTACTGGCTGGTGAAGAGGCAGAAATAATCTGTCCAAAGAAGGGTTCGCAATGCCTATTGAAAATCCAGGGTGGCACATTAAGCCTGGACCATACAACAAGCAGCAATATTATCGTACAATCAGTATAAAATCCGAAGACAGCGTTTAAGATGTAAGCTGTCTTTTTTTTGGGGCCCCCATCTTAGGACACCCTAACAATAGGAAAATTTATGTGGCAGATTGGAATTGTTATACTTATTATAAGCATTGCTCTCTTTTTTATTGGAAAAAGGTTCTACCGGCAATTTCGCCAGGCAACAGATCCAGCGCAGCAGATTTCTTGTGGATGCAGCTGTTCCGGTTGCGGAGAAGCATCATGTGATAGCCGGTCCATCGAGCACGACCTGAGTAAAAAGGAGAAATAACATCAGCCCCTCACTTAAAAACAGACAATATAATTTGTATCAAAATACAGACAATATAATTCTCTGCAGTTTTTAACCCATTCTCTCAATCCCCTCTTTCACGACCTTAGATACCGATGAAAAAACCCATTACCATGGCACTGGCCGGCAATCCTAACGCCGGCAAGACCACCCTCTTCAACGAACTTACCGGATCCAGACAGCATGTAGGAAATTACCCTGGAATTACGGTAGATCACAAAAGAGGACATTTCACTTATAAAGACCAAAAAGTTACTATTACCGACCTCCCCGGTACCTATTCGCTGACTGCCTATTCAGTAGAGGAAATAGTAAGTAGAGATTTTCTCACCAACAACCGGCCCGACGTTGTCATAAACATTGTTGATGCCTCTAATTTAGAAAGAAACCTGTATCTCACAACCCAGTTTCTCGAAATGGGAGTTCCTCTGATTATTGCCCTGAACATGATTGATGTGGCAAAAGATCGTGGGATAACGGTTCGCTGTGAGAAATTGGCAGAACTCCTCGGTGTTCAGGTTGTGCCCATCATTGCCAGGTCGGGTCAAGGGACAGAAGAGTTAATCAAGCAGGCCATTGAAGTGGCTCAATCTGAAAAGATATGGAATCCAAAGGATATTTCCTACGGAGACGATCTTGATGAGGTCCTCATGAAGATCGTCTCCATCATTTCTGATTCTTCATTTCTCAGCAGTACCTATCCTCCCCATTACACAGGCATTAAATACCTTGAGCATGATGATCAGATTCTGACCCTTGGACAGAAAGCTGATCCAGTCATCGCCCAAAAACTCGAACAGATGGTGGGGGCTATTTCAGACCACCTGCTCAAGACCATGGAGGTGTATCCGGAATCGATGATTGCCGACCATCGTTATGGCTTTATAAAATCCATTATCCGCCAGGGAGTCCTTACCCATAAATTTGATATTGATCGTCTCTACACTTCAGATAAAATTGACAAAGTTCTCACCAATCGCCTCATTGGTCCGGTTATCATGCTGCTCATCCTCTTTGGCCTTTACCAGTTCACCTTTTCCTGGAGTGAACTGCCGGTTTCCTGGATGGAATCTCTTTTCGGTTGGATGGGTGGAATAGCTGATACGACTCTTCCCGACGGTCCGCTTAAATCCATGCTCATCTCAGGTGTTATTGATGGCGTTGGTGGTGTTCTCGGTTTTGTTCCCCTTATTATGTTTATGTTTTTTGGCATTGCTATCCTTGAAGATTCCGGTTATCTGGCTCGCGTAGCGTTTATGATGGACCGCATTTTTCGTATTTTCGGCCTGCACGGTTCCTCGGTAATGCCTTTTATTGTATCCGGTGGAATAGCCGGCGGTTGTGCAGTTCCCGGAGTCATGGCAACAAGGACCCTTCGTTCCCCCAAAGAACGCATGGCCACACTGCTCACGGTTCCCTTTATGAACTGTGGGGCAAAGGTTCCTGTTCTGGTTCTGCTTATCGGTGCATTTTTTACCGATCATCAGGCCCTCTACATGTTCCTTTTTACCATGTTGGCCTGGTTTGTTGCCCTTGTGGTTGCAAAGTTCCTGCGTATGACGGTACTCAAGGGAGAAGCAACACCCTTTGTCATGGAACTGCCGCCCTACCGTTTCCCCACACTGAGAGGACTGGTCATCCATACCTGGGAGCGTACCTGGCAATATATCAAGAAGGCGGGAACCGTCATTCTTGGAATCTCCATTATTCTCTGGGCACTAATGACCTATCCCGGCCTTCCGGAATCCCAACAGGATAATTTTTCAGCAAAACGGACTGCAATAAGCCAGAGCTATCCTGAATCAATCAGATCAGAACTTCTCGCTTATAATCAGGAAACAGGGGAACTGTCGAAAAAAGGGAAACAACTGAAAGCAGAGCTGACAATCATTGATCAGGAAGAATCCGGAGCCGGTTTGCGATACTCAATTGCCGGTAAAATCGGAACCTTTCTTGAGCCGGTCTCAAGCCTTGCCGGATTCGACTGGCGGACAAATATCGCACTACTTGGAGGATTTGCAGCAAAAGAGGTAATTATCTCCACTCTAGGGACTGCTTACTCAATGGGTGAAGTGGAAGTTGATGCATCTGATTCACTTGGAGAACGACTGGTCAGAGACCCGCATTGGAATAGTGTCGTGGCGGTAGCCGTATTGATTTTCATCATGTTTTACGCCCCCTGCTTTGTCACCGTGGTCTGTATTGCCAAAGAAGCAGGTTCCTGGAAGTGGGCCTTTTTCTCCATGGCCTTTAATACTGTTTTTGCCTTTCTCGCGGCCTTTCTTGTTTTTCAGATAGGCAATCTACTGGGATAAAAATACAGGAGGCCAAGTCTGCACCTAAAATGCAGACTTGGCCCTGATTTTACAACAAGTGACGCATGACTAGCTGAAACGAATCCCAGTCTGTTACACGCCATAAAACCATCTTAGTCAAACTCCGTTCACGTAAAACCATTGTTATACCCTCCTCAGGTAAGGGACTGTTGTCTGCACAGCATGTAAATAGCCAACAGTCCGGCAATGACCCGGAGCAAAAAAAACCCCAAGCCGAAAAAAAATTCAGACCCGGGGATTTCCCTTTTCTATCCACAAGATCAGTTGATTGTCGATATTCCTCGACGACAATCACTTCAGTTTTCAGGCAGGTCTTCTGACTTCCGAATCAATCTCCCTCTGCGCCTTCCCGATCAGGATTTCTTTTGCCCTCGATAGAATAGAGGTCACCTTGCAAAATTGCCTTTTCGCCCAAACTCTTCGTTATGAGAAAAATTTTATCCTCGGAATATCAAATATATGCACCCCAAGGGCACTTCCTGCGGGGCGCCTACGGTAAAATTTCTCTCATGCCTCGATTTTGAACTAAAATTCTAATTTTTCAAGGTACCCTAGAATTAACAATTCATTTCCAAGGCATTAAAATGCTGTCAGTGGCATGGATGCAGGATTTGTCCTCGGTTACAGCGGCGGGCCCGTCTTCGATTCTCACGAAGTTCCCTTTTCAGTCCTGTTACAGACACCTGAACACAATTTCACATTATACGATCAACACATTTATGTCAAGGACATGCCATCAACAAAACACAACATATTGTGCCGCATGACGCTTCACGACACTCCACGTGGGGCCATCCACAAAAGCATCAAAACAATACCCTTTAACCATTTCCACGATCAATTCCAGCCTTCCCCATCTTATATCGCAAGACTCTCTCACTGATACCCAGGGACTCTGCAGCTCTGGTCTGCACCCAATCATGTTCTTCCAGGGCATGGACCAGCATCTTCTTTTCAACCTCTGCAAGCCGCTGACTGAGTTTTCCTCCACTCACCTGTTTATCACGAACTTCTGGAGGGAGATCTTCAAAGCGAATAACCTTACCACGCACCAAAGTGATAAGACGTTGCAATAAATGTTCAAGTTCCCTCACATTTCCAGGGAAATCATATTTCACCAGCTGATTCATGGCATCACTGGAGATACTCACCTTGCGGGCACCGCAGTGCTTACTTAGAAAAAATTCCCCAAGTTCAGGAATATCAGAACGCCTCTCGCGCAGAGGTGGGACGATAATTTCCAGGACATTCAATCGAAAATAGAGATCTTCACGAAATGTTCCTTTTTCAACCATCTTTTTCAGATCACGATTTGTTGCCGACAAAACACGAATATCCACAGAAATCTCTTTTTCACTTCCAACCCTGCTGATCTTCTTTTCCTGTAAAGTTCTGAGCAACTTGGCCTGCAACTGCAGAGGAAGCTCCCCAACCTCATCAAGAAAAATAGTCCCTCCCCGAGCCTGTTCAAAACGACCGCGCCTTGTGGTTGAGGCTCCGGTAAAAGCACCTTTTTCATGACCAAAGAGCTCAGACTCAAACAGGTTCTCTGGAATAGCAGCGCAATTTACTTCCACAAAAAGCCCCTGTTTACGTGGACTCAGAAGGTGAATCATTTTGGCTACCAATTCCTTACCGGTACCTGTTTCTCCACGGATAAGAGCAGTCCAGTCAGTTGGCGCAATACGATGTCCAAGGGAAAGCACCTCATGCATGGCCTTACTCGAACCAATTATATCAAAGGGGACCTTTGCTATTTCTAGAGATTCTGCAACCTCCTCCGCCTCCTCATTCACAGCCAGGTTCTGTTCTATCTGTTCAATCTTCTGTAACAAGACAGAAAGATCCACCGGCTTCTCCAGGAAATCATCTGCACCGAGCTGCATAACACGAACGGCAGTGGTAACCGAACCAAAAGCTGTGATCATGATGGCCCGCAGCAGAGGAGAAATCTCTTTCATTTTTTCCAGCAGCTCATCACCGTTCATTCCATCCATGCGATGATCGACCAGGACCAGTTGGACAGGTTCCCTGGAAAAAATCTGCAACGCCTCTCTTCCCCCTGCTGCGGTTAGAACATCATAACCCTTGTTCTTAAGAAATCCCCCCAGCATATCCCGTTGCATTTCTTCATCATCAACAATCAGTATCTTCATCACGCTCCTAGTCCTTCAAGTTTTCAAAGACTTCATGTGACTTGGTCGCCTCAACAACGTAACCACCACTCGAAAAACCTGCTCATCTCTATCTACCTGTAACTCTAATCTTCCGCCATGGGCGTCCACAATCTTCTTACTGATAGCAAGGCCGAGACCGGTTCCCTTGGCCTTGGTGGTGAAAAAAGGTTCCAGAAGTAATACCTGTTTCTTTGTATCGGGAAGCTGACCACCGTTTCGCAGCAAAACAACACACTCCTGCTCCTTCATTGTTACATCAATGTCCAAATAGCCGCCATCAGGCTGGGCCTCTATTCCATTTTTTACGAGATTTTCAAAAACCTCTCCCAATAAATTTTTATCTCCCTGAACAACACAATTTTTTTCTCCTCTAATCTGCACCTCAATCCCCTGTGTCTTACACTGCTGAGCGTAGAGATTAACCAGGGAGCCAAGGAGGTCTACCAGACAAATTTCCTGATAAGCCAACTCAAAGGAATGCACATATTGACGCAAACGGGAAATAATTCCATTAGTACGACTGACCGCTTCTCTCATCCCTGTCACCAGGCCCCGGTGTTCTGAACTGAGTTCAGCGGCCTCAAGTTCAAGACGTTGCAGCCCTATTCCTATGGCATTAAGAGGGTTCCGCATTTCATGGGTTATTGTAACCGTGGTTCTTCCTAAGGCTGCAGCCTCATGCTGACGCGCCATCCTTCTTTCAAAATCTCTTGCATCTTCAAGCCGCTGCCGCTGTACACGATAAAGCCACCAGGAAGAGAGAATGCCAGCAAGAAAAAGTAGAGAAAAAAAGACACCAAATCTTCTCCGAAGCTGTGTCATTCGTTCAAAAAAAAGATCTGCATACAGGCCAACTACAATATCCTTCTCTTGGAAATTGAGGATGGTCTCTACAACCACACCTCCAGATGAGCTAGAAGAGAAACTGGAATATTCTGCAACAGATGGGTGAGAGCCTTCTGCCGTTACAATATTTACATAGGCAATTCCAGCCAGATTACTTAACAGGCCGAGAAGTCGTTCAACACTGACATCATCTAGCATCTTTTCAATTTCACCTGTATCCAGCCCCACAAGTATGCAGGATGAAGAAGTGCACAGAGTGTAAAGATAGAGCTCTTGCTCCGGCAGATACTTGAGTCCTTCATTGGCCGAATGACCAATCTGTCCTGCTGCCGGAAGCCAACCCTGCGGTCCACTCACCAGCAGATCGTTTTTCAAATCATGAATACCTATGCCGGCAAGTCCAGCTTCTCTTGCAAAGGCGGCGAGTTCGCCTGCTGAAAACGGATCGATATCATTAAGGTAGGCAACAAAACGACCACTGTTTGCCAAACTACCCGTTAAAAGTGTTTCTATGGTATCACGAGTCAGATAGGCATTGCGAATATTGAGTTCCACAACAGCTGCAAGGATCTCAGAATGTACACGAGAATGGTGCTGATAACTTTTTGTGATACTCTGTTGCTCATAAAAAAAATATGAAACAACCAGCAATGTTAATAAAATAAAAACGATTAAATTACTCTTCCAGCTTGGGAGTGAGCTCATCGGCCACGCCCTCCACCACCACCACCACCGTTACCGCTACCGCCACCGCCACCTCCGTTGCCACGCCCATTCCCTCTACCCGTACTGCCACCTCCATCAACATCACTGCTGTCTGTGCCTTGATTCCAATAGTTACGTTTTTTGTCTTTTTGGAGTCGAGATCGGACGCCTGTGGGATCACTACACCCCATCCCTCCACAACCACGAACATCTGTTGCCAGAAAAGATGCTCCTGAAGCAGGTGTTTCCCCCCAAACCCTCACTCTTTTGCCTACCTGTACACATCCGGGTAAAAAAGAATCTCCTTCCTCGGATTGGGGCAACATTGCACCCATAGCCTTCACCCTGATTCGAGCAGTATTTCCTGACAAATCTGTATCTTCTTTATCTGGCGAAAGAGAGACGAGTACAAACTCTTGCGCATCTCTATTGACCTCAACCACTTGCCCATAGAGAAATTCAGCATAACCTCTGGCTGGAAATACACCGAGCAGCAGTATCAAAATAAAAGAAATTTTCTGTATATTCATCATGAAAACAATCTAATCCCCTGTAACAATTCCATGCAAAAGATTAAAAATTGCTATACCTTCAGTATCGTGTGCAGCAGCTATTTCCTTAATAGTCTGCTCAGCTTTTATCTGAACACCTTTTTCAGCAAATCCCTGTTTGATCATAGGAAAATGAAGATTAAATTCGGCACAGATCTCCGCCATAGTCTTATTACCAAAACCCGGCATGGGCGAGTCGGGAAAAACCACTCCCCCCCCTAATGTCTCTTCCACTTTTGCAGCCTCAATTAAAGAATAAATCTTTTGTGGAGGCAGATTATTGGCAGAAGAAATATCTTTCAAAGTCATGGAGCTGTCCTCCACAACAATCCCTGCATGCTCAAGAAGCGTAATACTTTGTTCAAGATCAAGACCCAGTTTCTTTGTGAAAAGCTTCAGAGAAGAAAGTTCTGCATGACCATAAGGGGGTTCCCCGTATACCTTTGAAGCATTATCCTTGATCGAGTTACTGAAATGAATAACAGTACTCATGGGTGGTACCTCAAAATAGGTTCCAACAGCTACCACCAGTGAGAACAACAAGGCAACATTAAAGGATACAGTGACAATTCTCACCTCTTTGGCCCTGTTTTTTAGATATGCAACTATCGGTCTCCAATTGAAGAAAACGTGAACAAAAGCAGCGAGGAAAAAAAGTACGCCAAGATTGATATGTTGATTGGCCCACTCGGTTTTACTCAAACCAAACAGATGCCAATCAGCCCAGTAAGCCACCCGGCCATGTGGAACAATATAAAGGACAACAGAAGTAATCACCTCTAAAACAAAGGTTATCAACATTGTCAATGATGTGATTTTACGTATACTCATAGTAACTTACCCTAACCTCAGGTTAAAATTTTCAGTCTGCTAGATTGTCACCGGCTTGATCATACTTCTTGCAAGATACCCTCAAGCATGAGGACTAAATTCAACTCTGCTTATCCTATCAAAAAGATGGTCATTTTTACCAGCAAAACCACTTGCCACTCATAATTCCACACTTGTCACCTAAAATTTATCTCACCATAATGTCAGACAGTTACCCTTTACAATCAACACCGGCTATCAGATCTCAGGTCAACAAAAAGATCGAGCAGAGAACCAGCTACAAAAAAACCCGCCAGGAAAAGCCTGTCGGGTTTCAAAAGGAAGTGAAGGCCACCTTGAAAAAAGAAAAAAAATTACTGCATTTTCATCATACCTTGTCCACCCCTCATGCCTCTGCCGCAATTGGAAGAACCAGATCCATCACAATTACCACTGCGACAACCCATTCCACCAACGCCCTGCAGCCCTGCTGCCTTAGCCTTTGATCGCATAATATTGCGGAGATCAAACAATTCCCCGGTTACCTTTCCGACAGTAGCAGAATCCGGTTCTTCCGCACGCATCAATGCTTGTTTTTCTGCACGCTTAACAACAATCTGTTTACGTAGATCAAGAGTTTCGTCGAAAAACTTTTCAAACTTCGCAGTGGTTTCGGCATCCATAGGAGCACTACTCAAGCCTCTATTCTGAGGACAATCTGTTGAACACCCACCCATCATCCTCCCCTGCCCCCAATTGGCAGATGCTTGATAAAATCCGGTGAATCCTATAATTAAGACCAAAGCCACTCCTGCAAATACTTTTCTCATCACAAGTCTCCTTGTTGTTTTTTGGAAATAAATCGCTTCTATCAGTCTCTTACATTAAAATCTAGCAAAGAGCATGCCACAAAACATAGAATATGCAACAGATGCATATAATGAAATTTTATAATTCTAAATCAAGCAGCTGCTATATGCATAATCCACACAAGTGTATCTTTTTTCTACAACCAACCAGAATTCGGGTAAAAATTACCCTTGAAGGGAATCAAGAGAGATCTTTCCAAATACTCTGGATTCCAGCCTACACGGGAATGGCTTTGCGGCAATGGAATACTTGTGAGATATCACGTGTCACCCTTATTATTTCTTGTTTTGCTACGTCTGAATGGTATTCAGAAATTCTTTTGTTCACCAGAAGAATTGGCATATTGCACGAAGAAGAGAAAATCCCTTCTTCGTGCAATATCCTGTAATCCAGGATTGGCCAGCCATTAAGTGTTAATGCAGTCGCCTGTCCCAGGTCCGACCCCAGTGCCATCTTGCGGTCTGTCACCAGTTCCATCACCATAACCACCATCACTGCCATCAGCACCATTACCTCCGCCACCTCGATTACCGCCACCGCCATTACCACCGCCACCATTACCACCGCCACCCCCGCCACCACCATTGCCACCTCGCGCAAGAAGATCAGCATCCATGGTAAAGACAGCATTAAAGCAGTCTCCCATACCTGAACCATTGCCAATGCCGTCTGCGCTACCATCACAAGGACCATTGCCATTTCCTGCCATAACCGGAAAAGACAACATGCTGAGAACTCCTGCCATAACAAGTGTTTTCACAATCTTGATTGAACGTTTCATAAAAAATGCCTCCTGTTAAATAAAACTTCCCTTGTGGGAAGATAGTTTGTTTTTCCTGTGTCGGATTCTATAGTCATTCTTTTGTCATCTCACATTGAGAGGTTGCTTGCTGTCAGACAGTTATTATGACCAAAGGTATTACAAGAAGCATGCCAGGCTCATAAAAATCGATATGCAAAGTGTTTTCAGTGGGTTTTCCTACACACCCTCAACACTGAAAAATGCTATAATTCGACATTTAATGGTTTCTGTCGACAAAATTGTCGTATAAAATAATGAGAAGAAACAAGGAAGTCCCAAACCAACTGGTAAAAAGGTGGAGTGATATAAAGAAAAGGGATATAAAGATCGGCTAATTTCACGCCTACGTTGGAATAATGCCATGGAAAGCTAAAGAATATGAAACCTGCCAGATAAATCTAACCGACAAGTTTTCTACCTCACTCAAGTAACCTAGCGACATGGAGCATAAGAATTTTTACAGACAAAAAGGGAAGGCCCCTCTGAACAAGTTCAGAGGGGCCTTGGGAGGGGAAGAAAAAATGAAGTTACATTTTCCTTTGTCTTTATCTTACAACAAGCGTGCCACAAAACGAGCGAACACAACATTTCGTTGAATTACTGCATGTTAAGAGCATGTCACTCACACAGACGAGAACAATTCCCCACTAAAAGTGTTTCTTTTTTACCCGCCCAGAGAAAGGCATGGGTATTTTCTACCCACCCAAGCCAAGGGAATAGCTCCCATTAACAACTACTTAGGTGACAAGCTACGGATCAAAGAGCGCTCACCACTTCCACAGCACCTCCCCGGCGAGGATCTCCGGCGCCTCCCACTCCGGGTATTACAGCATGTACCCCACCGAAATAGACTCCACGAGCTTCCCATTCATTGACATCTACCTTTTGCCGCAAGTGATTAACCGCCTCCGAAGAAAAGCCGGGTTCCAGTTGAACCTTTTCACCATCCCAATACAGGCGAGGAGCGCTAACAGCCTCCTGAATCGATCTTCCAAAATCCACAACTTGGGTCAGAACCTGGCTCACAGCAATTCTAATTCTTTTAGACCCACCGCTGCCAATGACCAGGCAGACATCACCATCCTTGACCAGCAGAGAAGGTGACATCATCGAACCAACGCGCTGACCTGGGGGACTGGAATGAAAGCCATTTGGATGCAGGTCATCCTCACCCATCATATTATTCAACATCACACCACTATTAGGCGCAAAGTAACCGGAACCTTCTCCGTTGGAACATGTCATCGCAGCACAATTTCCATCCTTATCAGCTACGGAAATGTGAGTAGTCCCCCTGGAAAAGAGTCTTATATTCTCCACTGCTTGAGTCCCGATTACATTGTTTTGTAAAAAAGACTCCAGATCCGCTGGAGTCATGAAACCTGATTTTCGTATCCGTTCCACCTCCTGCATCAATCCCGTGGTATGGAGAAGATACTCTGCTGAACCAAAATCGAAATCAGGAGAATTTTCGCGGGAAAGCAGAGACAAAGAAAGACCCACCAACGAACCTCCCATGGATGGCTGCGGAGAAGTGAGTAGCTGATAGTCACGAAAAGAAACGGCCAGGGGAGTGCGCTCTCTGACCTCATAGGCGCCAAGGTCATTTCGGGTGAGAATCCCATAGTTCTCCGCCATATCCTCTCCAATCCGCGCTGCTATCTCACCGCGGTAAAAACTTTCTCCCTTATCTACAACTATTTCTTCAAGAAAAGCTGCCAAAAGCCGATTGTGCAACAGATCATCTTCCTGCAGGTAATCTCCATCCGGTTCATAAATTAATCGTCCTTCAGGAAAGAGGGTCATGATAGGATAAAGAAGTTTCAGAAAATAGGCCTGTTTACTATTCAGCCTGTGTTCCCTGGCTAGTTTAATGGCAGGAGCAACCACTTCCGCAAGATCCATGAATCCAAGTTGGCGATGAATATGCAGCAAGCCTTTCAGAGTTCCAGGTACGGCCACGGAACCTAAGCCCACATTAAAATCCTGTTGTGACCCGGAGAACTGTACGGTTACAGGAAAAAAATGCGGTTCCACAACCGAACGATTTGTTCCAAGTCCCGGCGTATCTACAAAAAAATCGAAAAACAGATTCTGCCCCTTTCCAGCTGAATGACCAAGCAGGAACCCGCCTCCACCTAGACTATTGAGGGCTGGTTCCACTGCACTTGAAGCAAAACCTGCAGCCACAACAGCATCAAAGGCATTTCCTCCTGCATGCAGAACAGATGCCGCTGCCTTACTGACCAGGGGATGCCCAGTAGCCGCTATGGACTTCGTATATTTGTGATTTTTCATATCTCTATAGAAAACAATTTAGAATATCAGAATGTAATTGTTCTGCGGCAAAGCATTTTTTACGCTCAAACACGTTGCTTTCAAACAATCATCGGCAGGTACTCATTGCCAGAACTCTCGATGTAATTGCTGGATGACTTTTCTAAAATCCCTATGCTCTGCATACGCTCGGCGTTGACAATCAGCACCCGTTCCGGTTTCCAGGATCCTGTCCAACATGCCGATATATCGCTCTGAGCCAAAGCGTTGGACCAAGGGCTGAACCTCCACAATCAGACGCCTTACTGCCTCACGCAGTTGCATCCTTCCTCCTCCAAGAAGCCCTAATGGATCAATAAAAGTTCCATCAAGACCATAGCGCACGGCCTGCCATTTATTACAACGAAGGAATTGCTGACTACAGGTCATCGTTTGTGGTGGCGACTCGGCAAGGGCCGCAACAAAACATTGAATCAGAGCAGTGAGTCCAAGAATATCGCCAAAGCGAGTGGGTAGATCGCAGGCCCTGATTTCCAGAGTACCAAACCCTGGATGAGGCCTGGCATCCCACCACAAATCCTTGATAGATTCTATCACCCCTGCCTCTTTGAGCATATTCATCTCATCAAGAAAATTTTCCCAATCTCTGAGCTGCTCATAAATTCCGGCAAGAGGCAGGGCCTCAAACAGTTTTGTCCTGTAAGACATGAGTCCGGTATCTTCTCCATGAAAGAAAGGAGAAGATGCAGAAAGTGCCAGGAAGAGCGGGAGATAAGGTTGAATCCTATCACAGACCCTAATGGCTGTATCTCCGTCAACCATCCCAACATGGACGTGGAATCCCTGTGAGATAAAGCGACGACCGACAATCTGCAATTCAGCCATAATTCGCTCATAGCGTTCATCCTTGGTCAGCACCTGATCTTCAGATCTGGCAAAGGGGTGAAGCGATGCAGCATAGAGGAGGCAGTGATTCTCCTCGGCAAGTTCCTCTGCCAATGCGCAGGTCTGCAGCAGATCATTTTCAACGTCTCGAACAGAACAACAGATACCTGTGCGGATTTCCAGGATGGATCGTATCCATTCATGGGTAATTCGAGGCCTGAGGATAGCTGGGGCAGTATCGAGAAGGACTGGAGCCAAAGGAGCGAGGTTCAGGCTTTCCTTATCCAACGTCTGAAATTCAAGTTCCACTCCCAGTGTATAGGAGGGACTTGAAGTAAATAGCAACGGCGTGTCTTTTTCACCGGGCCTCATCGAGACTCCTTAGTTAAAGGGTACCATGAACAATTAGAAATTTGCGAGGGGTCTTAAGGCCACCTTGAATTATAACGACACTCTCTCCTGTGAAAAAGCCAGGACAACCTGGGCATACCAGGCAGCGCCAATAGCCAGAACTGCTTCATCAAAGTCAAAGGTAGAACTATGGGCAGGACCTGTCTCGGCAGAGACATTTGCCCCAAAACGGACCAGACAACCATTAACCCGCTGAAGATAAAAAGAAAAGTCCTCCCCCCCAAGACTGGATGGTCCCTGAGAGAGAATATTTTCTTTAGAAATCACCGCAGCGGCAGCCTTACGGGCCACTTCCGCCGCTGAAGCACTGTTGCACACTGCCGGCAGAAAGTCTGGAAATTCCAGCTCAGCAGTAACGGCATAAAGGGAAGAAATCCCAAGGACCATTCTCTCTAAACCGGTCAGCAGTCTGCTGCGAGCCTCGGGATGGGTAGAGCGGATAGTTCCTTCAAGGGTAGCCTCTTCCGCAATGACATTATGTGTCTCGCCGGCCTGCACACGACCGACTGTAACCACTGCGGCCTGGTTGGGATCAACCTCTCTGCTGACCAGCGATTGCAGGGCTGTGATCAGGCCCGCTGCAGCCACAATACTATCCTTGGCTTCATGGGGTCTGGCAGCATGACCACTGCTTCCCTTTAACCTGATGGTAAAGGGATCGGCATAGGCACAGATAATACCTTCATCCACAGTCATGTTTCCCGTGCAATAGTGGGTATCTATGTGCCCTCCAAAAATAGCATCCAGTCCCTCAACAGCCCCTTCTTCGACCATTTTTTCAGCACCGTTGCCACTCTCCTCAGCAGGTTGAAAAATAAATCTGACCCGGCCAGTGAGATCCATTTTCCTCAATATTGCTGCAGCCCCAAGGAGCATGGCCATATGACCGTCATGCCCACAGGCATGCATTCTTCCAGCCACTGTAGAGGCAAATGGCAAACCGGTGCGTTCCACAATGGGAAGTGAATCCATATCAGCACGAAGCCCGATGATCCAGTCGCTTTCTGCAGGGCCGATTTCCGCAATGACACCGGTACCAGCTACCCCAGGTTGCGAACTGATACCAAGTTCACTCAGTTTTTCACAAATATAAGCGGCAGTCTTGAATTCCTGGAAAGATAATTCCGGACTTTGATGGAGGTGTCGACGAATCTTCCGCATCCACTCGAAGAGTTCGGCTCCGACCATCTGTTGATATCCACTTTCTTTCAGCATACTTATCACTCGTAACAGACAACCGGAAGAAGTCGGCGTTCCTTTACCGCTTCGCAATGGATGATCTTATTCAATACGGATAGAGCCGACATCAGTATCATCCGATTCTCCATCATCCTGCTCCGGATCATTCTTAGGTACCTGATCTCTTCCATCCCTCTCATCCTCCGGTGAAACAGGTACACTCGTACTGATAGTCGGGAGAACCTTGCTGGGTTGTATGGCTTCTACCGGCTCTTCTTCAGAAAAATCCCCCTCCAAAGGCGCCAATCCTTGATTAAGGGGCTGTTTAAAAACCCCTATCAATCCATCCTGAACCTCCATAAAGGAGACCAGTTCCCAACCCGACTTCCCGAATTCATTTAGTGAAAACTCAATTTCAGATTCATCAAGAAAGGCACTTCCAAGTAGCCCCTCTTTTTTCAAACCAAAGCGGACTGTCTTATAACTCCAACGCATTATTTATCTCCTGAGGATAAAGCTCAAGGGACAAACTCATCATCCCGAAATTGCCCTTCATACACCTTCCCATTGGCCAGAACCAGCTTACCGAAGCCGTTTCTCCGTCCTTTTGCAAATCTTCCCTCATAACGACTGCCGTCTGCTGAAAGAAGCTGAGCCTTACCATGGGGCATGTCATCACGAAACTCTCCGGTGATAACACTGCCATCTGCATAGGTGAGCTTCCCCCTGCCCTCAAAACGCCCTGTCTTAAAATGACCTTGATAATGACTTCCGTCACTGAAAAAATAGCTTCCCTCACCGGAGAAATGATCATTTTTCAAACCACCGGCATAACGGGAGCCATCAGCGTAACTGAATATTCCCGTCCCTTCTTTTTTTCCCTGAACAAAAGTTCCCTCATACCTGCGTCCATTACTGTATTCATAGATCCCGGTACCATGAAGTTTTCCTTTCCGGATGTCTCCTTCGTAAACATCACCACTGGCGTATTCGATCCTCCCGTTTCCATCCATGAGACCATTTTTCATCTCACCCTTATACAGCATTCCATTGGGATAGAGGAACTCGACCCTTCCATCCAGCGGTTTCTTATTGCCTGCATCGCACACTCGTCCCTGATGGAGGATATGCTTTTTCACTACTGGCGACAGGGATGTCTCCGCCTTTTTGGTCACTGCTACCGGCTTCTGCTCTTCCACTTCCCGGACCTGAGCAATCTCTTCATGAGATTCCTCATTTTTAACAGGTTTGCCGTCTAAAAACTCTCCACTGAATTTTCGTCCATCGGCACCAATTAGAATCCCCTGCCCATTGGCTTTTCCATCACGAAAGGTACCCTCATAACGGGAACCGTCGGCATAGAAATGTTTTCCATGACCATGCCGTTTATCCTGATAGAACTCTCCCTCGTAACGACTGGAATCAGGATAATAGAGAATACCATTCCCTTCCTTCTTGCCGCGATTAAACTGCCCTACATAGCGGGTCTTATCGACATAGCGTAATTCCCCTTCCCCATGCCTGAAATTATCGAGAAACTCTCCACTGTACTTTCTACCATCACCATAGAGGAGAATGCCCTCACCGTTATAGGCATCTCTATTAAAATACCCATCATAACGATTGTTATCAGCTCCTTCCCACAACCCTTGCCCCTGGCGTTGCCCTCGGTAAAAGTCACCTGTATACCTACTTCCGTCGGGATACGTTTTTACTCCTCTGCCTGCAGGCTTACCGTTGTGAAACTCTCCCTCGAACCAGGTTCCATCCGAATAGAGCAGCTTGCCCTGTCCTTCAATCAGATTACTCCTGAATTCCCCCTGGTAATGTCGACCATCGGGATAACTCAGCGTTCCTGTTCCATGATAGCGGCCAAGAACAAATTCACCTGTGTACTTCGCCCCATCTTTGAAAAGTAGCATTCCTTTTCCGTCGATGACGTTATCACGAAATTCGCCCTCATATCTTCGACCGTCCGGGCTAACAAGGATTCCTTTTCCACTATATTTCCCCTGGCTTAGCTCTCCTCTATACTCGGTTCCATCTGGAAAAGTGAGTACACCCTTGCCATGAAGTCGTCCATCTTTAAATTGACCGTTATAACGTCGGCCATCATCATTAACAAAGATACCGGATCCGTTTCGACAATCACCTTCCAGACACTTCGCCTGGACCATGCCTGACCAGAGAAGCGAGATCCCACACAACAGTCCAATCATTTTCTTTCTACTCTGCACGGACAATCCTCTTTTGCGCAATAGTGCTTTAAGATCAGGAATAAGCCTTTTTAACTTCCTCTGCAATAATTTTGATCCCCTTTGCTACCTGTTCTTCATCCTGGGAATAGGTCACCCGGATGCATTCATTACAGTGATCCCACGGATGTTCCAAACCGGGGAAAAAGAAATGCCCGGATACCACCAGGACATTTCTTGCTTTCAATCTTTCATACAGGTTATGGCTGGTGATAGGGAGATCTTCGAACCAAAGCCAGAGAAACATTGCCCCTTCCGGTTTGTGAATCCTGAAAGGCGTGCCTTCCAATTCCTTCTGAAACAGGGCAACAGCCTTTTCCATTTTATTTTGATAAAATGGCCTGATCACGTCCCGACTAAGGTTCAGAACCTCCCCGCTGGCCACCATTTCCTGGGCTAGCATTGCCCCAAAACTTCCTGTAGCAAGGTTCATGATAGCGTTCATTCCGGATACCGCCTTGATTATCTCTTTACGGGCGACAATAATTCCTGTCCTGGTTGCAGGCAGACCAAGTTTAGATAGAGAAAGGCAGACAATGATATTCTCATTCCAGACAGGCTTGGCCTCAGTATAGATTATGCCTGGAAATGGTACACCATAGGCGTTATCCAAAATCAGGGGCACATCATGCTTGCGGGCAAGAATATCAAGGGCTGCGATTTCCTCATCGGTCAGCACATTGCCAGTAGGATTGGTCGGCCGTGAAACGCAGATAGCACCGGTTTCTTCCCCTATGTCCAGATTGGCAAAATCCACATGATATTTAAAAAGCCGATCTTCCAGAAACTCAATACGGGGTCTACTTGAGATGAAAAAGTCATCGCCATGGCCAAGATCGGCATACCCTATATATTCCGGCGCTAAGGGAAGACGTATCTTTTTGCTTTCACCTTCCCGATATGGGCCCGCGAACATATTAAAGAGAAGAAAAAAACCTGCCTGACTGCCATTGGTAAGACAGATATTCTCAGGACCAAGATCCCAGCCATATTCACGGCGTAGAAGTTTTACAAGTGCCCCTCCGAAATCCTTCTCCCCCTGAGGCGGATCATAAATGCCGATGAGTTTTTGAAACGATTCCGTATCAGCAGCAAGGGCCTGCAGTCGTTTCTGCATTACCTCTTGAAAACCAGGGACATGTCCCGGATTACCGCCACCCATCATGATCATGTCATCCCCACCAGTAGCCAAGGCATTGCCAAGATCGTCCATCAAGCTGAGAATACCTGCGCCGCTGGTGAACTGTTCTCCAAAAAGCGATAATTTCATACTCGGCCGCCTCCAGAAGTTATTACCATACCGGTTACCAACATATTTTGCTGATAACTTCCTAAAATAAGCATTATTCTCCTCTATTCCGACGTAACGTTACCTGTTCACCAGCTATGCCCCAATTATCAGTATCAATCTCATCTATAACAACTACAGTTGTTGCTGGATTTTTATTCAGAACTTTTTGTAATAATGCAGTTACCCCTTCAATCAGTTCAGATTTTTGTTCGGCTGTCACACCTTCCCTTGTCACTTTAATATTCACATAAGGCATTTATATTATCCTTTACGGCACCCGCAATGGTTTCATGTATCCTCAAAGGACATATTCAAGCAATCACCCCACCTCTGGAGCCACCTGAGTCATTCTTCTTCTTTTTTAAAACAAAGAGCTGACATTCTATCCCTGAAGACGCAAACACCACTGCTGCAGGATTGTGAGCAGACTTAAACCCCAACCCTCTACAGCCATGGGGCTTGGCATGCTTATGGGTAACAAAATAATGAACACATTGTATACAGTTTGGACGACCAGCCATTACACTATAATTTTTCTAAAAAAGATTAAAAGAACGCAATAATATTTATATTGAAAGAGTATAACTGCTCAAGAATAGCATTTTTTTCAAAAAAGTGACAAAAAAGAGAAAGGTCACTCTTCTGCGTCAGGGATTGACTGTATCTGCGAACTGCAGCTGCTGCACATTTGTCCACCGCTCTGATGACACATACCGGTAAGCCCGTGACGTGTCCTCCCCTCTTTTTTCTTACAGTAGCTAATAAGCACAGCGGTAGCCAGAAAGAGGAAAAAAGTAACAACCAAGGATATTAAAAATATAATTGCCAAGCCAGTCATCGCAACCCCATAATTATCCTACAATATCTGTAGGCCACTTAACCGAAGTTATCAGCGTGTATGTTTTCTTTTTCAACGCCAAGATTTTCAAGCATTTCCAATATAGCCTTGTTCATCATAGGTGGCCCGCAAAGATAATAATTTATGTCTTCAGGCTCCGGATGATCTTTGAGATACTGATCAAAGACCACGAGGTGAATAAAACCGACGGCCCCCTGCCACCTATCTTCAGGCTGCGGGTCGGAGAGAGCGAGATGAAAAGAAAAATTGGTGTGCTTTCTTGCCAGTTCCTCAAATTCATCATCATAAAAAACTTCCCCCAGGCTTCGACCGCCATACCAGAAAGAAACTTTACGCGTAGTTTGTTGCCCCTTAAAAAGATCAAAAATATGACTGCGCAAAGGTGCCATTCCAGCTCCACCACCAATGAGCATCACCTCGGAATCGCTCTCATCCATAAAGAATTCACCAAAGGGACCTGCTATGATGACATCGTCACCAGGGCAAAGGTTGAAAACATAGGAGGAGACCTGCCCCGGTGGTATAACCGCATCACTCCCCGGAGGGGGACTTGCAATGCGTACATTCAGCTTAATTATCCTTTTTTCTCCTGGATAGTTGGCCATTGAATATGCCCTGCTCACAGGAGTGTGGACATGAGATTTATATTGAAACATCTTAAATTTGGTCCAATCAGCAAGGAAGCGTTCATCTATATCGAAATTGGCATATTCAAGGGTGTGGGGCGGTACCTCAATCTGGATATAGCCACCGGCCCTGAAATTGACCTCCTCTCCCTCAGCAAGTTCTAAAACAAGCTCCTTAATAAAAGTCGCCACATTTTTGTTGGAACGGACAGTACAATGGTATTTTTTTGCCTCCAGCATTTCCTGTGGTACTTCGATCTGCAAATCACGTTTAACCGGGACCTGACAGGAGAGTCTCATGCCGTTTTTTGCCTCCCTTTTATTGATCAGCGATCTTTCGGTGGGCAGGATACTGCCACCTCCCTCCTTCACCACACATCGACACTGACCACAACTTCCTCCCCCCCCACAGGCCGAGGAAAGAATTATGCCCCGCTCGGCCAGAGTCGTCAGCAGTTTACCACCAGGCTGTGCAACAACCCGTTTTTTTTGATTAATTTCAATGGTGATTTCACCGCCAGGTAAAAGTGTCTTTTTGGCGATAACAATGAGAGTGACCAGGATCAACTGGATACCTAAAAAACAAAGCACCCCATAATAAATTTCATTCATTTTCCTGGCCTTTTGGTGCTGTTATTGTAATTTCCCAAGACATCTCAAATATTCATGCCTGCCAGCCCCATAAAGGCAATGGCAATGAGGCCGGTGGTAATAAAGGTGAGACCGAGGCCACGAAGCCCTGCAGGCGGATTGGCATATTCAAGTCGTTCCCGTATTCCGGCAAGACAGACCACCGCCAGAAAAAAGCCCCCCCCGGCACCAAAACCGTAGGCCACACTCTCGCCAAAACTATAATCACGTTCCACCATAAAAAGGCTGCCGCCAAATATTGCACAGTTGACAGTGAGAAGCGGCAAAAAAATCCCCAGGCTGTTGTACAAAGCAGGTACAAACCGATCGAGTACCATTTCCAGTATCTGAACAACGCCCGCGATAACGGCAATATAGGTGAGCAAGCCAAGAAAGGTAAGATCAAGGTCCGGCTGACCTGCCCAGGCAAGACCTCCCGGCTTGAGCAAGTGATTAAGAATCAAATTATTAATGGGAACGGTAATGACCATGATAACCAACACTGCTGCACCCAGTCCGGTGGCTGTTTTTACCTGTTTGGAAATGGCCAGAAACGTGCACATCCCCAAGAAGAAGCTCAAGGGAAGATTTTCCAGAAATATGGACCGAAAAATGATATCAAGGTAATGGGCCATCAGCTTTTCTCCTGTTGATCAGGGTCAATGCTTCGCAGAAACCAGATAAGCAGCGCTATGAGAAAAAAGGCACTGGCAGGGAGTACCAGTAATCCATTTCGCACATACCAACCGCCATTACTTGTCAACGGCAGAACTTCGAAACCAAACAGGGTACCTGCTCCCAGAAGTTCTCTGACAAAGGCCACTGCCATCAAAATAACCCCGTAGCCGAGACCGTTACCAATGCCGTCAATAAAACTGGAGATGGGTGGATTGCTCATGGCATAGCCTTCGGCTCGACCCATTACGATACAGTTGGTGATGATCAGACCGACATAGACAGATAACTGTTTGGAGAGTTCAAAGTAATAAGCCTTAAGAATTTGGTCCACCAGGATAACCAGAGTTGCAATAACCGTAATCTGGATACCAATACGAACGCTGCCGGGAATCTGGAAACGGACTATGGAGATTATCAGACTGGAAAAGGCGACCACCAGCGTCACACAAACAGACATGACAAAGGCAGTGGTCATCTGTCCGGTAACGGCTAAGGAAGAACAGATTCCAAGAACCAGCAAGGCTATAGGATTACGTTTGAAAATCGGCCGTACAAACAGCTCCATTCTGGTCTCAGCCATTGGGATTGTCCTTCTTTTGCAATTGGGTAAAATAGGGCTTGAAGCCATGATCTCCAAACCAGAATTCCAGCAGATTACTCACACCCTTGGCAGTAAGCGTTGCACCGGAAAGACCATCAATCTGGTACAAGGCCTGATCTCCGGTCTCGCTGACCTTTCCCTTGACCACCTTCAGCGCCATCTCGCCGTCTGGTGTATAGAGTTTTTTCCCCTGCCAGCCATCCTCCCATCTTCGATTTTCTATTTCACCGCCAAGTCCCGGTGTTTCACCATGCTCGTAAAAAGAGACCCCGCGAACGGTGCTTAAGTCTCCATCAATTGCGACGTAGGCGTACATAGTTGACCAAAGTCCCTTCCCACGAACAGGCAGAACAATCTGTATAAGCTGCTCGTCCTTTTTGACCAGGTAAACAAGAGAGTATTTTTCAAGACGACGAATTCCAGCAATATCTACTTTGGAGTCCAGAGGGTGCCCGGCTGATTCCGTGAGTGCTGCTTTCAGTTGCTTGTAGGACAGCGGATTTATCTGATCTTCAGGCATATATCGTCCTGTCGCCAGTTCCACAATCCGTGTCTCAATGGGAGTGAACAGCTCTTCTACACTCCTGCCTTCTTCATAAAGCCCGGCTGCATAGAGAATATTCTTTTTCTGATCCTGCAGTCGATTGGCCTCCTGCCTGGGGCGCAAACCTACTGCGGCACCGGCAACCAAGAGTGAACAGACAAAGGCGAGGATAAGAGCTGAATAAAAAGGTTTGGCAGCAGATTCTTCAGCCATGACGTAACCTCCTCCTCTTTATATTGGCCTGGATAGCAAAATAATCGAACAGAGGAGCAAAGACGTTGCCCAGGAGAATGGCCAGCATAACACCTTCAGCGTAGGCGGGATTGGCCACACGAATGAGAATGGCAAGCCCCCCAACCAGCAGTCCAAAGAGCCATTGTCCCATCGGGGTATGGGCGGCTGATACCGGATCAGTTGCCATAAAAACCAGGCCGAAGGCAAATCCTCCCACTACCAGATGCCAGTGAGGCGGAATATTATACATGGGATTGACACCACTTCCCTGAAGCCAGAAAAAACTACTGCAGATTAGCCCACCCAGCAACATCGACAGCATAATTCGCCAGGAGGCTATACCGGTAATAAGCAGGATAAAGGCCCCAAAGAGACAGGCAAGCGTGGAAGTCTCACCCATGGAACCAGGTACCGTGCCAAGAAAAGATTGGAGCCAGGTAACGGAGACAGAATCCATAAGCCCTCCCGGTCCGGCCCCAGCAAATTGACTGAGGGCGGTGGCACCGCTTATACCATCCACAGCAGTCCAGACCTGGTCGCCGGACATCTGTGCCGGATAGGCAAAAAAGATAAACGCCCTGGAAACAAGAGCAGGATTCATAAAATTGCGGCCAACTCCGCCAAAAACCTCTTTCGCAAAGATGACACCAAAACTGATACCAATGGCAACCTGCCAGAGGGGAATGGACGGCGGCAGAGTCAGGGTAAAGAGCAGACTGGTAACCAGAAAGGCCTCGGAAAATTCATGGCCACGGATCAGATTAAACAAACCCTCCCAGAGAGAGCCAACAACAAGGGTAACGAAATAGACCGGTAAAAAGTACAGTGCCCCATGGAAGAAATTGGCAAACAGACTTTCCGGATCGCAACCGACAAAGGCCATGAGCGTCCCTCGCCAGCCATCGGGCCCGGAAAGTCCCATGAGCTGGAGGGCGGAATTAGCCTGATACCCGGTGTTCCACATTGCCATCAGCACACAGGGAAGCAGAGCAATAATCACCGTGGTCATTATCCGCTTCAGGTCTATAGAATCCCGGACATGGGGTGCCGTATTGGTGGTTTGATTGCTGCCGAACAGGAAGGAATCAAAGGCCTCATACAGCGGGTAGTATTGCTCAAAACGCCCACCCTTTTCAAAGTAACGCCCAGCATCTTCAAAGATTTTACTCAGTGGTTTCATGATTAACTTATCACCTTCGCGTGTTAGCTCTGCTGGTTAACCGCCAAGCTCAATGGTTGTCAGCACCTGACGCAAAACAGTACCGAATTCATTTTTCCCGGGACAGACAAAAGCGCAGAGCGCCAGATCCTCTTCAACCAACTCAAGACAGCCGAGGTCTATTGCTTTTTCCGTGTCCCCGGTAGAGAGTGCCTTCAACAATGCTGTTGCTATGATATCCAGGGGCATAACCTGCTCATAAGTACCGAGAGGATATATTGCCCTTCTCCCACCCCAGAGTGCTGTATTCATGGGAAAGCGCAGATGTTTCTTGAGTACTGATATGAAAACAGATTTGATGGAGAAACGATCCTTTCCGGGTTTAGCCCAATTGAAAAAGGCTCGACCACTGTCATCTTCTAACACTGATACCTGATTATGATACCGGCCAAGAAAGGTATAATTGCCACTTGCCTTACGGCCATCAAGGACTGACCCGGAGAGAATTCTTACCTCCTCCCCAAGAAGATCTTGTTGACAGAGTTCAGGGAGGCAGGCGCCTACCCGGGTAATAACCAAAGACGGGTTAGATAGTGCCGGACCAGCCAGAGAGACTATCTTTTCCGTGAGCAGATAACCGTTTTTGAACAAGTGACCAATTCCAATAATGTCCTGATAACCGATATGCCAGACACTTTTCATTTCATGTACAGGATCTATGAAATGAATATGGGTTGAAGGCAGGCCAGCAGGATGGGGGCCATGAAAGACAGAGTAATCAATACTATACAGCTCTTCGGCCGGTAGCAATTTATCCATCCCGCTGCAGTAGTAAATTGGAACGGAAAATAATTGGCGCAGCAACCTCAAGCCCAGTTGATACTCCTTTTCATACCTGGCAATAATGAGCTGCGGATCTGCAGCTAGAGGAGAGGTATCGATAGCGGTAATAAAAAGCGAGTTTGGGATGGAATCAACCGCTGGAATCTTACCATAGGGACGGGTACGAAAACTGGTCCACATCCCGGAGTCAATGAGCAGGTTGCGGACATCTTCCGACTCCATATTTCCCAAGGAACGGCCAGCAGGAGAAAGAAAGCAGATACTTTCTTCTCCGGCCAGTTCAATAACAAGTGATTCAAACTTTCGTTTTTCCCCTCGATTTATGGCCACGACTGTGCCACACCCCGGAGAAGTAAATTTGACTCCCTTATTTTTTTTATCGACAAAGAGCAGCTGACCCGTTTGAACCCGATCTCCCACTTTAACCTGCATCGTCGGTTTCATACCGATATAATCGTCACCAATCAGGGCAACTTGACTGACCGCCTGCCCCTCTCGCACCTTTTGCTCAGGAGAGCCTGAAATGGGGATGTCCAACCCTTTGTTTATCTGAAATGTTTTCATATCAAGTGAAGAAACCGGCAGTATTGGAGTGCTTGAGTTGTTTATCAACAACGTACCCTTCACAGCCTTGCATGGACTGGATGAGATCAAGACCGTCATCCTTTCCCATAACCATGACAGCTGTGGCCAAGCCATCGGCCAGTGCAACAGTGGGAGCTGTTATGGTACAACTTGCCAGTTCCTGCGGGGAAAAACCACTTGTCGGATGGAGAATATGGTGATGTTTCAGATCAGGTGTGAAGGCCTGGAGATAATCACCGGAGGTGGCTACCGCCTTGTTGCTCACTTCAATGACAACAGGTTTGTTTTGTTGTGGTCGAGGAGGACGGAGCCCGATACACCAGGGGGAGTTATTGTCCTTCCGACCGGAGACCATCAAATCTCCTCCAGCCTCCACATAGACATTATTAAATCCGTGTGTTCGTAATACGGAAACGCCTTGGTCAACGATATACCCTTTGCCAATCCCATCCAAAGAGATCCCCATACCCTCTTTTGCAAGATGCACTCTTTCCTCACTAAGATATACATCTTCATACCCGACAAGCCCTCTGGCAGTCATCAGATCCTGCTCATCGGGATGATCATTTTCGCCACGAATTGACTCATGCATCTGCAGAAGTGGGAGTACCGTCACATCAAAGGCACCAGATGTTGTTTTACTGATATTTTCAGCCAGGCGCAAAACAGTTAAAAGATCTGCACTTGGATTAACAAGAAGGCTATTCCTGTTCAATTCCGCAAGCTCGCTTTCTGCCATGTGCCTGCTCAGATGAGTCTCAAGCATCATCATCTTTCCTATGGTATTTACAAGAGCCTCTTCGCAAGCGTCCCGATCCTGTCCATAGACTGTAAGGTTTAATACAGTACCCATGATAGGTTGGCTTCTGCGAACCTTCTGTAACGATTTTCCTGCCCCAAAAAGACCAAGCTTCCAACAGCCTGCAGCTGTACCTGCAACAGCTACAATCTGCATAAATCTGCGTCGATTAAGATTGACGGGTTTTCTTGTCATGAACTCCATGAAAATGTCCTTGGCGGAGATTGAACTGCACTGTGCGGATGTGGAATAATTGTTAACGGTTATTATATGTAAAGATCAATACTTTTCAAATGCAATTGTATCACTTCTTAACACAATCAATAGGTTAATTTTCCAGAAAGGCTCCGGGAGCAAACAGGTGCGGTTTGAAACCAAGGAGACAGAAGCAGATAACATACTGAAACACAAGACATAAACCTATCACTGGCAACCGTCTGATTGGGTATCGAAGAAATTCTTCCACTCCTAAAAAGCCAATGCGCCAACCTGCTTTTTCTACTTCTGTCTATTTTTCTCCTCGGATGATGTTTATGTTTCTAATAAAGACGAGGTCAGACGAACCTATCTCTATCTAACAAGCATATCTCATCACACTGCCTAAAGAGGGTACGGTATGCATATTATCAAGGCAAAAATATGTGGGCATCAGATCATCAAAAACAGCGGCTGGTTTGAGTTTTCCCCGCATCTCACTATATTTTCCGGCCCTTGCGGATCTGGGAAAACTCCTCTTTTCCGTATCCTGCAATCGATCAACCCCCACCCTCTGCAGCAGCTTGACAATCCTTTTGCCAACTTTCCCGATTACTTTTTTACCAAGGGGTATAAAAGAAAGATAAACCCCAGAAAAAAAACCGCCGCCCTTGCCATTTTCGAAGGCAATAACGAGATACGAGGCAAGCTGGCAGAAATTGAGCCCATCCTTATCGAAACCGATAAAATTGAGGTGGGACGCCGACTTGACTGGTCACGCTGGATCTCCTTTGTAGAGATCGCCTCTTCTCCACGATGGAGCGAAATTGCCGATGCAGTTGCAGGTCTCAACCATAGCATTGCTGACCAATCAGTAGCATCTGCCCTCAAGACTCAATTCCACCATCTCACACACCTGGCAGCCACAGACCGGATCAAGGGAAAAACCATGCATCTCCTGGGGAATTGGCTCACTGCCATACAGCCACACCTTACTGAAAAGGAGATCGATCTCTTCAACAAAACCCTCCATTCCGTGTATCGTTGCCAACGTATCCAGACAGCAAAAGAAGTCGTATCTACCCGGTTGCCGTCTTTTCTGTATCTTACCCCTAAGCTGTTGCTCAATTCGCCCCTCTCTGTAAGCCGCCTCCTTGCACAACAGCAGCATCCTCCCTCCACAATTAATGGATCTTCAGACTATTGCCTGGCACACCAGCTCATTGACCACGATTCATCCATTCCGCCGGAGCGGATAACCCACTTTCTTGAGGCCTTAAATGAGAAAGTGCAGGGACTGTCACCTGCCCCCACTGCCAGAGTCACCCATACTTTAGATGGCGACACCCTGACCTTTTATCAAAAAAGCACAAGGGGGCGAAAACTCCCCTTGAGCCAGGCCGGGAGTTCCTGGAGATGGCTGGTAACTATCTGCCTTTTTTTACAGGCCTCTCTGCAAAACACTACTCCGGAGCCCATCCTGCTATTGGATGAACCGGAAAAAGGGCTGAACCACGCCAGCCTCCAGGAGTTCAAGAGACTTATCTATAGACTTTCTCGACAGACCACCATCATCTGGGCAACAGGATCATCAAGGAATTTACAAACAGCAGACCGGGATACAGTTCGCCTGCTCATCCCAGGCACCCCAGAGACCGGAACCACCATCAGGCCCCTTCTGGAAGCAACAGAACTTGATAAACTGTTGGAGAATTCCAACTGAGGGAGAAAAAAAGAGACTGTTCTGTTTTGCAATACCTGGGCAGATACTCAACGAAGAGATTGAAAACTGAATGTAGGAAGAACACGATCCAGATGCAACACCTTGTGCTTTTTATCCAAACAGGTCAAAACGACAGCAACTGCACTCTGTACCCCCTCCCTTCAACCTTGAATTGATATTCCTAAAGAGAAGCAATACACAATATCCACCCGTCAGTTTTCTTCCCGGGAAGGAATTAAAAAAGAGAAACATCCTCCCAGGGTCATGGCGACTCCGGCAAGGATAAAGCCAGAACTTATGGAAGCAACATCGCCGATCATCCCGATGAGCGTCGGCATAACGCCTCCGCCCAGGAGAAAGGCAAGGGGGATACAGAGAGACACAGCCAGATTTCCATACTCAGGTGGACCAAGTTTTGAAAGTAGAGCAAAGCCTGAAGGAAAAAAACAGACGGCAAAGAGTGGTTGAGCCGCCACACAGACTATCAACCAGATCCCATTTGGAACCATGGCCATCAATGCAGTTAACATACCGGTGATCAAAAGAACAGCGCCCAGAACCCTCTGATTGCCGAAACGGTCACCAATCCAACCACCAAGCAGTGGCATGAAAATTGATGCTATCCGGGAAAAGGCCAAGAGACTGTTAGCCTGACTGGGATCCATTCCATGATCATTTACCAGGAAAAGTGGAGCCATGGCATAAATGCCAAGGGTTGAACAGATACCCAGAGAAAAGAGAATACACATACCCCAGAATGTACCCATACGAAGCAGAGATCCTGAGGCCGAAAGATCAGGTGCCTTCCCCCTTTCCCTGCTTCCATGCGAGCTCAAACCGTATGCAACTCCGGTTGCTATCAAGACAACACCTAACCAGGCCAGGACCTTCTGCCAGGTAACAAAAGTAAGCAGCATATCACAGAGCAACGGAGCAGCCACAAAACCGAGATTAGGAGCAATTTCATGAATGGCCATCCCTCTGGCCAGGTAAGCAGGAGCAACGAGTCTTGAGATGGTTACCAAACCGGAGGGAAGATAGAGACCGGCCGCCAGACCAAGACAGAAAAGAACAAGACGCAGGGTAAGCAGACTGCCGCAAAATCCAAGGCTGAGAAGGACCATTCCTGAGGCAATGGCCGAAAAAACAATGGTCAGCTTATGGCCAATCCTGGCAGAAACGAATCCAGAGGAAAGAATGGAAAAAAAATAGCCTGCAGAGATAAAAAGAAAAAACGAACCGGCCTGGGCATGATCAAGACCCATTTCCTGTTCTATAAAAGGAAGCAGGGGAGAAAAAATAACCCGTGAGGTAAAATTAAGAAAAAACAGACCTGCAAGAAATAACAGGCCGGCAAAGGCACGGGAAAGCGAGTTCTGCCCCATTGGGTATTGAAGAGAAATGTCTTATTTCCTAAACAGGCTTTTCCAGATCTCCAGCCATAATCTGTCATATGCCTCGGCAGCCGGCGATTCGGGTTTTGTGGCAGCCACAGGCTGGCGGGTAATCCCCATTTTTTCAACATCAGCCAGATAGGGGACAAGAGTCCGATAAAAAACCTTTTTTTTGCCAAAGCGTTTTATCGTATCACCATGCATATTTTTCCGACGCTCAACCATGGAAAAGAAGGCATGGAGTTTTTTTCGATCTGCACTTATTTTGTCAAAAAACTTTACCAGTTGCGCCAATGCAAGGATAGAAAGAGTTGAGGGGACAACGGGGGTAACAACCTTGTCTGCGGCCATGATAAGATTTTCCGAAAGCAGTGTCATATTGGGCGGACAATCAAGGATCAGATAGTCATAGTCATCTGCAAGTCCTGAAAAAATACGCTTCAATTCTCCACTCCCCTCCCTATCAAGAGCCAGATCCAGATTCCTGAAGGAAAAATGAGTGGGAAGCAAATCAAGATTTGGATAATCCGTTTCCCGAATATAGGAGTGAAGTTTACCCTTGAGGAATCTTTTCCTGTTAAATTTGGATTTAGGCCGAATTCGATAATAAAATCCGGCAGCACCCTGGGGATCCATATCACAGAGCAGAGTCTTTTTCCCTCTGAGCGAACAGGCATAGGAGAGATTAACGGCAGCTGCAGTTTTACCAACCCCGCCCTTACTTGAATACACTGCAATACTGTTCATTTCGTTTCTCCTTTTTTTTCGCAAGAAACTGGAGCGTCCAGCATATTTTGAAAAAGGGTCCTGTGTTCCGCAGTGGCGAAATGGGAGTAGGTCTTGCCGAATTTTTTCCGGACCTTCTGCTGATCACTTTGCAGATGGGTGATCAGTCCGCCAAGGGCAGCTGCAATATGCATGTTTTTCTTTGACCCTGGAGTCAGGTGCTCACGATAATGCCCCAGCACCTCCTGCTGTACAGAGAGATCATTGAAATTTCCCAGGTTATCCTGGAGTTTTTTCAGCTTTTGTATACAGGCAGCCATGGCCTTATCCGGAAAAAGGGAACGATAAAACTCCAGAAGGTAGCGAAGCTTCTTGCACTGAATACGAAGGCTATGCAGTTCCTCATCCGGAGACTGTTCGCTTATGGCTCCTCCGGCGAGAAGAATCTTCTCCAGTCGTTTTCTGATAAATTTTGCCGCTGCATAACGACATGGTTGTTTTCCTTTGCCACCTGTCAGGGTACATAGACGGTTGTGAACAAAATCCAACCACTGACTCATGAACAGTTCATAGTCAGGAGACTGCAAGGTCTGTATGAGTTTCTCAAACTCCTGCTCACGAGCTGAGGCAAGACTTGCAAAAAATTCTTTCAACCCCCGATGAAGGCTCTCGGGTAGTAGGGCCTGAAAGGCACCCTGTTCCAGGAGATACACATCAAGATCACGTAGTGGTCCGGTTGCCGTACCAATAGCCTTGAGTCCTTCCAGCATCTCACCACACTCATCTGCAGGCATCATTTTTTTCAATGAAGAAAGGAGAGAACGGCTCCTGCGTAGAGCAACCCGGAATTCATGAAGAAATTCAATATCCCAATCCTGCATAACTCCGGGAAGATTCTCAGCCATATTGCCTGCAAGGATAAGGAAGATATCCCTGGCAGCTTCACTGATGTTTTCCCGGTCATCCAGGGTAACACTGAATTTCGAACTGTAATCAAGCGGTCGCCGTTTTCTTACCGCCAATGCCTGCTGAAGGAGAAAATCCTCGCCACAACTTTCAGGCAAGCCCTTTTCAATAAACATCTGTCGGAGTCGATGATAGATTTTTTCATACCCCCGCAACCCGTAAAGTCGAATACAGCCTCCCGTCTCCTGCACTCTTCCTTTATAAGTACAGCTATTCAGTTCGAGACAAAGACGCATGATTATCTTTTCATCCTTATTCAAGAGATGAAAAAAATGTTTTTCCCGCTCTACATCGACACAAGGAATCAAAGCCCGTATTCCGAGAAGGGGCTCCATTTCCCGGCCCAACGAAGTAGAGATAAATTCCCTCGCCAGAGGAACAAGGGTGTCAGGACCGGTTCCTTCCTGCACATCCAATCCTGCGAAATCGGAAAGCGTATATTGATCAGTGCCTCGACGTTTACAGACCCTGCCTTGGCTATAGAGTTGCCAATTGAAAGTATCCAGATACTGAAACTGGTCTTCCAAAACTTCCTGCTCAACAACGACACCGGTTGCTCTCACAGTATCCAACAAAAAAGTGGGGGTTATGTCTGAAGCAAAAGCAAATGAAACCTGAAGCAGACTCATCAGCAAGTCTCCCTAAGAGCGATAATCAGCGTTAATCTTTACGTAATCGAGAGAAAAGTCACAGGTATAGACTTCTTCACATCCTGCGCCATCCTTGAGATCGATACACACGCTTATATTTTTCTGTTTCAAGATCTCTGTAGCTGCAGCCTCTGCCTCTTGGCCAACAGCCAGTCCATCTCTCACCAGCACAACCTTATCAAAGGCGATATCTACACGATCCGGATGAAAACGTACCCCGGAACGTCCCATGGCGGCAATAATTCGCCCCCAGTTAGCATCCTCCCCGAAAAAAGCTGTCTTTACCAGGTTTGAATTGGCAACGGTTCGTGCCATCTGTTCTGCTGCCGCCTCTTCTTTTGCCCCGCAGACCCGTATGGTAACACACTTGGTTGCGCCTTCACCGTCACTGATTATCTTCAAGGCCAGCTCCTTGAGCACACCTTCCAAAGTATCTTTAAAGGCCTGACAACCAACGACATTATCCTCATCAATCCACTCATTAGAGGCGGTTCCATTGGCCATCACCAGGACCATATCATTGGTACTGGTATCTCCATCCACAGTAATTCGATTAAAGGTTCTGTCCGCAGCCTGACGGAGCGACTCCTGCAGTACCGGGAAACCGATTTGAGCATCTGTGACCACAAAGGAAAGCATGGTGGCCATATTGGGCATAATCATGCCGGCACCCTTGGCCATTCCCATGAAATTGACCTCGTGATCACCAATAATCACAGTTTTATAGACTGTTTTAGAGACCGTATCAGTGGTCATAATGGCCTGGGCCACTTCTTCAAACTTCTCTTTATCAAGCCCTTCCACCAGTCTGTCCATGGATGCGGTGAAGGCATCAACGTTCAACTGTTCTCCAATAACTCCGGTAGAAGAGAGAAGAACCATTTCATTCGGGATATCTAGGCTGGAAGAGAGGAGTAAGCTGGTGGCCAACGCTGCTTCCATCCCCTTGGAACCGGTACAGGCATTGGCACTGCCGCTGTTGACAAGTATAGCCTGAGCAAGGCCCTGTTTAAGCCGTTCCATATCAACGATAACCGGTGCGGCCTTGACCTGATTCCTGGTGAACACTCCAGCCGTAACAGCTGGGGTGTCACTATATATAAGACCGAGATCCAGTCTCTCGGCATAACGAATCCCTGCGGCAACTGCAGAAGCTGAGAATCCTTTAATATTCATTTTTTCTTTTCCCTATCTAAAATAAGAGACCGTAAAAAATTAAGTTTTTCGCTCAAAGATCAGACAAACGAATTCGATATCGACAGTTATCGATGATACTTCGAGGCATGTGGAAAATTGTAGCACAGGTATCCTGTAAGAAAAACCCTTGCATACATCTTGTTGTATTTTGGAGATATTTTTTCACATAACGCAAAGATCATCCCCAAAACAGGTAAGCGTAGTCTTCACCCCCCCCAGTATGTGGAAAACTTATGTAACTGGGGAGTCAAGAACTGACAAGAATTCTCTTTCTACCATCCTCAGGAGTGATTATGCCAGTGAAAAATTAGATCTTTTACATTTCATTCCCCCCGTGTAAACTGGATAAATATATGCAAAAAACTTTTTTTCATCTTCCCCGGATCTGATCAAATGACAGCAGAGACTTACCACTGGAGCGCAACTATTCTCCCCTACCTCCTCCCCCTGGCAGACCTTGCTATTCGTTTGGGGCTCTCCATCCGGGTAATCATGCGCCAACGTCAGTACGGCGTCACCCTTGCATGGCTTATTGTTATCCTCCTTCTTCCCTTTCTTGGCGCCATTGTCTATCTTTTTTTCGGGGAAAACAGGATTGGCGAAACCAGGGCCTCTCGAACCAGAAATTCCCTTGAACACTATCACAACTGGCTCTCATCAATGAGAAACAATGCACCGATAGACTGGTCCAAGCTCAACCCTGCTCTGGAACCCATTCATCGCCAGGCAGATACCCTCATCGGTATCCCGACCCTTGACGGAAATAGTCTGGAACTCATCGAAGAACCAGAAAAAATCATGCGCGCCATCATCAGAGATATTGATGCAGCCAGAAACAGTTGTCACCTCCAATTCTACATCTGGCAGGAAGGTGGTACTGCCGATGAAGTTATTGCCGCTTTGATCATGGCAAAGAAGAGAGGAGTTACCTGCCGCATTCTGGTGGACGCCATAGGCAGCAAAGATTTTTTAAGGGGGAAAAAGGTCAAAGAACTGCGTGGAGCTGGAATCAAAGTACTGGCCGCCCTGCCTGCCGGATTTTTCAAGGCCCTTTTCGTCAGAATAGACATCAGAAACCATCGAAAAATTGTCGTGATAGACGGCAGAATTGCCTATACCGGAAGTCAGAATATGGTTGACCCCGGATTTTTCAAACAAGACTCCGGAGTAGGACAATGGGTGGATATCATGGTTCGCATCAAGGGACCAGTGGTCGAATCCATTGCCGGCACCTTTATCAGTGACTGGTTTATGGAGACAGATGCTGAAAAAGCAACTTCACGCTCCCTGGAAGAAGACATTGAGCACGTACGTTCCATAGCTGACGTCCGCCCACAGCCCTTTGCCGGTGATATCCCTGTACAACTGGTCCCGTCCGGACCCGATTTTACCCCGGAAGCTATTCACAACCTCCTCCTGACCACCATCTATGCAGCACGGAAAAATATCACCCTGACCACTCCCTATTTTGTCCCTGATGAATCACTGCTTACTGCACTCCAATCTGCCGCCCAGCGAGGAGTCGATGTCCGCATCATCGTTCCGGAAATTAATGACTCGAAACTTGTACACTACGCCAGTCGAGCCAGATATGAAACTCTAGCTGCCAGCGGAGTATCCATCAAACTTTTTTCAGGGGGATTGCTGCACTCCAAAACCATAACCGTAGATGATGAATTCGCCCTTTTTGGCTCTGTAAACCTGGATATGCGAAGTTTCTGGCTCAACTTTGAGGCCACTCTCTTTATCTATAACCGTTCCTTCACGACAGAACTCCGCCAAGTACAAAGTCGTTATGAATCCCAATCCCTCCCCCTGAATCTCGAGGTCATGTCCCAGCGTACTTATCTTGAAAAATTCTTTGAAAATTCTGCGCTTATCATTGGCCCTCTTCTGTGATGATCATATGAACTCCTTTCTTTTCTCATATAGTCACGATAACTTCTTCGCTCCAGCCATTGAAGAGTCAGACAACAAAACCGTACAGGCCTATTTGTATCACATCAGGCAGTCGGTAGACCTCCTGCTCCAGGCCTTAGAGCGGGACAACATTCATAAAATTTACCATGCAGTTAAATTCAGATAGAAAATTCCATTAATATTTGCAGTTGCAGGGTTGTTACTGCTATTATTAATTCGTATATGAAAATATTTATCAAAAGGAATCATCATGACAGCAAGGAAGAAAAAAAGTAGCCCAATGGATTTTGAGCCCAAAGGTACCACGGCCATTATCCGCAAGTTTGTCGACAAACTTGATGCGGAATTCCATTCCCAGCCACCCGACGAAAAAAGCCGCAAGATTCTCTCTGTACTGAAGGAACGTCACAAAGAAGAGATTGTCGAGGCAGCACTACTTAAATATTACAATTCTGAAGAATTAAAGCCATACCAGGCAGAACTCATTAAAATGCAGTCCCATCTTGAGAAAACCGGCAAAAAAATGATCATCCTTTTTGATGGACGTGATGCCTCGGGTAAGGGTGGAACCATCCGCAGGGTTGCCCGCTATATGAATGAAAAACGGTATCGTGTAGAAGCCCTGGGCAAACCCACAGAAACCCAGAAGACCGAACTACACATGAAACGTTATATTGAACGTTTCCCCCATGCCGGTGAGATCGTCCTTTTTGACAGAAGCTGGTATAATCGTGCCATGGTGGAACCGGTTATGGGTTTTTGCTCGAAAGACCAATATCGCCGTTTTTTGAAGAAAGTTACCGCCTATGAACAAAACTTTATCCTTGATGCCGGCCGTACCATCCTCCTCAAACTCTATTTTTCCGTTACCAAGGAAGAACAATCACGACGTTTTGAAAGAAGAAAAAATGACCCATTACGTCAATGGAAACTCAGCGAGGTGGATCTTCAGGCCCAGGAACTCTGGGACGAATTCACTGAAAAGAAAAAAGTCCTCCTCCAGAAGACGCACACCAGAGAATCCAAATGGTGGGTTGTCCGCTCCGATGATAAACATTTGGCACGCCGAGAGACCATGAAACTGATTCTCAACTCCGTTAAATACCGCGGACGTAGCAGAAAACTCGATTTTAAAGTCAATCCGCAAATCGTTATCGCAGGAAATCGCGAATTAAAGTTAATGAAACAAGAGAAAAAACAATATGGAGCACCATTGAGTTGAGCTCCCCTTTCCGAGGAATTAGTCATGTCAGAAAAAAATGGTAAGAAAAGCAAACAATCACTGAAAGAAATCGAGGCAATAGAATTCAAACTGCTGGAAGGCACTGCCCTGAAAAACGAAAAAAAGAAAGAATCCAAAGGCAAAAAAGCTATCTGGGTAAAAAACTGGCACATCGCCTATGAAAGAGAACTCAAACTCCTGCAGATCGAACTCATGAAACTGCAGCGGCACATGAAAGCCAATGGCGACCGTTTACTGGCTATCTTTGAAGGCCGGGACGCTGCCGGTAAGGGCGGGACCATCAAACGAATCACAACCAATCTCAACCCCAGGAACACTCGAGTAGTTGCCCTGACCAAGCCCAATGAAACCGAGATAACCCAATGGTACTTCCAGCGTTACACGCCACACCTGCCTGCGGCCGGAGAACTCGTGATCTTTGATCGAAGCTGGTACAACAGGGCCATGGTAGAACCGGTCATGGGATTCTGTACCGATGAACAAAATAAACGCTTCCTGAAAGACGCCCCACTGCTGGAAGAGTTAATGGTCAAAGACGGGATTAAACTTTTCAAGTTCTACTTCTCGGTATCCAAAGATGTCCAAAAGGAACGCTTTGATTCCAGAAAAGAAGATCCGCTCAAACAATACAAACTCTCCCCGGTGGACAATCTGGCCCAGGAATACTGGGACCAATACTCGGTGCGCAAGTTTCAAATGCTGTCTGAGACAAACCGAACCATGGCCCCCTGGACGATTATCCGTTCGGATGTAAAGAAAAAAGCACGTATAAACTGCATGAAATTCCTCCTCTCCAATATGGAGTATGAAGGAAAACTTCCAAAACGCTACCTGGAGTACGATCCTGAGATCATAGTCTCCGGAATCGATGAACTCAGACACATGGAGGAGAACATCATGAACCCGGAAAACCTCCACGGCTAACAGATTCAACTCGAACAAAAGCAAAAAGGCTATGGAGGGTTTCCCCCTCCATAGCCTTTTTGCTTTTCTATATTAAACTACAGACTATAGGCCACCACGAAAAATTGCCTTTTTGCCCAAACTCTTCGTCACAGTCAAAAAATTAATGCTCACATATAAACTATATGCTGCGCTTATTTTTTCGTCTGTTCCTCGATCTTGAACAAAAAATCTAATTTTTCAAGGTACCCTATAATCAGCTTGGCTTACCGCAGCATTTTTTGTATTTTTTACCGGAGCCGCAGGGGCAGGAGGCATTACGCCCAACTTTCTCCCCTTCCCGCTTCTCCGGTTTGGCTGCAACAGTCTCTTCACCAGCCGGGCCCTTGTTCATAGTCACCTGTTCAAGCTCTCTGCGCTGTCGTCGCCTTTCCTCTTCCAGGCGTTCTACATCATCCTCATGGACTATCCTTATACGCATGAGGGTGGACACAGTCTGCTGCTTAACAGTCTCTACCATATTCAAGAAGAGATTATATCCCTCCTTCTTATATTCATCCAGCGGGTTTTTCTGACCATAACCGCGAAGACCAATCCCCTGCTTGAGGTGATCCATGGACAGCAGATGATCCTTCCAATGGGTGTCTACCATTTGCAGAAGAATAACCCGTTCCATATGTCGTTGGACCTCATCTCCATTATGGGCCTCCTGAGCACTGTAATGCTCTTCAACCATTCCATCGATCTTTTTCCGAAAACCTTCACGGTCCATACCGCTTCGGTCCTCATCGTTCCAATCAAGAGTAATTTGAAAAAGATCCAGCATCCGTTCATCGAACCCTTGCCAGTCCCAGTCTTCTGAGGCCAAACGATCATTGGCAAATTCATCCACAACCGTATCAACGAGATCACCGGTCATATCCTTGACCACTGCCACAAAATCTTCACCGGAGAGTAACTCACGACGTTGCCTGTAGATCACTTCACGCTGCTTATTCATGACATCGTCATACTCAAGCAGGTGTTTACGAATATCAAAGTTATGCCCCTCTACCTTACGTTGAGCATTTTCAATGGCCTTGGAAATCATGTTGTGTTCAATGGGTTCATCCTCTTCCATACCAAGCTTATCCATGATCCCGGAAATCCTGCCGGACCCGAAAATACGGAGAAGATCATCCTCAAGGGAAAGGAAAAAACGAGAAGAACCAGGATCGCCCTGACGGCCGGAACGACCACGCAACTGATTATCGATACGTCGTGATTCGTGGCGCGATGTACCGAGGATATGCAAGCCACCAGCTTCTCGTGATTCAGGACTGAGCTTAATATCAGTACCGCGGCCAGCCATATTGGTGGCAATGGTCACCTTCCCGAACTGCCCGGCATTGGCAACGATCTCTGCTTCACGATCATGCTGTTTAGCATTGAGCACCTCATGTTCAATCTTTTCCTTTTTCAACATCCTGGAAATCAATTCCGAGACATCGATGGAAATAGTACCGACGAGTACAGGCTGCCCCTTTTCATGCAGTTCCTTAACCTCACGAGCGATTGCCCTATATTTTGCCTTTGTATTTTTATAAATAACATCAGGGAAATCTTGACGCACCATGGGCATATTGGTAGGCATGATAACAACGTCGAGATCATAGATCTTTTTAAATTCTGGAGCCTCGGTATCAGCCGTACCGGTCATTCCTGACAGCTTGTCATACATTCGAAAGTAGTTCTGGAAGGTAATCGAGGCAAGAGTCTGATTTTCCTTCTCAATCTTAACCCCTTCTTTGGCTTCCAGGGCCTGATGCAGACCATCGCTGTAACGGCGGCCTTCCATGGTTCGACCGGTAAATTCGTCGACAATAACCACTTCACCGTTTTTGACGATATAATCAACATCACGCTTAAAAAGGACATGGGCCTTCAAGGCCTGATTCAGATGGTGCAACTGTTCAATGGCATCAGGCTCATAAAGATTTTCCACTTCCAGTAACTTTTCTCCAAGGCTAATACCTTCCTCGGAGAGAGCAACCTGCTTGGATTTCTCATCCACCAGATAATGTTCTTCAACATTAAAGGCTGACATGATTTTATCAACACTGACATACATCTCTGTGGAAATCTCTGCCGGACCGGAAATAATGAGTGGTGTCCTGGCCTCATCAATAAGAATAGAGTCAACCTCATCGACGATGGCAAAATTGAAGCCACGTTGACAGAAATCGCTCATTTCAAATTTCATATTGTCGCGGAGATAATCAAAACCGAATTCGTTATTGGTTCCATAAGTAACATCAGCCGCGTATGCTTCACGACGGAGCTCATCATCCATATCATGAACGATCTTGCCCACACTGATCCCAAGTGAACGGTAGATCTGTCCCATCCAATCGGCATCACGTGCAGCCAGGTAGTCATTAACCGTAACCAGATGTACCCCTTTTCCAGTCAGGGCATTCAAATAGACGGGCAGGGTTGAGGTCAATGTCTTTCCCTCACCGGTTTTCATCTCAGCTATCTTTCCCTGATGGAGAATGACGCCACCAATCAACTGAACATCGTAATGACGTTCTCCAAGCACCCTTTTGGCAGCCTCACGGATGGTAGCAAAGGACTCGGGAAGGAGTTGATCCAGTTCTTCTCCCTTGGCCAGGCGCTCCCGGAACTCAACGGTCCTGGCCGCAAGCTGTCCATCATCGAGGGAGATTACAGTATCTTCAAGTTCATTAATTCTGTTGACCAGAGGGCGTATTTGTTTAAGCACCCGATCATTCTTACTTCCAAAAACTTTCGTCAGTACGTTACCTATCATTTCAAGAATTCACCTTGGTTATAAAGCAGTGTCGAGCAGAGTTATTACACATTACTCACGGTATCAGGAATGACATCGAAGACCTTGCACTGCAGGGCCTCCTCATCACAATCCGGAAATTTACTACAATTCAAGCAGTCACTCCAGATCTTATGCGGCAGATCCCTCTTGTCTGCATCAGTAAACCCCTGTTTACGAAAAAAATCGGATTGGTAAGTGAGGGTAAAGACATTGGAAATCCCGAACTCTTTTGCTTCTTCAAGACAGCTGCGCACCAACTTTGCCCCGATTTTCTGTCCCTGAACACCTTCCTTAACAGCCAGAGAACGGATTTCAGCAAGATCAGCCCAACTGATATGCAAAGCACAGACTCCAAGAAGTTCACCACTCTCATCAGCAAAGACCTTAAAATCTCGGAGTTGGTCATAGAGAGAGCTGAAAGACCGGCTAAGCAGCAAGCCCTTACCGGCATAATAGTTGAGTAGGGAATGAATTTCCTTCACATCCCCCATCCTGGCATTTCGTATCATAGGAGGGAACCGGCTCTACCGGCATAAGTATTCAATAATATATCAGTGTTCAAATGGTCCTGAAGAGGAGAGGCTGAACATCACCGTGTTGTATAGTAAGTCTTTTTGGGTGGAATGCCAGGATTTTTAACTTTTTATCTTTTTCTTTTCCGCCTCTATGCGGATAACATCGAGTACCTGCTTTCCTTCTCCGCTATCATACAGTACCGGTGAAAGCTGGTCTGCACTCACCGGCGGAAAAAGCAGAGATTGCCCAGCCCACACTCCGAGAAGAAACATCCAGAGGAAAACACAAAAGCAGACCACGCCAATTCCGGCTATCCCGCTTTTCGTCACTTGGAATTTGATCTTTGGTACTGCTTTTTTTCGTTTTCTTGCGGCCATCGGGTTAATTCAGCAATATCTATTAAACATTGTGCCTCTTAAGCAAACTCAGCCAGCAAATTATTAGGGCTCTGTCTAGCTTGGATTTGCGGAGGTTTTTTTACCAAGTCGTATTGTATGGCAGGAACACAACAATAGTCGAAGAAAGTCTGATTCGTAGCTGAGTTTCATATAGAGGCAAATTAAACATTACAGTTAGCAGGCTCCAACGGTGCGTAATCACTGCAAGCGGCATGGGAAGACCATAGCCGCTCATTCGGATCTCCCACGTTACATTTTCTCGGGGGCTGTGAGACCCAGCATCAGCAAGCCATTTCTAAAAACTTGCTGCACACCTGCCACCAGGCAAAGACGGGCTTGAGTTACTGCCAAGGGTACGTTTTCAGGATCTATCACCTTGTGTTTATTATAATAGCTATGCAGTTCCCCTGCAAGTTCCATCAAGAAAAATATGGCCTTGTGAGGAGCAAGCTCCAAGGCTGCTGTTTCAATAGCTGCTGGAAAGGCTGCGATACTCTTTAACAGCTGCAGCTCTTCTGCTTCCACGAGAAGAGAAAGATCTGCCTCTTCTGTTTTTTCAGCGTCAAGTCCCATTTCCTTGGCCCGGCGCAGGATGGAACAGAGACGGGCGTGGCCATATTGTACATAGTAAACAGGATTGTCCTTCTCTTCTTTGGTGGCAAGATCGAGATCAAATTCAAGCTGACTGTCTGCCTTGCGCATCATAAAGTAAAAGCGGGCTACATCGGCACCAACCTCCTCAAGCAACTCATCCACAGTAATAAAGGTGGCTTTTCGAGTGGACATCTTCACCAGCTTCCCGTTACGGGTCAGTGTAACGAATTGATGCAGAACCACTGTCACTTTCTTGGGATCATATCCCAGAGCCTCCACCCCGGAAAGGACATCCGGGACCGTGGCTATATGATCAGAGCCAAAAACATCCACCAGCCAATCGAAATTACGCCGAAATTTTTCCCGGTGGTAGGCTATATCGGGAAGGCGGTAGGTAGGTTCACCACTGGATTTGATAATAACACGATCCTGTTCCTGCCCAAATTCAGTAGTCTTGAACCATACCGCATCATCTTTTTCGTAGACCAGCCCCTTTTCTCTGAGCTCGCTCACCACCGAATCGATATGTCCGTTATCATAAAGGGTATGCTCATTATAGTAATTATCAAAGCGAACCCCCATTTGCTCAAGCGTACCTGCAATATCTGCGAATATCAGCTCCACCGCTTTTTTGGTAAAAGGTTTCACATCCTCCTGACCAACAAGTGAATCTCCTTGTTCATCAAGAAGGGCCTGAGCGATATTTTTGATATACTCACCCTGATACCCATCCTCCGGGAACACAAAGGGGAGGCCCTGAAGTTCGAGATAACGGGCACGGGTGGACTCTCCGAGTACGCGCATCTGCCGCCCGGCATCGTTGAAATAATATTCGCGATAAACCTCGTGACCGGTAATTTCCAAGAGTCTGGCAATGGCATCGCCAAGAATAGCCTGACGTCCATGACCAATACTCAATGGCCCGGTGGGATTAGCACTGACGAATTCAACGAGGACCCTTTTCCCATTTCCCACCGTTGAACTGCCAAAACTTTCTCCTGCCTTGCGTATAGGTTTCAGAACCTCCTGCCACACCTGAGGCTTCAGGAAGATATTGACAAAACCGGGTCCGGCAATTTCCAGTTTCTCAATGAGTTTCTCTTCAGCAGCGAGCAGTTCCATCACAGCCCCTGCAATCTCCCTGGGATTTTTTTTCTCCATACCGGCCATGACCATGGCCATGTTCGTGGAAAAATCCCCTTGACCTTCTCGTTTAGGGACCTCCAGCGAATATTTCCCGGCAGCCGCATCCGACCATTTTCCTTCACTTACCCCTTGAGCAAAGCAGGTATCAACTATCTCTTTCAGACTTTCACGAATCATTCTCTGTACTTTCTCTCGTTATTATTTCCAAACAGACAAAGCACCTCATAAGAGATACTGTTCATCCATTCTGCGATTTCGTCGCCACTGATACAGTCGTTACCCTGAGGACCAAGAATTACTGCCTCATCACCGGACTGGACCCCTTCTATTTCGGAGATATCCACTATACATAAATTCATGCAGATACGTCCACGGATTACAGCACGTTTCCCACGAATAAGTACCTTCCCTATATTGGACAGGCTGCGAGAGAGGCCATCTTCATATCCCACAGGCAGAACAGCAAGTCGTGTCTCCCTTTTAGTAATATAGGTATGGCCGTAACTTATTCCGGTATCGACAGGAACTGTTTTAACCTGCAGGACCCTGGTAATAAAAGACATGGCCGGCTGCAGCTTTTCCCCTTTCTCTCGCTCTCTTCCCACTCGTCCATCAGGATAATAGCCATAAAGAGAAATTCCTGCCCGTACCATATCACAACAGGTGTCGGGAAAATAGAGCACTCCCCCGGAATTTGCAATATGCTTTACCAGAGAACGGTCCTTTCCCGCCTTTGCAGAGACTCCTTCAAAGCGGCTAAACTGCTCAAAACTATGCTGAGAATCATATTCATCAGCCTTGGGAAAATGGCTGAGGACACCACCTATCACAATTCCTGGAAGCTCTTGCAGATCCGCCACAAAGGTTTCCACTTCCTGCGGAAGAATGCCAAGACGCCCCATGCCGCAGTCCACTTTCAGGTGTACAACTTTCTCCTGCCCTCGCTTCAGAGCCTCTCTGGAAAGGGATTTTGCACTTTCCAGGTCATAAATGATCGGAGTAATATCATACTCAAAAAACAACCCGCTTTCTTCCGGCCTGAAACCAAGAAAGACAAAAACATTACCGATGACCCCGGCGGATCGCAGTCGAACGGCCTCACCGATCTCAGCAACCCCGAAATCCTTACACCCGACAGATGCAAACACATCGGCTGCCTCTTCCATCCCATGACCATAGGCATCAGCCTTGACCATGGCCAGCACCCTGACTCCGTTGCCTGCCCTTTGCTGCAGTAGACGGTAATTATGACGTAGAGCTGCAGAACTTACACGGATCTGATTAAATGAGGTAAGAGACATGGCAGAATAGTTTATGAATTATTGCCATCAATAGTGGTGTCAGGAAAGTGATCAGTCCCACGCTGCCATGTACGCCAGGCATGCCTGCTGGAAAAAAACAGGCCCCAGCCCACAGTCACATAAAACACACCGAGAAATTCCTTTGGCAGGGATGAATTGCGCAACAAACATCCTGCCGACATCATCAGAAGAACCAGCAGCCAGGTCTTCAGCGAATAAACTGCACCAAGGCACTTACCATCCTTAAATCGAACAATCCGGTAGATGCTTTTCTTTGCAGATTTATCAAGGACCAGAAGCGACTTTCCAGTTCCCAGGGCAACGGCAGGGATTAAAAGCCATAAACCACCGACTGAGTAGAGCCAGGCAGTACCACGCAGCATAAGCATGATGCCGACAGCAGTCCAAATGGAAGCGGAAACAAGCAAATGAGCACTACGAGAAGCCCCAGGTTTGAGTCGTGAAATATTTCCAGCCGTTGACATAGTCTTTAGGAACATCTTTCTTAAAATAAATTTCCTGATGAGTAATGAACTTCAGCTACCACTATTTGATGGTGCGCATGGTACCCAAGACCATTTGTACCCATATTTTGAGTGATTCCTGTGGAGCACACACCCTACATCTTTAAATAGTATGCATCTACAAGGGCCGGATATTGCATAATTTTAAACGCGACAAGCCCATTCCCCCTAAGGAGGAATGGGCTTGTAACAAACCGAGTTCTAAATAGATTAGACTTCAGTTACTGTGATGGCGCCCTCAGGACAAACCTCAACGCAGGTCTCACAACCGAGACACTCATCCATCTCAACAGGCTCAGCCTTGCCGTCTACCATCTCTAACACCTGTGCAGGGCAAGCGTTTACACATTCTTCATCACCAGAACATTTGTCTTTATCTACAACTACTTCCCAAGCCATAATAACCTCCTAAAATAAATAAAAAATAATGAATATATATAATAATATACTATTACAATATCCAACGGCGTTTCCACCAAAATGAAACTCACGTTGCGTGTATAGATCCATTAATTCACCTCCTGTTTTTTGTCAAGCAAAAATCTATTTCCCCACCAATGATCTAAAAGAAAAAAAGGACATCAATTTCAATAAGCATCATGGGGTAAACCAGGAAAAACATTGACCACAGACACAAGTGTCTTATAGTGAGTTACCTTATTTACATACAATAATTTACTCGTTACGGAAGAAATAAAATGGCAAAAAAATCAAAGAAAAACATAGCAAAGCAAGCCATAGTGGCAGAGAAAAATGAAAGAGCCATGGTTGAGGGTATCCTCGAAGGCAGTCCCGAGGGCGTAGGTGTGGTAATTGTCAGGTTGGAATGCGGATGCCGTAAAATGGCGGCTGTTGCAAAAGATGGTGAAGCAGCCTCCAAAATCATCATATACCGAGACCAGGCAGAGAGTATTTGCTCCAAGTGTAAAGAAGACAACGGCGACTTCATGCGTGTCACCGAGGCCTTTATTCACTGGGCTAAACCTGAACCCTCAGAATCCGAAAAAGAGATCATCAGCGCCAAGGTGCTCGGCACCATGCCTGCAACCAACTGAATAAATATTCGGCCTGCGGAAATATCCTTTTTATTCCCGCAGGCCTCTCTCCCTAACCTCTCGACAGCGGGCCAGGAAACCTTCTGCCCACTCCGGCGTCCCCAGGGCATGAACATGGGTATAAAGCGCTAAGACATTTTTGGTGGTCAACCCGTCTCTTCCTCCAACAAACCCCACACCCCTTTTCATTTTCAGAGTTAACTCTTCCGGAGTTCCCAGCCATTCAAGAATAGTAGAGTAACGAAACTCATGCCCTCGAACCTCAGATGCCAGCGGATAAAACGGATTATTTTCATCAACCTCAAAAATAGAATAGCCATGGGCCTGAGGTTTTTTAGACATGCCAAACCGTACCGGAAAAACTCCTGTCAAGGTATGCACTTTCCCCTCAAGTTCTATGGACTCGCCCAGATATATCAGGCCTCCACATTCCGCATAAATGGGTAATCCTACCGCTGCTGCAGCCTTGACTGAATCGCGAAATGATTTATTTGCTGCCAGTGCACCGGCACTGGTCTCAGGAAAGCCACCTCCAATATACAAGCCATCCAGATCAGGAAGGGACTTTTCCTCCATGGCATTAATAGCTACTAAGTCAGCCCCTCCACGTTCAAGAGCCTCCAGATTTTCAGAATAATAAAATTGAAAGGCCGCATCCATAAGCAGTCCAATACGAAGTTTTTTACCCTGTATTTTCGGTAGGGGATCTGCCTTTGGCTGATCAATCGGCACCATAATTTCCTCGATTCGATCCAGATCCATATACTCTTCAGCAGTACTGGCCAGAAGCGCCATGGCCTCATCACTGCCTTTATATTCCTGATGGGGAGTCACTCCCAGATGCCGCATGGGGAAGATATCTTGTTTCATACGTGGAACAGCACCAAGAACGGGTACCCCCGTATACTTTTCTATCGCCTGGGTGACAATGGATTCATGTCGTTTGGTGCCAATCTGATTCAGGACGACTCCTCGAATATCTATACGGTCATCCAGATTGAGACAGCCAAGAACCATGGCCGCAACAGTTCGTGTGGTCTTGGTACAGTTAACCACCAGAAGCACAGGCAAGTTAAGAGTAAGGGCAAGCTCCGCTGTAGAATAACCGCCCTCGGGATTCACACCATCATACAGACCTCGATTGCCTTCAAGGATCACTACATCCGCCCCTGCACTCTGTTCTAGAAAAGATCCCCTGATACTCTCCATACTCATCAGGTAGGGATCGAGATTATAACAGTTTCTTCCGGCAGCCAATTTCAACCAGCCCGCATCAATATAGTCAGGCCCTTTTTTAAAGGGGACAACCACTTTTCCCTGGCGGGCCAAGGCCGCAGTTAAGCCCACGGACACCACGCTCTTCCCAGACCCGCCGGAAAGGCCGGCAACCACAATTCCTTTTGTCATTTTCACAAATTATAAATAAGAGTAATAACGTAATGGGCTAACACAATATCATTAGGCAAGGTAGCCATTAATGTTCAGTCCTGCCCTGCTGCTTCCACGCCTGGTCATAGAGATCGTTAAGACGTTTTTCCAAAATAAGCCTATACTTTTCCACCTCTTCCGACTTGATTTTTGACGGAACAACCAGAGGCTCCCCGTAATAAAAATCGATGCGAGAAAAGGGATAAGGCAGAACTGTGCCATCCCAGGAACCAAATCGTTTATAACGGTTACAGGACCAAAGCATAGGCAAAACAGGCGCCTCTGCACGAGAAGAAAGAACAATAGATCCTGCCTGAACCACCCTGGCCGGCCCCTGAGAACCGTCTGCCACAATGGCGGCATTTCGTCCTTCACGCATATAACGAATCAGTCCCTTAATGGCCTGCATCCCACCTTTTTTCCGTGAACCACGCACTGTTGCAAATCCCATCTTATTGGCAACCCGACTGATATACTCCCCGTCCTTGCTGGCACTGACCATGGCCACTGCTGATTCTTTCCGCATAAAATAAAAAATAAAGAAAATAGTATAGTGCCAGAAGCTTGCCACAGCAGGCCCCTTACTCTCATCAATCTGATCCCTATATTTCTGTCCATGTATCCTGATGCGGCAGGTAGCAAACCAGATCCGGATCAACCACACAAAAACAAAAGGAACGACGCGTAGCGAAACTCCATACCAGAAGCCACCTTTCATCCTATTTCTATCTCCAATTTTCGTAACACCTTAATTTTATCACGAAGTGCTGCCGCCTCTTCAAAAGCCAGTTCCCTGGCAGCCTCCTGCATCTGTTTCTCCAGCTTACGAATCTCTGTCTCCAGCTCCTTGATAGTGTAATAGACTGGAAGCTCTTCTGCAGCTTCAAGCAGGTCAGCCTCCATAGCATCAGCGGCCTGGTAGCCGCTTGCCTTGAGATGCTGCTGCATGGAATCCTTTACTCTGGAGCGAATCGTCTGCGGGACAATACCATGTTCCTGATTATACTCCTCCTGAATTTTTCGCCGCCTTTCCGTTTCTTCAATAGTCCGCTGCATGGAACCGGTAATCACTTCAGCATAGAGAATAACCATGCCCCTCACATTCCTGGCAGCTCGCCCACAGGTCTGAATCAGTGAGCGATCGGAGCGCAGAAAACCCTCCTTGTCAGCATCAAGCACAGCCACCAGGGAAACTTCAGGAATATCCAGGCCTTCACGCAGGAGGTTGATACCTATAAGGACATTATACTCACCATTGCGCAGATCACGGATGAGCTCCACTCTCTCAAGCGTCTTGATATCTGAATGGAGATAGCGAACCTTGACATCCAGTTTTTCATAATAATCGGTAAGATCTTCGGCCATTCGTTTGGTTAGAGTAGTTATGAGTACAGCCTCGTCCTGCTCTGTACGCAGGCGGATCTCCTCCAGCAAATCATCAACCTGACTGACGGCAGGTCGCACTTCTATCCTGGGATCAAGAAGGCCGGTGGGTCGAATAATCTGATCCACTATCCTTCCTTCAGCCTGTTCCAATTCATAAGCCCCTGGAGTGGCAGAAACATAAACCACCTGATTCACACGCTCTTGAAACTCTTCAAAACGCAAGGGCCGATTATCAAGGGCAGATGGCAAGCGAAAGCCGAAATTGACCAGTGTCTTTTTCCGTGAACGATCACCTTTGTACATCCCGTTTAACTGAGGAACCCCAATATGTGACTCATCAACGAAGAGAAGAAAATCTTCAGGAAAATAATCGAGAAGATTTGGGGGGGGCACCCCTGGATCCTTGCCGGTGAGATGTCTGGAATAATTTTCAATACCGTTACAGTAGCCCAGCTCTTGAATCATCTCCAGATCGAACATGGTGCGTTGTTCCAGGCGCTGCAACTCCACCAGTCGATTTTCATGATGGAAGTAATTTAATTGATCTTTTAATTCCACCTTAATGGTCTCCACCGCGGTCTGCAAGCGATCCTTGGAGGTAACAAAGTGACTTCCCGGAAAAACGGTATATTTCTGTAAGCGTTCCAAGACCTCGCCACGCAAGGGATCGATAACAGCAATGGAGTCGATGGTATCTCCAAAAAACTCTATGCGGATGGAGCGATCCTCCTCATGCACAGGAAAGATATCGATCACATCGCCACGAACGCGGAATGTCCCCCGATGAAATGAAATATCATTACGTTCATAAAGCATGTAGACCAGACGCCTCTGTACATCTTCTGGAGGAAAGTCCTCATCACACCTGAGAAAGAGATGCATATTTTTATATTCATCGGGCGATCCCAAGCCATAGATACAGGAAACAGAAGCAACGATCAGTACATCCCTGCGAGTGAGAAGAGAGCGTGTGGCCGAATGACGCATTTTATCAATGGCATCGTTTATTGCAGAGTCTTTTTCGATATAGGTATCTGACTGGGGAATATAGGCCTCGGGTTGGTAATAATCATAATAGGAGACAAAATATTCCACAGCATTATTGGGAAATAGCTCCTTAAACTCAGAAAAAAGTTGTGCCGCCAGAATCTTATTAGGAGCTATAACCAGTGCTGGTCGCTGCACCTTGGCGATGAGCGAGGCCATGGTAAAGGTCTTTCCCGATCCTGTGACTCCAAGGAGAACCTGGCTGCGGGCACCCGATTCCACGCCACGAGTTAGAGCAGCAATAGCATCTGGCTGATCACCAGAGGCACTGTAAGGTGCTATGAGTTCAAGGGGTCTGTCCATGACCTTCCCTTACACCATTTCCAAGCATCTGGCAAATAGGAGAAACTTGCCTATCCTTAAATTCTGTGATTTCTAAAGGGTGAAATCCATGTGGGAAGTAAGTAGAGTTGAAGCAGAGGATGTTACAGATGAAAAAAAGTAGAAAAGAGTGAGAATCTATTCTTTCATTTTATAAATAAAGAAAGGGCTACACATCTTTTTGTAAAAACGTATTCCCTGATTTTTTTTAAGCCACTCGCCTCAATACTGCTTTTGTCTGAGTTTTTTCATTATCGCGAACAAAGGTGGTGAGATAAGTCACCCAACATTGCCAGGGTCGGATATCCTCACTGCAGCTCTGGGGGCAACCGGAAAACCCCGGTTCATTCATGGGACAGAGGCCAGACTTCAGGTCACAGATAAGCTTTGCCGCTTTGATAAGTGCCTTCTCTTCAATCGAAATGTATCGTTTCATAATCTCCTTTCCTTGTTCTATTATTCTTGAACGGAAGGATAGGAGCTGATTGTTGAGATTTTGTTAGTAGATGAATATAGTTGTGTACGGTTTTGTTTTGATTTTCATCTTAATTTCGTCGCCTTCTTACTCCAACAGACTAATGCAGCTTTTTCCCAGGAGAATCTCCCTCTGCTAAACAAAACATAAACAGGTTGCAACAAAACAACCATAACACATTGAGTTTAAAATAAATAACCGCCTCTGAATCATCAATAAATCATGATTCTAAGTTCTTATTGTAACAACTGTTCCAGGCACTGTTCAAAATCGCGATCTTCCAGGCCTTTAAATTCAAAAAACTCCAGCCCCATGCCTTTTGGTTTACGAAATCGTTGGATCCAGCGAACAATCGCTTTAGCCTGGATGTTCACCTCCTGTTCATCATCAAGAAACAGGAAGTTTAGTGAAACCACACTCCCCTTAGACATCAAGTGATCTGTGGCCAGAAACATCCCACTCAAACCACAATCCTTGGCAACACCTTGCAAATATTGCTGTGTCCCCTTGTCCACTTCCTGTTCGCTGAATCTCACAAGAACTTCACTTGCAATACGTTTGAACTTTCGTTTTTCCTCAAACATTTCCTGTCTCCAGTAATAAATCGTGGGTACCAGCAACCATGAAACATAAATTGTTTTGTATCTAGTTAACTCGTTATCACCACAATTCAGCTAATCAAATAACGAAACTCCTTCAGTGTAATCTCCCACGTGGAAAGATTCAACAGAACTGAATAGAAATTACCACTCAATAGAGAGTGTTCACACGCTGGTGTGAATTCAGATTCTGTCCCAAAAAGTTAAAAAAAGATTAAACAACTCAATGAACCACTCGCAAACATGATACCCATCAACCAGCCGAAAGAAGATTCAAACCTGAAAAGCTGTACTCTTGCATAATGGTTTTTGAAAAAGAAAAACATCCTTGTCAACCTGCAGGATTTTCGTGTGCCACTGTCCAGCCAGCCAGTCCATTGTTTTCCTGGAAAAAAAACAGACATGGGTAAGATCACTCTTATAATGCCAACGGGAAAAGGCATCTAAATCCAAAGCCAACTTAGTCATGATCCCCAGCCACCCTCCAGGTTTCAAAATTGACCAGAGCAGCGCCAACTCTGCAGCCGGAGCATGAAGATGTTCAACCACCTCACTGGCGGTGACAAAATCATATTGCAGGGTGAGAGGATGTTTATCCGGGGCATAGAAAGAATCAAACAGGCCTACCTGATGCCCCGCTTCCTCGAACATCAGAGAGAGCGTCGGGCCTGGGCCACAACCAAAGTCCAGGCCATAACTGGCCGGTCTGAGTCGATTATTCAACGGGGTGAACAGGCGGCCGAGAAATTTGCGGTAACCGACATCTTCCGGTGAATTCTGATGTTTGTCATACTCAGCCTTCTCCGCTTCAAGGGACAGAAATTGAGAGGGTAGTACATGGATCAGATCACAGTGAGGACACCTGTAATAATCACGATACCGATCACTGTAGAAATGACAGCTTCCCACTGCTCCTGCACACAAGGGACAACATAAATATTTTCTCTCCATAGGTCTTAACTGGTAATCCCTGGGCTCACGCTTATCTCAGATGCGACTCTTCTAAATTCCGACACATTGACCTGCCATGACACTAGTTGAAAGGCTGATGTCCTCAAACACGTTATCCAATCGTTATTAACTGAACCGACTGCATATATCCTGGCTGGATGTCTTCTTTTGTTCGATTTCTCTGGTAACACAATATATTCCTTTACCTCCGAACCCAGGAGTAAAGCATAAGTTGTCAGATTTACATTCTGCCTTGCGCAAATCTCCCTTTTCCCATCGATTTATCAGGTCAGGGTCCCTGATAAATGGTCGACTCATAGAAATATAGTCGGCAATCCCATCAAAGATGATTTTTTCGGCAACCTCAAAGGATCTCAAACCGCCAACCAGGATCAATGGTGTACTGATTTCTTTTTTAAATCTGGACGCATACTCTTGAAAATAAGCCTCTTTACCTACAGTACTTATTCCAGGCCGACTCGGAGAAAGTTTTCCAGTCCTTATTATACCGCCACTTACTTCAATTGCATCGAACCCTGTTTGAGAAAACAATTTTGCCATGTACAGAGAATCCTCAATTGTTATTCCATCCGCTATAAAGTCACCGCAATTTATTTTTATTAAGATTGGATAATCATCTCCGACCGCCTCCCGAATTGAGTGATAAATCATAAGGTGTATTCTAGTCCGGTTTTCAATCGAGCCCCCATATTCATCAATCCGTTTATTAAATGCCGGTGATAAAAACTGGCTTAAAAAGTAGCCATGTGCTGAATGAATTTCAATTCCATCAAAACCAGCCTCCTGGGCTCTTTTGGCAGCTTGGGAATAAGAGACTACAATACGTTGTACATCCTCGTCTGTTATTATCTTTATATGTCTTTCGGAGAAATCGCCAGAATCTGACACGGCCAAGGCAGGTCGATCTGTCAATTTCTCCTCGGCAAACTGTCCTGCATGTGCAAGTTGTATTATGATTTTAGCGCCATTTTCATGTACAGCCGAAGTCATCTCCTTGAGTTGAGGAATAAGTTCATCTTTATACACTCCAAGTTGCCAAGGTGTTCCCTGTCCTTCCGGCGATACATACGCATGGCTGCTTATAATCAGGCCCACACCGCCCTTGGCAAGTATTGTCATCATTTCTACTAATTCAGGAGTAACTTCACCCTCAGTGCTCGCCAATCCTTCCCAAGTCGCCGCTCGCACAAATCTGTTTTTTAGCAACATGTTGTTAATTGAGCTTTCTTCAAATAACTTGTTCACCAATTTCCTCCTGCTAGCATAATGACTATGAAATCATGAATGACATACACTCGCCCACCCAACATGCAGGAAACGAGTTTGATTCCCTAAGTCCGACAGGTTCTTAACCTTTTGACACAGGATAATATTCACTTACAATTTCCTTTACCTCTTCCAACCACTCTTTTCTTTGTTTTTCAGAGCTGACAACTACGATATTAAACATTTTCCGAGAAACTTTCTTTACTCCACATAAATCAAAAATACAGTTTTCCCATATTCTTTCAAGGGGATCGCCAAAGACATCCTTTTCTCTTTGCGTCTCGGTATTAGATGTATTGAAAATAATGGCAGATTTTGCTTTCAACAAACCATTAGGAACCCCTTCTCCTTTGTCATTTTCAAGAAATTCATATGCAACTCCAGGACGAATAACTCTATCTATCCACCCTTTTAAAATTGCCGGTGGCTGACCCCACCAGTTAGGATGGACAACAACAATCCCGTCTACTGTTGAAATCTCCTGACAATGATCTACAATTTCAGGTGGTAAGGTGGCATCTTTAAGGATTTCTTCCGTCTGCAATAGTGGGTCGAATCGTTCCTCATATAAATCATGAAACAAGACCTTATGCCCATTTTGTTTCAACGTTTCAACAACTGTTGCAGCTATGGCATTGTTAAAATTCTCTTTATCTGGGTGAGCCAATATTATAGATATTTTCATAATTACGGTATTGTCTAACAGGATGTTAATTTCATCGAAAGATCTTGATTGCAGCAAACAAGATTCCGACAAAACTATTTTTGATTATTCATTCAATATCTTCTTCTTATCATTTTTGGTGCTTCAGGAAAATAGTAGAAACTATGAGGGGAACGAATGTCCCCTTGTTCAGGTTAACGGTCAAGTTGCCTGCCCTTTTGATCAAATTTACAACGGCAAGGGAATTATCGACAGACCATAAGCCATTGAAGTACCGGATCAAACACCGGAGTCTAAATCACAGGGACTTCCTGACGCTAAAGATGATTGGTAAGTAATTAGAGATAATTACTTATTCTCGTTGATGTGGACTGCTCACAAATTAAATGCCCGGGACAATCTGTATAAGCGAAAAATCAGACTCGTGAGACTCTTATGCATACCAGGAAAGAGGTTCCCAACCACTCCTGAGCAGATAGTGTTCGTTGGCCTCGACCTGACCAGGGATCTATTACATCAGCTTCTATGACGTTGATGTTTCCCCAATTATCTTTATCATATTTCATTGAAGTCAAAACCATTGTATGCCCCATATTGCCAATAATTAAAGGCCGGTTCTGAGATAAATCCCGAGAAGCGGTTATTAAATTAGAAGAATAGGACTCACCTGACACAGAAAACCTTGCATGACTGGCATCATACCAATCCCTATTTAAATTGGCTAGAATGTGACGTGGTTGACCTGGAAATCTTTCGATATCTCCACCAAGTTGTTTAACTATTTCTTCTTGAGATATATGAAAACCATGATACTTAAAAACCATTTCTATACAGGCAGCCCAGCACCATTGACACATATGCTGACCACCAGTAGCGGCAGCAGTTACAATCCTCGAATCAATACCTGATTGGCACTGTTGTACACCTTGGCCATTAAAAGGGCTACAATTTAACAATGCATAAGCACTACTACTTAAACCAAGGATACTTAAACCAACTGTACTCGATGTTATTTTCAAGAAATCACGCCTGTCCATTTTGATCAACTCCTCATCGTCTGCAATTCGCATTATTTTACATGATATTAATTTATCATCTGTAGCTGTAAAACAATCCCGAAATCAACCAAGGTTACCAGTAACAAAAAAACAAACAATAGATTCATGTCGTAAATTAAATTAGAAGGGACTTTGCAAGACCTGTCAAACAGATAAAAAGCACCATGCAAGAGCTACTACCAGCTGCCAATAGAATCCCAAGCCACTTTTACCAATTACCATTACAACAAACTTCTTCTTCTCGATGAAACAGAAACACCCTCAATTGGCTGTTATACAATCCAAGTTAGAAGCTATATCCAACCAAACCAAGGAACCATATAAAGTCCAATCTCAGAATATTTTTTTTAACTCAACAACAATACATTTTTTTCCTTAAACAGGATACTATTTTCTCCTAACAAAGCTATTGAAATAAAAGGAGTCATATATAGAAAATCTTCATACCTATCATCCTCTCCCCATTTCTCAGGGAATACAATGCCCCGCGTCTCCAAAGCCCTCGACCGAGGTGACAAGCAACTATGCAAAAACGTGTAATAAAGCAACATCAATTCAAGTACCGGGCGTTGGATCTGGGTTATATAAGAATCCTCGACAATTCAGCCAGTAATTCATTAATGAGGAGGAATTTATTTTATCCCTGAACGCCAACAGAACCTAACGCTAACTGGAAAAAGCGAGATAGACCAATCCACAGCCCTGACATGTTCCATATTTTTCCCCTGCTACAGAGGAATTGACCGCCCCACAGGAACATTTCCATACCACTGGTTTGGACTCATCGCTCTCCCACAGACTCCCGCAATGCATAATCTTCCATTGGCAGTATACATCCCAATCAATCGTCGGCTTTTCTTTGGTTTGTTTGACAATATCATTTAATAACATGAGCATTTCCTGCAGAGGGCTTTTCACAATACCAATACGGCAAAGAAACCAAGGACAGAAAACGACAACTAAAAAAAGCACCCTGACTTCCCATTCTTCATGCGACATTTATAGAGAAAAGAGTCGTCAAAATCTTCAGTCACATTTTTCTACCAGCAAAAAATCACGTGTAACATCGAGGCGCCCTTTACCAGACCCCAAAGACTCAGTTTAAACACCGCAGCTATTTAAGCAGATATTAAAACATACATTTGATCATTAGTATATAAATCAAAACATATTTTTCTTGCACACTCAGAATGAGTATTTTGCTAAAGTCTGCTTTTTAATAGCCATGGACACAGAACTCCATCTCACCTATCCTTTCGTAATTTACATATAATACACAATCACATAGTATGTTTTTCGCTGTATAACTATATATTATCCCAACATTTCAACAATATTGGTTCCAAACGACTCATTGAAAACCTCCTTAAAAACTTTCCCTTTTTACCCCCTAATTAAAATTGACTCGAACTGTTGTGATTTTACCTATATCGGAAAGACAAATAATAGACTGACAATTTTTTTTCTTATCCGATGAGTAGATATCTGCTAAGTAGATAGCTGTGTAAAATTTCAAATCCAAAAATATTCCATTGAACAAATTTGTCTAAAGGGGTGCACATGAAACCAATAAGGAAAATTCGACTATCAGAAAGTGTTATAGCTGCGATCAAAGAAATGATCGTCGAAGAAGGTTTCAAGCCGGGCGATAAATTATTTTCAGAAAATGAATTAACTAAGAAATTACAGGTCAGTCGCTCATCAGTTCGCGAGGCTTTAAGAATGCTCGAAGTAACTGGTCAGGTAAGTGTCAAACAGGGCAAAGGAACCTATATTGTTGACGCGAATGGTCAGCAGTTCAAGGCATTTTCAACCTGGTTAAAAAATAATGAGCAATCGACTAAAGATAATTTTGAAGTGCGTATGATTATTGAACCGAAGGCAGCCGGCTATGCTGCTGAGAAAGCAGATACAGTTGATATTCAGCAGATGGAAGAAGTTTGTGCCCAATTTGTGATGTTTTCAGAAGCTGACAATATTGATGAAATGATTCTATGTGACCGTGGTTTTCACTGCATTCTCGCCGGTGCGACAAAGAATATCACTCTCCATGTCCTCATGGAATCGATGACCACCACACTACCCAATGGTTGGATCTCAAGTCTTTACACCCCGGGCCGTATTGAGAAAACAATTCACGAACACGCTGACATACTTGAAGCAATCAAAAAGCGTGATAAAGTCGGTGCTGAAAATGCAATGACTCGACATCTTGTTAATGCACTGCATGACATTCTAAAACAGATAAAAAAGGAATCGTAGCATTTTCAATGGAACAACAGTTCAATTTCACCATCCAGGTAGGAGCATTTCAGTCACGAACAAGCCCAACACCCAATACGGCTTAAACAGACATGATGATCGCACCCGCATCACTCGCGAACAAAACCGCTCTTACAAAAAAGAACAAATTACCACCCGTCCACATCAGACCTGCTTGAAAACATGATCTAACATCCTGCATACCAAACGAAAGCCATTGTATGGCTGACAACTCATCATCAAACGCCCCACTCTACAGACAAGAGCGACTCCAGCCGCGAACATTCCCCATACGGTTAGAACAGACAAATGGATCGCACAAACCGCATTCGTTGATAAATCCGACTCTGTATAAATAATAATCAATCACCAATCATTTTCATCTTGTCCGATGAGTGGATATCTGATAAGTAGACACCTGGAGGGTGGTTATTAAATTGCCAGATGATTCGAATTATCTATTTTCGAAAAAATTCTTTTCCCCCTATAAAAAAGTAGAATCGAGACTGAAAAAAAACAGTCTTTCAATAAGGAAAAAATATGTCAGTAAGAATAACCACTCTGATTGAAAATAGTCCTGGCGAGCACCATGCATTACACGCTGAGCACGGACTTTCCTTTTTTATTGAAAAAGATGATCACAAATTCCTGTTTGATACAGGACAGTCTGGAAAGATCATAGAAAATGCTGCACAACTCAGAGTAGATCTGACTTCCCTTGATTACGTTGTATTAAGCCATGGTCACTATGACCATTCCGGTGGGTTGCAGGCTCTCACAACCATCACAAAAGATTTCAAACTGATTCTTGGACAGGGTTTTTTTGATAAGAAATATGGCTGCAAAAAAAATTCCTCTGAGTATCTCGGAAACAATTTTGATAAACAATTTCTGGCTAACCAGAAGATAACACATCAATTTGTCTATAAGAATATCACAGAACTTATCCCGAATGTTTACGTCATAACCGGATTCCCACGTATTCATGAAGATGAGGTTATTAATCAACGTTTCAAGATCCTGAAAAACGGATCATTTGAAGCAGATCCTTTTAATGATGAAATATTACTGGTCATTGATACGACAGAGGGGCTGATTGTCTTGCTTGGATGTTCACATCCCGGCATGAAAAACATGCTTGATTTCACCAGCAAGCAGATCAATCGGCCAATATATGCAGTGTTGGGTGGTACCCATCTCGTTGAAGCCAATGAAAACAGTCTCGAAAACTCTATGAATTATTTGAAGAAGAATAGCATGAAGGTAATCGGTGTTTCCCACTGCACAGGGAAACTTGCCATGGATCAGTTAGCTGTTTCAGATGAACGCTATTTCCATAATCATACGGGCAGTTCATTGTTTGTAGCTTAGCAGTCTATTCACAGTGTCATACATCGTGCGGAGAAAAGGTCTGTATGAGGCTATGACACATTTATATCACAAAGGAGATTTGAAATGGGGATTGGTAAAATCAAATTAAGCACTCTATTTGTTGTATTGGCAGCATCAGCAATGATGCTTGCCTTAGGAACAAACAGTTATGCAGCCAAGGATGGTAAAATTATCTGGAAATCATCCGGGCATGGTCCAGCATCTGATCCATCCCAGATTTTTCACGATAAACTGTGCAATGCCATCACTGAAGCAACAGGTGGCCGCCTGACAGTCAAACCTTTTGTTGGAGGCTCTATCGTTCCAGCCTATAAGGAAGTTGACGCCATTGATCAGGGCGTTTTGCAAATGGGTTACACCTGCCCAATGTATAACCTGGATAAATGGCCTGCAGCCGGTTTGGTTAGCTCACGTCCCGGTGGATTACCTGGTGAAGCTTTAAGAACCTGGTTTGATTATGGTGGTGGTGCTGATCTAATGAACAAAATGATGGGCGATTATGATGTTATGACTTTTCCAGGCGCCTTGTCACCATTGCCTGCAGAGGTTTTCTTTCATTCAAAAGTTAAACTCGAATCCCTTGCTGACATAAAAGGTTTAAAAGCTCGCTGTATGGGGGATGGTGGTGAGATCCTGAAGAGAATGGGCGCTGCTACTGTAATTATTCCAGGTGGCCAGCTCTACGAAGCAATGCAAAGAGGCACTATTGATGCCTTTGAATACTCAACCCTGGCCTCCAACTGGAACATGCACTTCAATGAGGTCGCCCCTTATGTCTATCTTTCTCCCACCAGAGCACCCAGTGATCCTCAGGTTATTTTTGTAAGTAAAAAAGCCTGGGCAAAACTTCCGGATGACCTGAAAGCAATCGTCAAATCTGTTGTTGCCAAATACACTCAGAACCAGCATGAATATCTGGTTTATGAATCAGTTCAAGCTGTTGATAAATTTAAGGCTGCAGGCAACGAAGTATACAAGGTACCTAAAGATATTGAAGAAGCACTGACTGCAGAAGCTGATAAGTTCTATGCTGAAAAGTCAAAATCAGAAAAACCTATTTTTTCTGAGATTTACAACTCAATGAAGGAATTCGGCGAAGCGTACAACGCTATCAAATAACCTGAAATCCACCAGGAGAAAAGTATGACCAGTCTCAAAAAGCTACTTAACACCATTGATTGGTTGAGTGAAAAATCCGGAGCTATAGGGAAGTGGTTTGCTTTTCTTCTGGTTCTCATTGGGTCATTTGAAACCATTGCCAGACATTTTTTCAACGCCCCGACTATCTGGGCCTACGATTCCATGTGTATGGCTGGCGGAGTGGTCTATATGCTGGGTGCCTCATACAACTACCTGCATGATTCTCATACCAGAGTAGATCTTTTTTATATGCGGGCAACACCACGTAAACGGGCTCTCATTGATGTAATCTGTTCTCTTTTCCTGTTTTTCCCGCTGATGATTATCATGTTCAAGTTATCTGTAACCTGGGCTGTCAAGGCATGGAAAATCAATGAAGTTATGTTTAACAGTTTCTGGTATCCACCGGCTGCTCCTTATCGGACTATTTTTGCAATTGGCCTCTTCCTGTTGATTTTACAAGGCCTGGCTCGATTTATTCGGGATCTCTACTTTGTCATAAGAGGTGAAGAAATTGTTTGATTTAAGCGCTGAATTCGTCGCCTTCCTCATGCTGGGGGGGGTCTTTACTCTTGTTTTGACCGGATTCCCGATTGCCTTTGTTATTGGCAGCGTCGCTTTTCTTGTCGGTATTCTGGCATTTGGTCCAACGACAACCTACCACATTCTGTACAGTCGTTTTTATGACCTTTCTTTAAACTATCCTTACCTGGCAGTCCCCTTGTTCACCTTCATGGGAGTTATACTGCAACATTCAGGAATAACGAAAGATCTCTATGACAGTCTTTATGAAGCGTTGGGACGCTTACGCGGAGGGCTTGCCATTGTCACCATTGTTTTTGGTACAATTCTTGCCACTTGCCTGGGTGTTATTGCCGCATCAGTGACTATTCTTACCCTGATCGCACTGGAGCCAATGGTCAAGCGTGGCTATGATAAGTCTTTAGCTGCCGGCACTATTGTCGCTTCAGGAACCCTCGGAATCTTAATTCCACCAAGTATCATGCTGGTTGTATATGGTCCTCAGGCAGGTATTTCCATAGGCCAGATGTTTATGGGAGCTGTTTTCCCGGGACTTATCCTCGCATTTTCATATGTTGCCTATGTAATAGTCAGGTGTTACCTGAAGCCCGAACTCGGCCCTGCTATCCCAGCTGATCAAATGACGCCCTTTTCTCCGGCAAAACTCTGGCGTCTACTCAAAGCCATGGTTCCTCCAGTGCTGTTGATCTTTGCTGTTTTGGGAACAATTTTTTCCGGCATTGCACCACCAACAGAGGCAGCTGCCGTAGGTTGCCTGGCCTCAATGCTGCTGGCCATCGTTCATGGGAAATTCAATTTTAAGCTACTCCAGCACGCTTCTCTTGAAACCCTGCGGGTCAGTACTTTCGTGGTTATGATTGCTGCTCTTTGTTATGCATTTGTCGGTGTTTTCATGAGTGCCGGTTCCGGAGAAGTTGTTTCCCAGCTTATTCTCGCAGTACCCGGTGGTAAATGGGCTTCATTTGCCATGATAATGTTAATCGTTTTTCTCTTAGGTCTCTTTATCGAGTGGATTGGCATCGTCTTTATTATTGTTCCGATTTTTTCTCCAATTCTTGCTGAATTAGGTTTTAATCCGCTTTGGGCCGGAATGATGATCTGTATTAATCTACAGATGGCTTTTCAGACACCACCCATGGCAATGTCAATCTTTGTGTTAAAAGGCTCCGCTCCACCTGAACTCGGTTTGACCATGTCCGATATCATTAAAGGTGTTATCCCCTTTGTGATGATTATTATGGTAGTGCTGTTTCTTTGTACTATCTTTCCTGAAATCATTACCTGGTTGCCTGAAAAAATGCTGGGGCCCGCGCATTAACAACGTCGTAAAAAGGGAACTCCTGAAATTTATTGCAGGGGTTCCCTCTTCACAAGTGGTGCTCCTCACCCTGCCTTATATTTTGCTCTTCAGATAAATGGAATGAACTAAAATGACTGATCAACTTGTAAATAAATTCGAAAATGCGAAAGCAATATTCCAGGCAGGATTACAAGCTGTTGCACCCGGTCCGGCAATCAAAAATCTTTGCAGCGTTACTGATGAAACATTAACAGTTGACGGTCTGCACTATGATCTCCGCCAATTTGACAAAATCTTTGTTTTAGGTGCTGGTAAAGCCGGCGCCTCAATGGCCAAAGCCATTGAGGATATTTTAGGTGAACGCATCTCCGCGGGTATCATCACCGTCAAATATGGTCATCTCGAAGAATTACAAAAAATACGTATTCAGGAAGCCGGCCATCCAGTACCCGATCAAAATGGTTTCGAGGGCGCACAAGCTGTTTATAAACTTGCCAAGTCAGCTGACGAGTCCACTCTGATTATCTGTCTCCTCTCCGGCGGCGGATCTGCACTTATTCCCTTACCTGTCAATGGGGTTACTCTGGAAGACAAGCAGGAAACAACCAAAATCATGCTTGCCTGCGGGGCCACTATCCATGAAATCAATGCCATCAGGAAACACCTTTCTGCAATTAAAGGAGGAGGGCTGGCACGAGCAGCCTTTCCCGCTACGCTGATAACTCTCATACTGTCCGATGTTGTCGGCGATGATCTTGACAGTATTGCATCAGGACCCTCTGTCCCGGATTCAATGACCTACAACGATTGCAAAACAATTATTACAAAGTATTCTCTTGAAGATAAAATTCCTTCAAGCGTTCTCAAGCATATCGAGGAAGGTGCAGCTGGTAATGTCCCGGAAACCCCAAAAGCCGATCAGAACTTTTTCACAAAGACCCAAAACGTAATAGTCGGCTCCAATTTTAATGCACTGCTAAAGGCAAAAGAAAAGGCCGATGAATTAGGCTATAATACGCTACTGCTTTCTTCTATGATAGAAGGGGAAACTCGTGATATTGCAGCTAATCACATGGCAATCGCACGAGAAATCATGCTCACCGGCTATCCCTTATCCCAACCGGCCTGCGTCCTTTCCGGCGGTGAAACAACAGTTCGGATACAGGGAACAGGTAAAGGAGGGCGAAACCAGGAATTTGTTTTAGCCGCTGCTCTTAAGATGTCAGATATTAAAGATGTAGTTGTTTTAAGTGCGGGAACCGATGGCTCAGATGGCCCCACAGACGCTGCCGGAGCAATTGCTGATGAAACGACTTTGCAACGAGCCCGATCTGCCGGTCTTGATTCGCAAAACTATCTTGATAACAACGATTCTTATCATTTTTTTGACAAGTTGGGTGATCTCTATAAAACCGGACCGACCAATACAAATGTGATGGATTTACGTATAATTCTTGTGGGATAATAGCTGCTGGTCATTACATCTCTCCAAATTGTCCTTGAACCTGTCGCTTTGATCCGGTATGCCTAACTAGTGCCTGACATTGACACCTCTATGGTACAGGAGACAAAGCATTGCACTCCCTTCTCAAAACAACTGCCTTCTGGAATTAAGGTTTCAATACACCTATCCCTGATACCTGACAATTTTGATGGAGTAAGACAGAGTGATAAAAACAAAAATCATAGCAACATTAGGGCCAGCCAGTAGTGATGCAAACCAAATTTATGAATTGATTTTAGCCGGAGTGGATGTTTTCCGCATCAATCTTTCCCATGGGGATCATCGCTCCCAGGCTTCATTGATATCCGCAATCAAGGAAGCACGAGTAAGAGCAAACCGTGAGACTGCTATTCTTCTTGATACTCGTGGACCTGAGATCCGAACCACTGGTGTTGAGCCTGGCTATATCGATCTTGAGCAAGGTCAAACATTTTTTTTGTCTACAGAGCCAATTTCCTCAACTACTGACAGGGTTGGAGTCAATTATAAGGGCATAACAGATGACCTGGAAATTGGCGATACCATCCTCCTGGATGACGGCAACCTCGCCCTCCGTGTTTTAGATGTTGGTGAGAATGAAATAAAGACTGAAGTCGTAGTTGGAGGACGTCTCGGAGCACATAAGCGGGTTAGTCTTCCCGGCGTTAAGGTTAACTTACCGCCATTGATAGACAAAGATATTGATGACATCTGTTTTGGCAGTGAGATGGAGGTTGATTTTATTGCAGTATCTTTTGTGCGTAAAGCTGAAGATGTACTGGCTGTCCGCCGTGTTGTTGAAAAGGCTGGTGGTCGGCAACAGATTATTTCCAAAATTGAAAACCAGGAAGCAATTGATAATCTTGAGGAAATCCTTGATCTTTCAGATGGGCTGATGGTGGCCCGAGGAGACCTTGGTGTGGAGCTTCCCCCGGAAAAAGTACCACTTTACCAGAAACAAATCATTCAGATGGCTAATCGCCAGGGGAAAACTGTAATTACTGCAACTCAGATGTTGGAGTCAATGATATATAACTCCAGACCAACCAGAGCTGAAGCCAGTGATGTAACCAATGCTATTTTTGACGGTACGGATGCGGTCATGCTTTCTGCTGAAACCGCCATTGGAAATTACCCGTTGGAGGCAGTTCGCTTTCTAGTGAAAAGTGCTGAAATTTCTGAGGAGGCATTGCCCTACGAGAAGCTTCTCAGTACCGGGGCTCTCTATTCCACACATTCTGTTCCCAATTCTATCTGTTATGCCTCATGTGCCATTGCCAATGACCTGAAAGCGCATGCTATCCTCGTCGCTACTCAGACCGGTCATACCTCCCGTCTTGTGGCAAGACATCGCCCCAGGCCATCTATTATTGGTATGAGTCCTGATGCATCAACCAGGCGACAAATGCAATTAACCTGGGGGGTAACACCACTCTACGTTCATGATACAGATTCAATTAACAAAATTTTTGACAATGGTATTAACTCCGCTATGGATCGGGATCTTTTGAAACATGGCGACCTCATTGTTATTACTGCCGGAATTCCATACAAAATAGCGGGGTCAACAAATATGTTGAAAATTCATGAAGTCGGAGGGGTAAACCTCCATGGTCAAGGAATTGGTAAAAAAAGTATTACAGCCGAGATTACGGTGATTAACGAACCTGGGGATCTTGAGAACTTTAAAGACGGCAATATTATGGTTATCTATGACACTGACAATTCCATGCTTGATTCTATGGAAAAGGCAACAGGGATTATCACTGAACAATCCGGACTCACATCTCATGCTGCCATTGTCGGCCGGGAAAAAGACATTGCTGTTATCACCGGAGCCAAAGATGCAGGTCAAAAATTAAAAAATGGTCAGATGATCACCATGAACTGTCAGCATGGTCAGATTTACCTGGCTAAAAAAGACTAGAGCCAACACGCCGAAAAAATTATTATTACAATATCTTGAACATAACAAAGCTTAACCGTAATTATTCACCGAAGATGCCTAAATAATCTCAGTGCCCTTTAGCCGATTGTAGATATTCAAATTCGTCAATATTATCATTAAAGTGCAATTCGTGGATATCCCACTTATTGTCATCACCGCTAGGGATTTCCAGTTTTTGGGCAAGTATGACCTTTTCCCCGTCGGTCCGCAGGGTGATCATTCCATAAACAGCTACATTGCTATCCTTCTCCTCCTGCATCTTCGTTTCTATCTTTTTCTTTTCCTTATCAGATGTTGCCGCTTCAATCTTTGCCTCATAGTCCTTAAGCCTAGAAAAATAATCATAGATATGGCTGAACTCCTTGGTGTTCCTCGCTAGTTCAGTGCTGAAGATCAATGGCCTCACACCTCTGCCATACTTCCCAAATGAACCAAGCGCATCGGGCCGTGGATGAGCGTAACTTTCTTCATCACCACTCGATATCACTGTCACCAGTGAGTTGAGGGCCTGGAGAAAGGTCTCGGAAAAATGGTGACTCCCGTGGTGGCAGGCCTTAGTGATATCCGCTTGAAAATGTCGTCGTGCTTTAGTGATGATCGCCTGAAGTTCAATCTCCGTTTCAGCGAGTTCCTGTTTCTCCTCACTCGACGCAGTATGCCCTTTCGCCTTAATTTGATATAAACGGTTTTCAAGCTCTGAGGTGTCAAAACTTGTTTGAGCATAATGTCTTAACAGATAGTTCTCTGCTTCTGTGTTTAAATCGCCCCCTAACATCACTTTGAGTTTTCCTATCCGCAACTGCAAGATCACCGAGTGTCCGTTTTTGGTAACCCCTTCATTTCCCAATTTTACAAGACACCTCTTATACTTATTACCTCGAGTTATTTTTTCTGTAAGAGGTCCCAACACTTTAATCTCTACTTTCTCCCCATCGCTAAATCCAGGAATGTAATCGCGATCAGCGTTCAACGTAGTGAACTTCACGTCCTTATTGTTTTCAACAGCTTTGCGAAGGGTCTGAAGATATTGTTTTCGAGTTGTCTTATGTTTTTTTATCAACTGCTGCATGGTCGTATCAGATGTCACCATATCCCAAAGAAAATAGTCACCATGCTGCTTTTCAATATAGCCACCAAGATCGTCCTTACTAAAATATCTCAGATCCGGGTCTTTATCGGCCACACTAATCGGTCGCTCCACTGCTCCATTGTGATAAACATTTTTCACAGTGACCTTTCTACTCTCGAACAAATTTTGAAATCCGTAGTAATGATCTTTATCCGGGTGAGAAATAACCACATGATCAATTTCAAATGGTTCACGCGCACCCGGATCATCAGCGTCGACCCCATCAGCTCCAATCACTTTTCTACTCCGGAGATTATAACGCCAATTGATAAACCGAAACATGTTATCCCCAATGCCGGCATCAACCAAAATCACCTCATCATTTGGGGTTACAATATGGCAGCCATCACCCTGCCCAATATCAACGAAGTTGACTTCAAGCACTCTATCACTTGAAAAATTGGCTTTAGCGAGCCAGCCTTTATCACCACGACATTGAACCTTTGCCCAAGCACCATTCTCTTGCCCCAAATATTTCAGCCAATCACCAAACAACAGATGATTTTTGGGCTCGGAATTTTTTAAAGGTTCGGCTCGCAGGACGGCATCGGTTACTGAAATAAAGTATGATTTGCCTTTCACTAAACTCATGGTACTCTCCTCACAAGTCCAATTTAACTCAGCGTAAAGCCCTTGCCGGGATAGTAGAATTCCCTATCCATTTATTGATGAAAGATAGTTGAAATCAAAACCTGATAGTTTCTCTGGTGATTGCTTCGTTTATCCATCGATCTGGTTCACACAAAACCTGATCAACTCGGCAATTTCCGTATCCAGAATATCATTATGGGCACCCTTTCCGTTTACTATTTCTTTCACATCCAATGTAATGATTTTTTGATTGTCTTTGTAATCTCGAATTGCCTTTCCAACCTGTTTCTGCTCCTTAGGCCAGACAAGGATCTTGAAAATATCGGATTTTTTTCCCATGTACTCAAGACCGTTCTTTCCGCCGACATGTTTAGACCAGAAAGCAAAGGGATTGGCCTTATCATTCTCAGAAGACGTCAAAATTATCCTTGTCGAAAGGTCAGCAAAGTTCATATAAGGAGCACCTTCACCGCTATCTTCAGCCACAAATCGTCTGGCACTGAAGGCACCTTGTAGACCAATATACATATCCACAACATTTGAGCTATCATCAGGCGTTTCCTTCAAAAAATCCCGGCTGAAAATCGCTCTCGATAAAATCCTCGCTCCCATACTGTGCCCAACAGCTATTACCCTTGGAAAATTCTCTTTTCCTACTGTTTTTTTAATATCGGACAACTGATAATTGATCAGCCAATTGGCTATGGAATAGCCAATTTCATCAGCATCATTGCTCTTATTTGTATAACTCCCTAAATGGCCGATGATCTTTTTCTTCAGCCAGGAATCCTCAATGGTAAACCAGGCAGAAGGCCAGGTGATACCAATGACAAGGGGTTTGAAGGACATATCGCCTCGGGCATCTGCCATTTTGATCAAATTATCTATTATTTTATTATAACGGTAAATAGAAACATACTGATCATTATTCCAGCCCATGCTCATGATAAAGATATGACTGTAAGGCCTGTCCTGACTGTTAGCAGACATGATCCTTTTCTTTAAATCATGCTGTAATTCAGCAAGTCCGACATAGCCTCTGTCATAATTTTTATCTCCACTTAAGCTATTGGAATATGCGTTGTAGAGATACTTCCTATCAGGAAAATAAGAGACTATATGAGTCACCACCATAAATTTAGGATCATCTGTGGATTGGCTGAATTCCTTGTTTTGCTCTGCAATATGTTTATCATTCTTTTCGTTAGGTAATGTTTTCAATCTGTCTGGATAACCATCTTCAGGACTTCCACTCTGTTCACGTTTTTCTTTTTCTATGCCAATGATATATCCGTTAGTAATAAGATCTAAATGTACTCCTCTACCAAGCGGATTATATGCCTGAACCGTCTGTTCATTTTTTTCAGAACATCCAAAGGAAAAAATCAGCAACAAAAATAGTGCAATAAGATTTTTTAGCATTTACAAACCCTCCAATGTTGTATTGGGAAAATATTCTAAATTATAGAAAGAACAAATAAAAAAACGAGACAGCCACCGAGTTAGCCGGTTCATTTTTTCGATACAGGCAGGAATACTGAACCCCATATCCTTAATGCCTTAATCTTTTTCCAATTTCATTTTCATAAGGATTTGAGCAGCCTCATGAGCGACTCCTTGAAAAATATCCGGTAAGATATCAACTATTTTGGAAATTGGCACCCAATCTCTGGTCCTATCCATTTCCCATGTTCTTGCTTCTCCAACTTCCTTTGCCAGATAAAATGTGAATCGTCTTATGTTGTTACCCTTTGGAACTTCAATTGGAGACAATCTGGCTTCAACATCCACATAATAACCTGACTCTTCTAAACATTCGCGCTTGGCTGCTGCCTTCAATGACTCGCCTTTTTCGACTCCACCAACTGGAAACACCCACGATCCTTTAACTTTGCGAGCCGTCACAACGAGCACGAGTGGTTCATCTCCAGGTACTAGGCGATATGCAACTACGCCTGCTTTCTCTTTTGGTAGGCGTAGTTTATTGGACTTAACAGAACTCTTATGTTTATTCATCGAAAATGCCCACTTCAACCTGTAAAAATTATATTATTTTTTTATTTTGAAAAGTTTCTTGGTACTTTTACAGAAAGATTCCTCTATCCTTTCAACAAATTATGAAGCTCCAGTTATCTCGCAACAATCTATTCCAAGTCCCACTCTTCCATTTGTTTGTTGTAACATTCAGGACATACACCATGGCTAAACTGAGCTTGAGAGTGATTACATATATAAGCTTCAATTATCTCCCAAGCACCTTTATCGTCACGAATCTTTTTACAATAACTGCAAATAGGTATAATTCCCTGTAATGTCTTTATTTCATCAAGAGCTTTTTGGAGTTTATTATTTTTATCTAATATTTTCTTTTTAGCACGTTGAAGACGACTTGAGGCAACAAAAGCAATAATTAAAGAAAAGAACACACCTGCAACAGTTAAAATTACGGTGACTTTTTCAAGTCTTGACTGCCTTGCTTCTGCAAATTCTATAAAACCAGTAGCTTTTGTCCTTGCATATATTGTTAATTCCATCATTTTATTTTCAAGATTGGCTACATGCTCAGCTCCTTCTCCTTTTGTTATAAGAATCGCAGTTTGTTTATCACCTGATTTTAGTAACTGAACGACCTCTTCTCGTATGGGTTTCCAATTAATAAAAAGTTGTCGAGTCTGTTTTTCAATGGCTTGCCCCTCTTCTCCAAGAATATCATCTTGAATAATGTCGAGCTGCCGAAAGACACCCTGTTCGGTTTCATCTACAACCTTCAGTGCATCTTCTATTTCATTGGGAGAGTTTGCCAACACAACATCTTTCATGCTGCGATGCATTTTTGCTACATTAAGGGCGGCATGGAGGGAGGCATTTGACACAACAAGTGGATGTTCATAAATCATTATGGTGAGATTTCCTAATGTGAACAATCCTTTTATCGTTACAATTCCAAAAGACAAGAATATCAAGATAATGAGTAAAAAGCTCAGGGATGATTTCAATTTTGTCATCTTGTTAGCTCAAGAGAGCACTAGTAACTTTTACCCAAGAATTTTCCCTAGGATAGGAAACCATACTCACCTGACAACATGTAACTCCATGTGCCTGCAACGGGTAAGCAAGTATTGGTTGTTGGACTGGATCGTGCCAGACTTGTAACAGACTGCCCCCAATTGAGTCAGTCTGTTATTCAATTCTGTTGAGATAGCTGTGTCTACCGCTAGCCGATACGTTTCATTAAAAGACCGAGATTGACACAGCATATTTTAGAACTATCGAATGTATACGGAAAGTTAAAAAGCATATCTTTCCCATCTGTTACCGTTATTTGTTTTCCTTGCTGTAATAACGGCTTGATCAATTGAATTTTATTATTTTATTATTTGTTTTTAGCAACTACCCAAATCGCATGAACGATTCCAGGAAGATAACCAAATAACGTTAAAATAATGTTAATCCAAAAATGTTTGCCAATGCCAACCTGGAGAAACACACCCAACGGGGGTAAAATAACAGCACATACTATTTTGACAAGCTCCATAGATCCCTCTCTCAATTTTTTGTTTTTACTTTCAATTCTACTCGTTAACAAACACAGATTTATGTGATCTGCAGAAGAAGATATTCAACATTTTAGTTACCACATCACAAGTGATCATACTTTCCCACACATTCCGGATTCAGTGACAACATTTTACTAACTTATCGATTTCCCAAAACTTATTAAGACCTCTCCATCCAGAAATGTAGACAATGGACACCCGTCTGATATCACAACTTTTCCCCAATATAATTCCAGTGCCAGGCTTCCCACGGCATCTTCATCGAGTTAAACTGCGAATAGGTTTCTTCAAAACCAAATCGCGGTCCGTTTTCCTGAAGCCAGGTATAAGCAGTCGTATCGGCAAATCGCCAATTACTCGGAAAAAAATCAACAGCGGTACCAAGCATATGCTGCGAATAACCCGGTGGAGCCACATAACGAATAATATCATCAAAGGTTCGACCTTCGGCAAGCATTCGCTTAAATATGCGTTTTTGATATCCTGCACTACGATAGACAGATTCAACCTTAAGCAACACCCCGTCCTTTTCAGCAGCATGCAAAAGAGCCACAACAGGCTGATGTGCTGCAGCCAAGATATAGATTTTACTGCTATTGTGCGAATATTCAGAGGGGATACGACGAAAATCCGAATAATCAAGATTTGGTGCGGTAAAACGGTTTCCCGTCCAGGGCAAGGGAATGATATATGTTTCACCGTTGATAGTCACCACTTCCTGCGCTTCTTCCTGCTCCTGAATTTCTAAAGGCTTGACCACCGGCGAGGATTTAGTTGGACGAGAATTGCAGGCCGGCTGCGATACGCAGACCATTATCAGCAAGATTAAAAACAAAATTACGCAACGACGGCTATGAGGGACTTTAGTATTCATAATTTTATTAGAGTTAGCAAATCATCAGGTGCACAATCCATGACTCGAATCGAGAGTATCCGTTATGACCAATAAAGTATGGCTGTCTCGCCCCCAAATTTCCGATAAAGGACCTGACTAATATTTTTAAAATTTTACCAACGTCGATTGTGGAATATTTCGCATAATTCGTATAAAGGATCAAATTGATAATCTGCACCATCTTGCATTGTATCTATCTCAGCACCTATTGAATTTGGGTGCAACGAAATACTCAGACCACACCAATCTTCATCTTTGTCTTTACTTACATATACGTTTATATAAACATTTTCTTTATTGTTTTTATAATCTTTTTTACACACTATGGCACTTCTTGAGCTCCACTGATCAGAGTATTCCCAACCCCTCACATCAAAATGTTCTTCTTTAGCCTCAACCCGTGTTGATATTGTTGACCACAAACAAATAAAAAGAAATACAAAACAGAACACTTTTGCTGTTCATAATATTATTTCCATCTCATTTTTCCATTTTTTTCTTTTCAATATTACCTGCTCAAGTTTCGGACTTACTTTTAGCGGGCACAACGAACAATCAAATCCCTTAACCTATTGACATAATAACGTAAGCAGAATTTCTCTTTCCGGTAGTTTGCGATCTGCAAAAAACTCAACGACACCTGAGAGGAAATTCACAAATAACCATTACCAAACAATACCGGGATCAACAAGAAGCAAAACAACTGATAATCCGGGATTCACTGGATACTAATACTTTTCATGAGACCATATTAACAAGCCATCACAGTTCAATCTTTAATTTGTCATAAAAGAAAAAGGCTGGAAAAACAAAATTTCCTGGACAAAGGCCGTAGCTCTGGACTTGTTTATGAGTATATGGAATCTTAATTTTTCTCCCCTCTGGATTGGTCATGCAAAACAGACATCTCTTAACAGCACTATTGCTCGCTCTCCTCTTTTCTCTTCCTGTTTCCAGTATCCATGCCGCTGTACAGGCCCCGGTCCTGAAATGGCAGTATGGAGGCTGTTACTCATCCTGGTGTGAAACAGGATGGTACTCTTCACCTGCGGTTGCTGATCTCAACAAAGACGGAATTCCAGAGGTAATTGCCTCTGCCTATTCCATTGCTGTTCTGGATGGCCCAAGCGGAACCCTGAAGTGGCGTGTAGGACCAGGGAAAGACAGAAGCAGCCCCCCATCGTATGATCACAGGACCTGGCCCGGCATCTGGGTCACGGATGTGGATAATGACAGATCACTTGATATTATCACTGCTCACAGCGGTGGATATGTCTCTGTCTATGACCAGAACGGCTACTTCAAACCGGGTTGGCCCCAACAACCAACCGGTAATGAGCTTCGCGGCCTGGTTGTCAACGATATTGATCGGGATGGCACCTCCGAGGTTATTGTTACCGGTGCTGTTTACGGCAAGACCAACACCTGGGTTTTTGAACATAGCGGCGCACTCCGCCCCGGCTGGCCACAACTGGACAACAGCCTGGGTTCAGCTTACGGGGTGTTCAATGACAATGCCTGGGTCGATGATCTTGATAACGATGGCCGCTCAGAAATTGTTGTCCCCTCTGATGTCACCACCCTCTGCGCCTATAGGCCTGATGGGACCCAGGTAACAGCCTCACCCCTGTATGGTGACGAAAAGTGGGGAGGAGTAGGTACCTGGGAAAATCTGGCCGTTGAAGTCAGGGGTTGGGGACGATGTGACGGAACACGGGCCGAGAGCTACAGGAGCAACTTTGCTCACGGAGCCTCTGTTATTGCAGATATGGATGGAGACGGAAGTAAAGAAGTAGTGGTCACCGGCAACATGTATGACTGCTCAGTGGGCCACCCTCCTGGCAAATACACCTCGGTTTTTCTCTTTAACAAAGATCGCAGCCGCTTTCGCAAAGGAGTCTGGAACTGGGAACAGGCACCCATCAACACCGGATCGCCACTGAGTGAAGACTATAGCGTCATAGAACACTGCCAACCTAACCCGGTACCAGTGGATCTGAACGGAGACGGTGTAAAAGAGATTCTTTTTTCCTCTTATGACGGCAAGGTACATGCCTTCTGGCTAGACAAGAGTGAACACGACAACTGGCCCTACTCAGTCTTTCAGGCAGGGGAAGGCTTTTACCGTTTTGCCTCGGAACCGGTGGTAGCAGATCTGGATCAAGATGGCTGCAGCGAAGTACTGTTCACCTCCTGGGCCGCAAAAACAGAGAGCGGTATGCGTCTAGGCAAACTCCACATGCTGGATTGCAGAGGCAATCTTCTCCACCAGCAAGATCTGCCGCTGCCCAAGTCCTCATCACAACATAATAACGGAGCCCTACCGGCCCCTACCATTGCCAACATCGACACCGATCCAGACTACGAACTGGTAATTAACACCACACACTCAGGTTTTATCGCCTACGATCTGCCCGGATCAGGCGGAGCTCGCATTCTCTGGCGTAGCGGTCGTAATCGTGGAGGACTACTTGATCGACGGATAACCATCCCGCCAATGATGCATCTGCTTTTAAGTGATAAGTAATCGCTTTACCGAGTAAGCGGGCAGAGAGGGAAAAAACAGGTAGCATCAGAAGAGATTTGTGTCGCCAATACCGTAGGATTTATAAAGGGCATAAGTGCCATTCGAATTCATCGTGAGTTATTGGGTACAAAGAGAATGACCGGCCTGATCTTTTGGACTACAGGCTATTATGCCAGCACAGTTCCAGTCTGTCAGGTCGATAGCCCTTCATAAGCAAAAAAGATTGGTTTCGCAAATAGTTGGCAAACACAATCCAGCCCCAAGCTGTTTATTCGGTGGTTGAGGGCTTTGCCTGATCCAATGTTCGTCGCACCATATGGGCTAACTCTTTTTTACGGACAGGTTTCATGGCATATTCACGGAAGCCGATTTCTATTGCAGTTTTTTTGTCGATCAGCGCATTGAAGCCGGTGAAGAGGATAATCGGGATATCTGGCCTGATTGCTAGAAATTTAAGGGCCAGTTCATCACCTGTCATGTGCGGCATGGTCATGTCTGTAATAACCAGATCGAAATCTGCCGGTCGCTGTTGAAAAATCCACAGGGCTTCCAGGCTGCTTGTCGTTGCGGTTATCCGGTAGCCGAAATCTTCCAATATCACCTTCTCCATCTTGACGATAATTTCCTCATCATCCACAATCAGGATACGTTCATCACCGCCAAGGATAAGTTCTTCACTCACTACCTCTCCTGGCTCGCCAACGGTCTCGATGCAGGGGAAATAGAGATTGAACACAGTGCCTTTGCCGAGTTCGCTGGAGACCGTGATATGGCCCTTATGGCTTTTAACAATGCCATGCACCACGGAAAGGCCCAGGCCGGTACCCTCATTTATGGGTTTGTTGGTAAAGTAGGGTTCAAAGATCTTCTCAATGTTCTCAGGCCTGATGCCGATGCCCGTGTCGCTGATGGAGAGCTTTACATAGTCTCCGGGGTGCAGCTCCTGATTGATAATATTATCATCTTCACCAATGATGATTTCCCGCAGGCCAATTTCCAGCACACCGCCTTTTTCCAACATGGCATAGTAGGAGTTGGTGCAGAGATTCAGCAACACCTGATGGATCTGGGTCGGGTCGGCAAGCACTGCCCGGCATGATGTATCAATATCCTGGCGAATTTCGATAGTGGTCGGAATGGAGGCTTGTAAAAATTTCAGGGTCTCCTTGATGATGAGGTGAAGATGCAGGGATTTATAATCATGTTCTGTCTGACGACTGAAGGTCAGAATCTGTTTCACCAGCTCTTTGGCACGGATACCTGCATTGATCACTTCTGTCTGAAATTCCCAGGTATCGCTGTCTGGAATGAGTTCGTCCTGTACCATTTCCGCATATCCGAGAATAGCCGTCAGGATATTGTTAAAGTCATGGGCAATACCGCCGGCCAAGGTACCCACAGACTCCATCTTCTGTGCCTGACGAAGTTGGCTTTCGATTTCTTTCCTCTCCTTCTCTTCTCGTTTTCGTTCATTAATAGGCACGAAAACTTCCAGGGCTGCCGTGGTGTTGCCCTGTCCGTCTGTAAGGGGCGTGACAATCATCTCGGACCAGACCTCGTCGCCGTTTACATCTACTCCTCTCTGTTCATGGGTAACCGGTCCCCGGCCATTGGCAAAAACCTGCCTGACACCACATCCTTGGCAGACCTGGTTTTGCTTGTTAAAAGTGGAGTGACATACTTTTCCCTCAACATCCCCGAAAATTTTTTTGATAACCTGATTTGCCCACTGAATTCGATAGTCTTTTGCAATAATGGTCAGTCCGACCCCTATGTTACGTGTTACCGTTTCAAGCTTTTCTTTTTCGGAGCGGAGAGCCACCTCGGCCTGTTTGCGTTCACTGATGTCCGAGGCATGCTCCACCACAAAACGTACCTTGCCGGCATCGTCATATACAGGAAATGTACTGACTTCCTTATAGGTTCCATGGACATTATTAAACACCTCCACTGTACACGGTTTGCCTGTGGCAAACACTTCTCGTGCATGGCAGTCCGGACAGGGCTTGTCCTTACGTAAAAAAACCTGATAGCATTTGGGATTATTTGCCCGCTCCTCCTCTGTTACATATTCATGATCATGCCAATTGCTGTATACAATGTTAAGGTCTTTATCCAGGACATTGATCAGGCCGGGGATTGCATCGAACATGCTTTGCAATAGTCTGTGCGACTGCCGCAGTTCCTCCGTAGCTCTCCTGCGTTCGGTGATGTCCCGGAACAATCCCTCAAGAGCAATGGGCTGTCCGTCTGTATCCAGTACCAGGTGAATATTGCAGGAGACGGTGATATGTTCACCGTTCTTACGTCTGAATTGTAGTTCATAGTCGTCTACTTTACCTTTGTCAGCCAGGAGTGATTTAACTTTTTCCCGATCTTCCAAGTGTCCATACACTTCATGAGCTATATTCCTGCCGACAAGTTCATCGTTGCTGTCGTATCCCAATATTTTTGTGGAAGCGGGATTAACGAGCAGAATTTTTCCATCAAGATCGGCCAGGATGTAACCATGCTGGATATTTTCAAAGATGGTTTTGAATTTTCTTTCACTTTCCAGAAGAGCTTTATTAGTTTCACAAAGTTCAGCAGTGCGTTGACGCACCTGAAGTTCCACTGCCTTATAGGCATTTTGCAGACGCGTCTGCAGATGCCGTAACTCAAGGTGTGTTTTTACCCGCACCAGAACTTCCTCGGGCTGAAACGGCTTGGTGATGTAGTCAACGCCTCCGGCGTCAAATCCCTGTATTTTTTCTGCGGTCCCGTAAAGGGCGCTGATGAAGATGATCGGGATATCGCGGTTGGTTTCATCTAATTTGAGACGACGGCAGACCTCATAACCGTCCATCTCGGGCATCATCACATCAAGCAGGATCAAATCGGGCTTGGAAATGGCCACGGATCGCAAGGCCAGACGACCGCTGGAGGCCGGGCGCACCCGATAGCCATGGTTACCGAGAATGTCGGCAAGCAACAACAGGCTAGCAGGGGTATTATCAACAATCAGGATTTCCTGCGGCTCGTTGTTTTGCCCTTCATCATTGAGCATGTCTTTTCTCCGACACTGGTTTCACGCTTTCCAGCAGAGTCAGCAGACGGTCGTAATCGAGATTGTTAGCCAAAGTTTCCAACATGCCGCCGATTGCAGCATCGAGTTTGGCGATCTTTCTAATCACTGACAGGGTACGGCTTGTGTCGAGTCTCAGCACGGCCTCATGCAGCTCGTGATGGAGATCGTTCGGCAGCGATCTATATTGTTCAGCGTAGAATTCAGATTCGCTATGCAGAGATGTCTCATCTGTTACTTTCCCCTCATAGGTGTATTGCAGACCAAGGTGTTTGGCCATGATCCGGAAAATTTCTTCAACACGGTAGGGTTTGCGCACAAAGTCATCACAGCCGGCGGCCAATATCTGTTTTTTTTCTTCCTCCAGGGCATGGGCGGTAATGGCTACCACAACGGTTTTGTGGTAGCTTTCGCTTCGCTTGATGCGCCTGGTGGCCTCCAGGCCGTCCATTTTCGGCATGCGGATATCCATCCAGATGAAATGCGGTTGCCACTGGTCAAACAGCTCCAGTGCCTGCCTGCCGTTGATCGCTTCGCGCACCTCAAATCCCACATTTTTGAGAAGATCCACCAGGAGCATTCGGTTATGCTCTTGATCCTCGGCCACCAGGATGCGAGGAATTTCCTGATCCTTAACCAGGCCGGTCACCTGACGAGCTGGGATAGCCGAATGGATATTCGCTTTGGCCTCCAGGATATTAATGACAAAGTGAAAAGCACTGCCTTTGTTCACAGTGCTGGTGACCGTGATTTCACCTCCCATAAGACGGACATAATTCAAGCTGATGGCCAGTCCCAGTCCCGTGCCGTCTTTGCTTTCCCTGCCACTGGCTGTCTGTTCAAAGTAAAGGAACATCTTGTCCAGCTCCTCTTCGGCAATGCCGGCGCCGGTATCCTCAACATCAATGCAAAGCTTGAGCTGGTCAGTACTCTGCCTGTCGTCCATCGCAGCAGGTACCTCTGCGTCATCGCTGGCCAGTGGAGCATGAAGCGTGGACACCCGCAGCACAATGCCACCATGATCCGTGAATTTTACTGCGTTGCCCAGAATATTAATCAGCACTTGCCGAAGTTTGTTTTCGTCGGTGACAACATATTTGGGAACCTGATCAAGACCGATAAGATTAAATTACAGCCCCTTCTGGTTACAACCGGAATCAAACATGACCATAACTTCGCGGAACAAGGCGTGCAGGTCAAAGGCAGAGACGTTCAGAGAGATCTGGCGGGCCTCGATCTTGGACATCTCAAGTACATCGTTAATCAGGTTGAGGAGATGTTCACCACTGTGGTTGATGTGGTCAAGATACAGGCGTTGGTCGCTGGGCAGGCCGCTGTTTCTCAGCATCAATTGAGAGAAACCAAGAATAGCGTTCATCGGTGTTCGCAGCTCGTGGCTCATATTGGCCAGAAAAATGCTCTTGGCCCGGTTGGCCGCTTCGGCCCTTTCTTTCTGCTCGTTGAGTTCCTCCGTCCGTTTCTGGACCATTTCTTCCAGATGGTCCCGATACATCACAAGTTCTTTGTTGATTTCCAGTTGTCGTTTCTGGGTCAGACCGATGTCCGTCAGCATGCCGGCAATACTTTTATAATAGGCGATAATGCCGTTGATTCGCTCTTGGGGAATAATAGTAACTTTGCCTACTGCCTCCAGATACTCTTTCGAGTCAAAACCCGCCTCTTCGGCCTGTCTGCGGAAATAGGCAAGATCCGGCGGGTCATGTTCATAAAAACATTGGCCAAAGAAAAAAGTTGCTGAATGTTCTCCTTCAATAATAATAGGGAAGGCAACATCCCTGAGACCGTTTTTGCAACGATACTCAGCATATTCCCCCTTAAACAGGTGTGATTTGATATAGGCGTCACTTTCTTTACAGCGGGCCAGGGTAAGGGGGTTGCAACGATGGAACTTGGTGCAGATGTCTGTCCAGCCGGCCGCCACCAGCACATTCTCCTCTAGATCAAGGACCGCATTGGCAAGCCCCGTGGTTTGGTGAAAATACTCCATGGACTCTTGGAGTTTCGGGATGTCAACCAATTCACTGAATTTGTATTTCAGCATATTTCCACCCTGTTGCAATAGAGATGCATTGCCGATTTTTTTTTATAGCCGGTATATCTTCATTCAGGCTTATTCAACTGATTTTCGAATATTTCATTTCCTCTGGAAAAATTCTTTCATAGGCGACACTTCGTTGTGATATTAGATATCCCATTCAGCAATGGTGCCTGAGAACATATTATCATCTTGTTTTCGGAATTACCAATTTTCGAACCAGTTAATCAAAGTGACTCAATACAATACTCAGCTGGAAATTTTGTTTTTCTCGACTCTCCAGGATTTCAGTTTGGCTAGAGCTTGTCATTAAGAGCTTAGCATGTGGCTGGATACCCCGCCCACGCGGGGATGACATCCTGAGTACATTCGTTTTTTATTTTTATATCTGTAGGTTATGCCTATGAGCATAGGGTTGGGAGAGCTTTGTACGTAATCAAAAAAATTATCGGTCGGTCGAGGCCTTTTCAATATCGAGAATCTTAATTCCTGAGACATAATCCATTGTCTCATATTTGCTGATCTTTCTTAATTTCCTGGTGGTGGTGGTCAAACGTTCGTTCTCCTGCTTAATGATCTCCAACCGTTCCTGCAGTTCAGGAGAAAGATCCTCCTTTTTCTGCAGCATCTGGAGTTGATTGTCGATGACCTGAATAGGCTGGGCTATTTCGTGACACACTGCACCTACGGTGGACATCACTCCCTGTAATCGCGCCAGATCCTTGAGACGGCTTTCCGCCTCTTTCTGATCAGTGATGTCATCAACAATCCAGATGGCCCCATTATCAGGATCGGAATTTTGAGAAGAATCCAGGACCTTTCCAGCGAGCAAACACCAGATTGCCTCGCCATCCTTTCGTTTCAAAGGATATTCAATATCTGTCTGTTCACCCTCTGCCAACGGCTTATAATACCTGTCACCGAAATCAAGAAATCGAACCTCGGAGAGATGAAAATCACGAACACTCCTGCCGATCACATCTTCCGGTTTGTCATATCCCATGATTTCACAAAATCGTTGGTTCACTCTGGCAACCTTTTGCCCACCTTTGAGTACCAATATCCCTGCCTGAGTATTTTGAAAGATTATTTCCAGTTCATCAAGAGTTAGCTGCAGTTGCCTTTGTGTCTCTCTGTGTTCCTCGACAACATGACGTAATTTCTTATTACTGGAAAACAGTTCTCGTGTTCTTTTTTTTACTCGTTTTTCCTGACTTCCATATAGATTACGAATCCTTTGCAGCATCTTATTGATCTCTTTTGCCAGGATTCCCACCTCATCTGCACGACCTTCCAGCGGTACCTGACCTTCAAGATCCTTCTCGTCAACAATACGTAAGGTATGCACGGTCAACTGCTGTAGAGGCCGAATAACAATACGCTGCAGGACAAAAAGTACAGTCACCAGCATAAAAAAGCCGGCTATACAAATGAAAATCAACGCAAAATGAAAACTCTTCCCTCCTGCTATGCTTATATTTCTGGGAGTTTTACCTTGCATGAGAAATAAAGGTCCCCCGGCGAGGTCTCGAAACAGAATATAACTGTGTAGCTTATCATCAGACTCTGTAAGCGTATAATGTATATCTGGAGGATTCTTTCCCTTGAAAACTTCCCTCACATCTTTGGGAAGCTCAGGTGATGACAGAGAGAAAAGAGTGAGATGAAGTCCGATCTGAGATGCAATTTTCTCCACTACCGCATCACTGAAAAAACGCCCCATGATCAATGTTCCCACAGGTTTTCCTGCCCCGTCACTAGCAGTTATGGGGTGCGAAACAACCAGCATCGGTCCTTGCGAGGTTTTATGATATCCATGTACCAAAAGAGGGTCGTTATTATTCTGCAAGAGCGGATGCAATCTGGGGAGACGATCCCGAATAAGGTCAGGCAGTGTCAAGACAGTAGAGAAATCATTGTCGTACACCTTACCCCAGATCACTTTTCCCTGATCATTCAGAAAATAGATAAGATTGAGGTTTGCCTGAGAAAAGGTAATCGAATCAAGATTGGAATCAATAAATGACTGGTTTCCATCCAAAACAAACTGATAGCTGTCATCCCAGTACGCCCAGTCACCAGCAAAATTTGTCAAATGAACAATCTCATTTTCCAGGGCCTTCCGGCATCTGTGCATATCCCGTTTAGCTTCTGCATATTCAAGATTCAGGAACCCGGGATAGAGTGTCATATGAAGAATGGTGTGGCCGCAAAAACCAAACACACAGAAAACCAAACTGACAATAATGAGGAGTTTTGCTTTTAGCTTCATATTCTTTCCAAACTACAGACTCAATACTCCGAACGACCCCAGATCAAACAATACTTCATAGTGTAACAGAACACAATTCGTATACATTCAGTGATTGTCGAATGATTTAATATTTAGAGAAAAAGAGAAAAAAACCATGTTTTTGACCTGTTTCTCTTCCTGTGCTATGGTGAAGTAGGGAAAAAAACCATGAGCACATCCCGTTCATACCCGACCCAACATTCCAAGGATACGTTCCTGACAAAAACATTCATAGACACCTGCGAAAAACAGTTCCATTAACCAAGGGGAGACCACAATCAATGATTCCAATCACGTCCATCAAAGGCATTGGTCCAAGTAGTGCACTGCTTCTTAAGACAAACGGCTTTACATCAATCAAGGATATTGCCGAGGCATCAGTCGAACAACTGCAGAATGTTCCGGGTTTTGGCCCTGTTCGGGCAGCTTCAATCATTGAGGATGCAGCACGCCTTCTTGCAGAGCAAGCGCCATCTCCTGCCCCTGCCCCTGCCCCTGTTATAAAAAAAGAGGGAAAGAAAAAAGGGAAGAAAAAGAAGAAGGATAAAAAACAGACCGCGAAGAAGAAAAAAGATACAAAAAAGTCTGATACCGCAAAGTTATCCAAAAAAGAAAATAAAACAAAAAAAGGCTCCGGCAAGAAAAAGAAGAAAAAATAGCGAGTAAAAGCTCCAGACTCCGCTGATGCCGACGGTACTCCTCCGGGTCGGCATCAGCATTCTTTAAAATATACGGAAATATCCACCTCGTCTATCTGTTCAGGCTGCATATATTTTTCTGCATATTCCCGGTACACCCCGGATTTCAGCAGCAATTCAAAGAGCTCAGGACAGATGTGGCCATCATTACGCATGAAGCTCATAATCTTGATGCAGGCGCTCAGGGTTTTCGGCGTTTTGTACGGCCTGTCTGCAGCGGTCAGGGCCTCGAAGATATCGGCAACCGCCATGATACGCTCGGGAATAGTAAGCTGATCTGCGCTAAGGCAGCGCGGGTATCCGCTGCCATCCAGTTTTTCATGATGATTTCCAGCCCAGTCCGGAACCCTTCTGATCTCCTTGGGAAAAGGCAGGCTGTTGAGCATGATGATGGTCTGCACAATATGATCGTTGATCTTATACCGCTCCTCCGTGGTCAAAGTCCCCTTGGCAATTGAGAGATTGTATAGCTCACCCTGGTTATATCGGTGTTCAGGGACAGGCATGGTAAACTTCCAGGGATTGTCTCCGTAAGGATCTCCGTCGTCAAGGCGGGGCAGGATATGCTCCTCTTTATCAGCGAGCAGGGTTTCGCTTACCGGAAAGGATATCTCGGAATCCATGTCCAGCCTCGCTCGTTCATCACCTGAGAGCCCCTGTCGATGATCAAAATTTCGTTCCCAGATCCGGCTGCCTATCTCCTGTAATCGCGCCACCCGTTCCGGGGCCATAAACTCACCACCCACATTGCACTCTGCGATAAAGCTAAAATCCTCCTGCAACTGGCGTCTCTGTTTCTCCCGCTCCTCCTGCAACTGTTGTCTCTTTTCAGGTGCTGCAGCGCTCCCCTTGTAATAGTCAATATCCAGATCCCGCCACAGGACTTCAAAACGGGTACGAATTTCATGGATACGATTATAGATGGTCTCAAGCTTAGTAGCCTTATCCACCACATATTCAGGGGTGGTGACCTTACCGCAATCATGGAGCCATGACGCAACAAAGAGTTCATAGCGTTCATCTTCAGAAAGATGAAAATCCTTTAAGCCCTGTGTTGTTGTAGAAGAGGCAGCATCAGCGAGCATCCCCGCAATAACCGGCACCCGCTGACAATGGCCACCGGTGTAAGGCGATTTGGTATCAATAGCTCCGGCAATCAGACGAACAAAGGAATCAAAAAGTTCTTTCTGGGCCCTGATCAGCCTATTATTGTCAAGGGCCAGGGCTGCATTGGAAGAGAGCGCCTTGATATAGCTTATCTTATGCTCGGAGAAGGATACGATTTCACCGCTGTCACCATCTCTGGCATTGACGAGATGGAGAAGACCGATCACCTCATCTTGACGATTGAGAAGAGGAATGACAAGAAGAGAGCGACATTTATATTCTTCTTTTTCATGCAGTTCTCTTATTCTGGAACATGCCTCTTTATTCGTAAGAGTGATATCAGCAAGCGCCGTTGTTTCAGCATTACGAATCACTGACACCTCCAGGACCTCTTGTACTTCACCATTATCTGCCAGGGAGAGGGGGGCAAAAATCATCTCTTTTTCACTGATGCCGCCCAGGTGAACCCCTGTTACCGTATTTCGAGCCTGGACATAGGAAAAACTTTTCCCGTCATCACTAACCAGCCCAATAGCTCCACCATCTGCACCGGTTATAGATTGCGCCTCGGTGACGATCATTTCCAATACACGCTCCATCTTCTTTTCAGCAGACAATGCCCTGGCAATCTCGACAAAACGGTTAATGGCCGACTGCATAACAGTCATGATATCAGCAAGGTCGCCCACCTCACTGATCTTCGATTGAACAGTAAAAGAAGTGGATAATTGGAAATCACGAATACTTTCCGCCTGAACTGAGAGATCATGCAAAGATCCGGCTACGCGACGAGACAAATAAAGGCCCAGGGCCACTGCCACAATCATAACAGAGAGCATGATCAGCAAATTCCGCTCACGATTGAATCGTGCATTGACCATCAACTCATCAAAAGGAGAGGCTATGGCAATATAAATACCGCTTCTTTTCCCTGCCACAAGTTGCCTGGCATGGCCAAACCACTTCTCTCCATCAACCTGAACAACCTTAGCTCCCTCAATTCCTTTGGCTACATATTCTTGATATATAATATTGGCAGCTTGATTACTCAACTCTCCGACATACAGTTCTGCTGTTTCATCCGTTTCCCTAATTTTCTGAAGTTGAGCCAGATCTTTTTTCCCTGCACTGAATATCACCCTTCCGTTTTCGTCCATAATCACGATCTCTGTTGACGCAGTAAGTTTCTGTTTCTGCAGAAACTGGGAGAGCGTGGTAAGAACCGAGTCAGCACCAACCACTCCTTTTCCCCCTTCCAGAGAGTGAGCCACCGTGATCCCGATCTGTCTTGAGGTATAAAAAATATAAGGCCTTGTGATAACAGTTTCCTGTGTGGATATTCCTTCAGAATACCAGTCCCTGTGCCTTGGATCATAGCTGTCAGGAGCAATTGTTCGTATTTCCTGGAGAGCAAGATCCAAACCATAAAATCGAAACTGTACCTGGGTCTCCCCATTATCAGCAGGCGTGATTGTTTTCACTACATATGCTGCCTGAGCCGATGCTGAAAATGCCTTACGAATCAATTCATTCCCACGAATAGCCTGAATCATGTAAAAGGCACCATCGCGATACCCAACATAGAAAGAATCCATCCAGGGGAGAGAGACAAAAGATTGATGAAAATAGGGAAGAAGCAAAGAAAGATTTTCCACTCCACCAGCACCAATTCTTTGCAATGCTGATGATACAGTTACAAAACTCTCCACTGAATGAATCAAAGAAAAGAGCTTTTCTTCAGTGTGCCGGGAACTGAATTCAAAGATTTTTTCCGTGGTCTCAATCGCTGTCTTCTTCTCTTTTTCATAAGTATAAAAGGTAATTGCAATACCTAAGGAAATCAGGAGACAGCTGATAATGACCCCGATGGTCATGGCGAGACTAAAATGAACACCCTTTTTCGATCTTCTTTTAATGGCCGTCACACTCATTCATCTCTCCCTTCCAGATCTGTCACCCATTCTCGGGCCAGTTCTTTTGCCTCCTGGCAATGACAGGGCGGCATGTCTCTGTCAATCACATGAAAAGATACTGTCAGATGTTGCAACACACTGTTTAATTGCTTCCACTCCTCACGATTGCGCACCTCTTTTCCTTCCCGTGTCAACCACCCGTTTCGCGCCCAGCCTTTCACCCAATTGCCGGCCCCATCTTTTAGATAGCCGGAACTGGTATAGATATGCACAGGCAATTTTCGCTTTAAACTGCGCAAAGCACACAGGCAAGCCTGAATATGCACACGATTGGCAGTGGACCCTTCAACACCCGCT